>JAJZLX010000414.1 GCA_021850555.1 Pseudomonadota bacterium | reverse complement strand
GAGCGGCGGCCAGACCGGTCTCGATTCCCTCGGCGATCGCAAGTCCAGTCGTGACGGTTTCGTTGGGCCAGAGTCGAATCACGCCTCCCTGTTTCCGGTGCCCTTTGAGCAGGTGCCGCTCGCCGTGGCCTGAGCCGTCAGGCAGCAGCGGAGTGAAGTGCAAGCTGATCGGCTTCGCCGTCACCGAATCGGTGATGCGCGCACAGAGGCTCGGCGCGTGACGGTCAGAGCCAGGGAGAAATCGCAGGTCGCCATCGCGAGGCGGGAGCACGCAGCCGCGGCCCTGAAGGTAGACGCGCGCAATCTCGCCGAGCGGTAGTGTGCGCCGCCAGATGGCCTCAGCCCGCTCACTCCAGTCGAGTGGCTTGTCAGAACTGCTCGGCGCCGGAATGAACGCGGGGCGGCGCTCGAAGTTCTCAGCCCGACTGTATCCGCAGCGGTGGCAGTAGGAAACTGTGCCGCGTTCGTCGACGGTGACGCTGAGGGCGGTATCCTTCGGTCCGCGGTCGCAAACAGGGCACGGTGCGCGCGTCGTGGCGTTCATGCGCACCTCGCGATCGAGTCGGCACGAGTGTAGACACCAGCGCCGGTGCCGCCGGGGTAGTACCAGCTGATCGGCAGCGGCTCGAACGTCAGGCCGGAGCGCGCGGCCAACTGCTCGCACAGCGTGTAATCGTCGGCGTAGACGTGAACGACGATGCCGGCGGGCCGAAAAGGGCGCGCCGGCCAGCGGAAGAATTCCGCGTGATCGAAAGCCCGGCGGTCGAGAGACTCGGCGCGGGCGAAATAACGCCCGGCGCGTATCTGTGCCAACTGCTCGAGGCTGAACGCCGTCCGCGCGGTGATCCATCCGCGCGCGCCGGCAAATCGCGCTCGAGCGGCGAGTTTTTCCGCGTGCCAACGAGCACGCGCCTCGATGTACTCACCGCGTGCGGCCGGCGAGGCTGCGTTCCGGTCGTAATTACGCTGGGCTTCGCGCATCGTGCGGTGCAGCTCAACGAGACCGGACGCGTTCACGCCGCCCTCCATTCGGCGAGGAGCCGAGTGAGAGCCGGGTATGCGTTCGCGCAGGCCGGACAGTAAATAGTGCGCGCCGGGCGCGAGCATGCGGCACAGCGGCGGTTGTGCTTTTTAGGGGGGCGCGGATAGGGTAGGATTGTCATGTGGCGATCTCCGGCCGGTTCCCGCTCGTAACGGGGCCGGCCTTTCCATTGCTGGAGCCGGGAGCGGCCATCGTGGTGGGGTCAGGCGGCGCGGTGGCGCTCACCGTTCAGCATTGCGTCGATCGTGCTGCGCAGCCAGCCAACTGGTTCGCCGTTGATGTACGCATCGCGGGGCGGGAGTTTCCCGGCGCGCTCCCAGCGCCAACGGGTCGGGGTGGAAATTGAGAGATGGCGTTCGAGGTCGATTGGCCAGAGGATGGCGGGCGCGGCAACGAACTGATCGAGACTGGTCGGAGTCGACATGGCTTGCTTGCTCCAGAAACGAAAAAGCCCCGCTCGGGGCGGGGCTGTTTGGGGTGAAAAACGACGAGACCCCGCTCGGGGCGGGGTCATTTACGGAAAGCTGAAATGGAAAAGCCGCTGAAAAATCAGCGGCTTACGTGATTAATCGAGACGCACCTTCCCCGTGGGGAATTTCCGGGCGTTTTGCCGGTGCGTCTAATTGTCGCTACCAGCCGGCCTATTCCGCTTCCTTTGCGGTTCGCCATCCTGGCGGGCGTTCGGCGCGCTTCGAACTTCATGCTCGCGGCTGAGAGTGAATCATAGTTTGCATGAACCGTCAAGTGCGCGCGTGCAAACACGTGTTATCAGTTGGTCGCTTCTGAATCGTGCATGGTGCCCATTCTCCAGAGTTATCTGTTTTCTGTTCGCATCGTGGGGCGTCAAGCAGCCTCATGTTATCCGGGCGCCATGCTGCGCAAGTGTGCCGCCCACTTCTCCAGCGCCTCGCGCTTCTCGGTCAAGTACGCATGCCGGTCATAAACCCTGACGACGCCCGCCTGCACATGATTGAGCACGCGCTCTGCGATATGCGGCTCCACCTTCAGCCGCGCGAGGCCGGTGCGACAGGTTCGGCGCAGGTCGTGCAGATTGAACGGCGCAATCCCGCGTTTCTTGAAGCGCCCAAGGCAGCGCGCCAGTCCGCGGGTGAGCAGGGCCGGGTCGGCCGCTTGTTTGCCATCGTCGCTCGGGAGCACGTATCGGGATCGCTCGGCGAGTGCCTTGAGTGCCCGCAGATCGGCGAGCGCCCACTCTGACAGCGGCACCACGTGCCCGCGGCCGCTCTTTGAGTTCTCGTCGGGAATGACCCAGGTCTTCTCGTCGAAGTTGATTTCGGACCACTTGGCTCGAGCCAGTTCTCCGCGCCGCTGCCCGGTGAGCAGGAGCACCGTCACCACGTGCGCGAGCTTTGCGTGCCGCGTGCAGGCGATCGGATCGGCGAAGAACGCCCGCAGCTCGTCGTCCGATAACACGCGCTCGCGGGGTTTCTCGCGGCCACCGGGACGCATTAAGAGCTGAACCGGGCTCTGGTCGACGATGCGGCGCTGCACGCCGAAGCGGAACATCTGCGAGAGCAGCGCGCTGGTGCGATTCGCCAATACCGGCGCGCCGCGCTCGACGATACCGTCCAGCAAGGTGACGACATCGCCCGGGGTTATGGTGCGAGCGTCTCGGCCTTTCCATTCCTCGAGCGCATCGCGCTTCAGTAGCCACTCTGCGTACTCAGGCCGTCGACGGTGCGGCTTGACGTAGCGCTCCAGGAACTCGCTGGCGAGAAACTCGACGCTGTGCGCATCAGGGGCGCCGGATGCCGCGGCAGCCGCCGCAGTTCGTTCCCGGCGCCTCGATCGGGCGCGCCGGGGGTCAATCCCTTGGTCCGCGAGTTCGCGGAGCCGGCGAGCCTCTCCGCGCGCTGTATCGAGGTTTGTCTGCGGGAAGTGACCGAGCAGGATGCGGGTCTCCTCGCCCTTGAACTTGAAACGCAGTAGCCATGTCCGACTTGCTCCGCCGCGCTTCGCGCGCACGCGCAGCTGAAGTCCTGTCTGCCCCGGGTCGGTGTAGGTGCCAGGGGGGAGGGTGGCGACGCGGGTCGCGACCATCCGCTGCGGCTGTGTCTGCCTGTGCCTGCCTTTGGGGAAGCCCTTTGCCACTGTCGCAGTACTCGGAGTGTGTCCGCTTTGTGTCCACTATACTTGAAATTATCTGGAATGGCATGCAAGGGACTGACGGCGGTATTACCCTAGAAATCACGGTACGTACACTATCAGAGCATTTCAGGTACTTTCAGCTCCGCACGCCCTGGGACTGCTTTGGGAGCAGAGGGTCTGGAGTTCGAATCTCCCTGCCCCGACCAATATTTACGAGAGGTCCGGCAGAGCATTCTGTATGGGGTTGACCCGATTTCGTGGACGGTCTTGAGTTTGTAAGCTTGGCTGTGTCTTGTCTCCTCTTCAGTCTGGATCTTTCTCACCGTGGTCTTCCACGCAATGCAGTCTCACCGCGCCTTGCGCGGGGAGAAGCTCCGGGTGTAGCTCCGGTGATTCTAGGTGAAGCGTCGTTCGAACTCCTGTGGAGAAGCGTAACCGATCGACGAATGTCGACGTGTTGTATTATACCACGAATTGATCCAACAGAAAATCACCGAGCGCGCTTCGTCTCGAGTCCGGAAGCGATTGCGATCCAACACCTCGCATTCCAATGTGGAGAAAAAGCTTTCGGCCATCGCGTTATCGTAACAATCGCCGACGCTGCCCATCGACGGCCGTACCCCGAGCTTCGTGCAGCGGGTGCCGAAGGCAATCGCGGTGTACTCGCTCCCGTGGTCGGAATGGTGGATCACGGCGCGCGGCCCGCGTGCTGCGTAGGCCATCTCCAGCGCCTGCAACACCAGCCGGCTTGCGAGCCGACCGGCCATCGCCCACCCCACCACCAGGCGCGAGAACACATCGAGGACGATCGCCAAGTACAGGAAGCCTTCGAGCGTCGGAACGTAGGTCACGTCGGCTACCCACAGCGCATCCGGCCGCTCGGCGACGAACTGCCGCTCGACCAGATCCGGCGCAAAGTGCTCGGGCGCCCCGGGCCGCGTCGTGCAACGGAAGCGGCGCTTCTGCACGCCCTCGAGCCCTGCCTGGCGCATCAGCCGCGCTACCCGCTTGCGTCCCACACGCACCCCGTATGTCACCCGCAACTCCACCTGGACTCGCGGGGCACCGTAGGTGCGGTGGGAGTGCTCGTAGATCTGGTGGATCAGTGCTCGCAGCTCGACGTCCTTGCGCGCATGAGCCGACAGCGGTCGGCTCTCTCGGGCATAGAACCCGCTCTTCGACACCTCCAGCAGCCGGCACATCGTCCCCACCGGATAGTGATCCTGGTTCGCGCTTACGAATCCGAAGACCGTTTCGTATTCGGAGCGCTCTCCTGCGCAAACCAGGCCGCGGCTTTTCCCAAGATTTCCCTCTCCACCTTCAACCGCTTGTTTTCCCGGCGTAGCTGCGCGAGCTCCTGGCGCTCCTCGGTGGTCAGCCCACCGTCTCCCCGACCGGCGTCGCGATCGGCTTGCTTGACCCACCGGCTGATCGCCCACTGCGAGCAGCCGAACTCACGCGAAAGCTCAGACAGCGTTCGCCCCGCCCGATGCAGCTCCACCATCTGGCGGTGGAACTCCTTCGGGTATCGCTTTGCATGCTTTGACTTGGCCATGACGGACTCCTCAACTATTCACACTGTCGGGTGTCCACGAAAGCGGGTCAAGATCAGTACCACGCTGTGTACCGGCTGGCAGAAGCGCCCATGAGGGATTCTGAGCGTCTCAATCATTGGGTAGACGCACACGGGGTGAGGAAGACAGTCGCGGTCCGTTCGGGCGGTTAGTGAAATGTGAGACACGCGCATTGCACACGGGTCTTGGCGCTGGTGCCGGTCCGCTGTACCGCAGGATCCACTACGGACGCAATGACGGCAGTTGGCCGGCACGTGCAGCTCGGCGGCCCAGCGCGTCATGCAGTTCCCTGTGTCTTGCGGTTAGCCCGATCGGCGCGGAACTACGTTCGTGCTCAAGTTTTTCGCAGCCGCTCGCGCTTGCGATCGGCCGTAATAGATCAGAATGGGGGTCGCCACGTGAGGCCCTTGAATCTCGCGTAGTCGCGATCCGTGGTAATCCATTCGCAGCCGGATTCGATGGCCAGGGCCGCAAACCAAGCGTCTTGCACAATGTTTCCCGTGGCTTTGGAATCCTGGCACAGGGATTCGAATATCGACCAGTGACGTTCGCCGGGCACGATCACCGTCGCGCAGGGTTGTCCAACAACAACGCGACAAAACTCGAAGGCATCATCCAGGGAGCTGGGACGTGCAAAAATCCGCGGATGGGTACAGATGCGCACGACGCTGACGAGTACCTGAGGTGCGACGCCGTAAGCGGCTGGCCCGTTGATCACCGATTCGAGCCATGCCCTGTGTCGCGGGTGATCTTCGGCGTCTGAGCGAAAGGCGTAGATCAGTACATTGACGTCGCACAGGATCAATCGCGACTTTCCATCCGCTCGAGTACGCCCGCGCTGTCATTCAAATCCACGCCCGGCAGGACGCCACCTCCGGCGTGGCATTCAGGAAGCGATACGGCAGGGTGCTGCGGGCGCTTCAGGGGGGCGCGCAGCGCAAGCCGAAGCCCTTGCTCGATGAGCGACGTGAGCGTAATGCCGCGACGAGCCGCTTCCTGGCGGGCACGCTTCATGAGGGCTTCATCCAGGCGTACGGTGGTTCTCATATGTCAAAGCATATGACATGTATGTCGGTATGTCATTGATCTTTTGGGAGCAGAGGGTCGGGAGTTCGAATCTCCCGGCCCCGGCCAATACTGACGAAGGATTGCCGAACCGATTGTGTCCCCAACCAAGACTGTGTTCTGGGTCGACTGGGAATTATCCAGGGACCTGCGGCGCAGACGCGAGCCCAATACGCTTGAGCCTGTGGATCGATACAAATTTTCCCATCCGATGCTCATAGCGCTTTCAATCCCCATCTACAGAGGAGGCCGCGCGCGACGCCGAGCGTCATGCGCAGGCCATGCAGGGCTTGGCGGGTCGCGTGCAGGAGGCCCGTGGGCGGGTCCGAGCGTCTGATGGGCACATTGAACGCCGCACTGGGCTGCGGCAGCTGCGAGACCGTCCAGGATGCGGGCGCCGAGCTCGCGGGAGCGTCGGTGGCGATGGGAATCTGGTGGTACTAGGCCGTTGAGAACGGGGATGACGGCAAAAAGTCGTGGATACCCTTCATCGCCGCCGCTCTCGGTGTGGGGGTGCTGCTGTGGAAGACCGCGACGGGCTTGTTATAGCCGGCGCCCGGTCTTTTGGGCTATGGCAGCCTCGTGGGTCGCGCACTCCTGTAGGCCAACCTACACAAGACCCAGCAAATGCCACCAGTCCCGCGTGCCGCGCAATACGCGGACGATCGAAACCCCGCGATCATGCGGGAGATAGAAGATCAGGACGTCCTCGAAGTCAGACACCCGTCACTTGCGCAGGCCGGCGAGTTCCGGACGGCGTGAGACCACGGGAGAGCCCATCAGAGGTTGCTCGAGGATCTGGGAGAAGCTTTCCTGTGCCCGCTCGAGGAAGTGATCGGCGGACGGCCGCGCCAGCGTACTCGGCGAGGTAGACGTAGTGCTCGATCAGATCCCGTCGCGACGCGGGCTTTTGAAAGACCTCCGCCCCTACGTGCGCTTCTTGTGAGCCGCCACGCGCGAGAGGGCTTCTTTACGGATAGCGGTCCAGTCTTCCCGGGTCAGTGGTGTTTCCTGACCCTCCAGCCCTTCCAGCAGCAGCGCCTCGAGGCGCTCTTCCGCCCGGCGTTTCTCATCGCCGCGGATCAGGTCCCGGACGTACTCGCTGGCGCTGCTGTAGCGGCCGGCGGCGATCTGTTCATCGACGAACCGTTTGAGCGGCGTCGGCAGGGAAATGTTCATGCTCTCTCCATGGAAGCACCGATTCATCGGGGTGACGGGATGCCAGTTAATGGCAACAAATGCCATGATGCAAGTGGGCAGTTCACCGGCTGGAACCGAGCTGCCGGGCTTTCGTTTCCGTTGGCTGCCCGCCAACCGACTCTTCACCGAGGCGACTTGCCGCCTGCCTCAATGGCCCTGCCCCGGGGCAATGAAGCGGTAGCGGTGCCCGTGGCGTCCAGCCAGCGGCGCAGCCGTGCGGGTACGCGGCCCAGGTCGCGACCTGGAACCGCGTGCGCCCGTCCGGGGACTTGCCGGGGGTCGCCCCCGGAAATACGTGGGGCGGGCGGTGAGCGAGTCGGCGGAAGGCGTCCTGCCGCCCTCAGGCGGTATTCGATCAGCGGCCATATCCTCTGATCTTTGGGAAACGCCCGCATGGGGTACTGTCAAAACTGACGAAACGGCGGTTTTGGCAGTTTTGACAGTAGGCTTCCCGGCTGTGTCAGAAATTTCGCGGGCAGCCCGCGCGAGCCAATTCATCGGTCCATCTCCTTGTGCGGTAGCGCCTGAGGCGTTATCCAGAAAGAGCCCGCTTCTGCTTGCGAAAAGTAGACCCACTGACCTGACCTGGGCGTAGGAGCCGGACCCGCCACGCGAGGTCCTGTTGGCGGAAAGGGAGGGCGCCGGGCGGTGCCGCGGGTCGCGTCGCTGGGGCACGCTGACCCGCTGCCCTCCCAACGCTCGACGTGGGCGGGTGCGCGCAAGGAGGGGTGATACGGGTTGAGCATCGATCCGCTGGAATTTCTTGCTCCCAGGGATCTCTCTCCCAAACGTTGGCCCTGCCGATTCCCTGTGCCGAGCAGTATCGCGGGTATGCCGCCATATCGAGCATCTCCTGTGACCAAAGGAGGTTTGTCCGCCCGGATCGGCTGGTCACCGCCCGTTTTTTTTGGCAGCGCCCGACACTGAATGCCCGTCGCGCGAGACCGGCGGGTGTCGCCCTCGGCCACACTGTAGCAAGTGCGCACGAGGTTGATGATGTGATGCGGCTAGCGCTTGCCGCAGGGCGCGGATTGTGAAGCCGGCCGGAAAGACCTTTTGGGGCGGATATTCCGGATACTTCCAAGACCCCGATGGTCATCTCTGGGAAATTGTGTTCAATCCCGACTTTGCTCCTGAGAACTGAGGCCCATCGCGTTCATTCCTTCGGCAAAGATGGGTCGAGGCCGCGGGAATGGACTGGAGAATCGCGGTAGGAGCCTGCCGGCCTTGACTCGGATGACCCATCGGCGCGCTTTTTTTCGCGCCCAGAGTCTTGCGAGGACGCAAGTCCGACACCCGGTTGGCGCATGCCCGGGGAAAACGTTCTGCCGCAAGTCAATTCCGACGGCCGTGCTCCTGATGAACGTTCCAGTCCACCGCGGCTCAACCGGTTCCTCAGCGCTGCCACTCCGGCACATCAGGTGCGGTCGAGACGGTGGGGCGGCGGCCCCCTCGCTTGCCCGTCTTCAACCGCGGGGTCGAGCAATATTCGCGAACCTTCGCGGCAATCTGTCGATCGGTCATCTTGTCCGCGGCCTCGACGATGCACACTCTTCCGCCGAGCTTGTTCTTCACGAGTCTTTTCTTCAATTCGCCCTTGGCCTCGCCCGGACCAAAAATGACGAATGACTCGGCATGGCGAAGCGCCGCAACGACCGCGTCGTAATAGATGTTGAGTTCTCCCGTGACCGCCTTCTGTCGACTATCGTCCGCCGGCACCTGATCCGCCGCGTAGCGCCCCTTCATCGGAGAATCCCCAGACCGCCGCAGCTGTGTCTCCACCTTCGAGACGATGTGTGCCGAGCGCTCGCCGGCGGGAGTGACGAATACCATCAAGGCTTTGCGATGATCAATCCAAACGCCGGCGGTGCATTTCTTCATATCCTGTCGTCCTCGTCAATTGTCGGTGAAGTATGCGCGCTTGTTACGGCGGATGCTACGGAATGACGAACGTCCGGATCGCGGGCCGGCGGCGCCGTTGGAAACAGCGGGTGACGGTCGTGATACCGTTGAAGTCATGCTAAATCCGGCCTGCGCGTCCGTGTCTCTTAGCTGCGTGCGTGCTGCCTCGGTACGCCCTCGTACAGACCGCTGCTCCGACGGTGTGCTCGATTACGACGTTTGTACGGGAGTTGCAGGAGTCGGAAATGCGGCAAGCCGAATGGTGATGGGCGAATGACAGTGCTGTCAGCCGCACTCGCGCTCCGGGTGCTCGATGCCGCGCCGGGCGCGATGAGGCGCGTCGATGAGTCCGGGGTGATCCGCGGCGTGGACAGGCACGTTGTGACTGCGTTCGGATATTCCCCCGCAGGCGCAATGGGCACGCGTATGGGCCGGCGGGTTCCGCTCAGTGCCGGCGGGTCGAATGCATCGCGTTCAACGACAAGGACCGGGGCGCGCGTGCTCGGCGCTGAGCGAAGCGGAAGTGACTCTGAGTGGCGAGTGCAAGCAAGGGCTCGAGTTCCCGGCCGCGATGAGTTGAGTGTCATTGTTCATTCATGCCGGCAACGCGCCGCCGGTCAGCGCCGTCGAGGTGGGAGTCGAACTCCCCAATCCACCGCCCGGCATTGGTGAGGCTCTGGACGCGGGGGGTCGTTGAGGCGCGAAGACGCGGGACCGAGCCGATCTTCGGCGATGGTGCGTCGCGGTATTCGTACGTGGCGGACCCATGAGGGTCGCAGGAGAGCGGCCGGCTCGCAGGTCCGGAGGGAATCTGCAGTTGCGGTCTGTGGCGTAGGCTCGGGATAGCGGGCCTGCCCGGCAGGCCCGCATGGGGGGCCTGGCGGTCAGATGTCGACCGTGCGTGCGGGTCGGCCGGCGCGCGGCGTACCCTGGGCGCTGGGCGCCAGGGCGGTTCGCAAGACATGGTCCCAGAACATGCTCGTCACGCCGTAATATCCGGGCCCTCCGGCGACATCGAGGGGCTGGGCGTGATGCAGTGCATGCCAGCGCTTGCGTCGCCCCAGCCAGCGACCTCTGGCTGCCCAGTGGTGCACCGCGTGATGAGTCACCGAATACGCGAAGTCGCCGAGCGTCACTCCGAACGTGAGCGCGCAAGCAGGCCACGTGCCCAGGACGATCCACGTGGGCAGATAGATCAATGCGGCGATAGAAGCGACACTGACGAACGTTGGCGAGTAGATCCTCGCCGCGGGCCGCCGATGATGCTGCGCGTGCCACGTGCTGAACGGCCTCACGCCGTGCAGCACGAACCGATGCACCCCGTATTCCATGAAGGTCCAGCTGGCAAGACCGAGCGTGGCGCACGCGACAGTCTCGAGCAGGCGTGCGCGGGGACTCACGCACAACAGAAGCACTCCAAGGCCTATGGACGCACCGCCGAGGACTGCGAAGTCCACTCGATACGCGGCCTTACTGTGCTCCAACGTGAACAATGGCGTGCAACTCCTCGGTCGGATCGCGTGAGCAGCCCGGCCTTCGCCGAGCGCACTCCCACCCAGATAGTATAGTCGCCCGTCCCTGTGCACTCTGTGCGCCTGCGCACCGACAGCGCCGATATGGACAGGCAGCCTGTCAGTCCACTCGACGGATGCGTGCCGTTCCGTGACCCTCGTCCGGCTCGCCTCACAGCCGGAGTTCGTCATGCCATCACTGTCGTGGATCGTCCTGGGGCTCATCGCCGGCGCCATCACCGGTGTCATCGTCGACCCGGGCGCAGATGGGTCATTCTCGAGGTTCTTCCTGGAATCGTCGGGGCGGTCACCGGCAAGTGGTTATTTCGGCTCTTCGGGATGGCACAGGTGACCGGAGCCAAATTACACAGCGCGGGACGCGCATTGCTCGGGGCTCTGGCCGTCCTCATCGTCTTGCGCAATTCGTTTCATCTCATTCGCCACGGATCGGCGTCATTCACCGGAGGGCTCTGATCGGATGGATGCTGCCGCCCGCGCCTGAGCAGAGGCACCCCGACGTCAGAGGAGGCGAGGGTGGCACACCGCGTTCCGCGTCCTCAACCAGGAGACCCTCATGGCGGTCGAACAGGCCCACATTCACATCATACCCAAGCCCTGGGGCCGCACCGACCTGAGGCCCTGGAACGTCTATCACGACCCGTTGGCAGCGATCGGGGAAGCCTGGTTCGAGCGCGCTGATCCGTCGGCACCCGCGCCGACCCTGCAGCTGAAACTGATCTTCACCGATGAGCCGCTCTTGAGTCAGACGCATCCTGATGAGGCGCGTGCGCGCTCGAGCGGTCTGGTGCACGGCACGTGCGAGGCGCTGTACGTCCTCTCGGCCAGCCCAGAGGCCCATATAGCCGTCGGATTGAAGCAACAGCTGACTCCCGCCGAGTTGCGGGCGTGCATCCGCGACGGCACGATCGGCGAACGAGTTCAATGGCAGGCGGTCCGAACGGGCGACTCCACGTTCGTGCCTCCGGGCACGATCCACGCCATCGGGGCTGGGCTGGTCATCGTCGAGATCCGGCCGAGAACTGCCGCGACGTTCCGGCCGTTCGAGGACGGCAGGTCACGCAAGCTTCACGCCGATATGGCGGTGGCGGCTGCGAGTGCCGGACGGTCCGCACCGCGCAGCCCCCCGCGCAAGCTGACCGCGGCAAGAACATTGCTCGTTGCCAGCCCGCATTTCGTGCTCGAACGCATGACGCTCGCGCCTGGAGTGGTGCGGGAACTGGACGCCGCGGCGGAGACCTGGCTGTTCATTCTCGCCGGCGCCGGCCGGGTCGAGTCGATCGAGGTCGATGCAGGTAAGGCCGTATTTCTCGAGAGCGAGCCGGCTCGCATCGAAGTTGGCGCAAATCGCCTTCACTGCCTTGTGGCATATGCTCGTTGCACCCCGGCGCCGTATCTGCTGCGTCGCATGAACGGCATGCGCGTGCCCGACCCTGTCCGCGATTCGCCCGGCACGTCGTTGCGAATGGAGTCGGTGCCTGTCAGTCGGGACGCCTCTGCCGAGGCGGTACCGTGAGCCTGCTCGGGCGGTTCGCGTTGGTGGGCAATTCGCTCCCGCGACGCTGTGGGATCGCGACCTTCACGACCGACTTGCAGCAGTCCATCGAGAACCTGCCGCCGCACGAGCGCTGCAGCATCGTGGCCATGACGGACGATGGGCACGCCTACGACTACCCGGCCGCCGTGTGCCTTCAGATCAATGATCAACGGCTCGAGGACTACAAGGATGCAGCCGATATTCTGAACCGCGCGCGGTGCGAAATCGTGTCGCTGCAGCACGAGTTCGGCATCTTCGGCGGTGAGGCGGGCGGCCACATCACGGCGCTGACCGCGCGGCTGACCATGCCGCTCATCACCACATTCCACACCGTGCTCGAGCGGCCGACGCCGGCGCAGCGGCGCGTCCTCGGGGAGATTGTCGAGGCCTCCGCCCGAGTCGTCGTCATGGCCGAGAAGGGTCGGGAATTGCTGCGCGCCGTATACGAAGTCGCGGCCGGGAAGATCGAGGTCATCCCGCACGGGACTCCGGATGGCGCGTTCGTCGAGCCCGATGAGGCGAAGTGCGTCCTCGGTTTCGCGGGCCGTCCGGTCATTCTGACTTTCGGTCTGCTCGCGCCCAGCAAGGGTGTCGAAGTGATGATCGACGCGATGCCGGAAGTCTTGAAGAGCTGCGCCGAGGCGGTATACGTCGTGCTCGGCGCGACCCACCCGAATCTGGTCCGTGATCAAGGCGAGGCCTATCGGAACAGCCTCATGGCGCGGGTGCGCACGCTTGGAATCGACAGCCATGTCGTGTTTCTCGATCGATTCGTCGATCAGGCGACGCTGCTGAAGTTCATCTCAATGTGCGATGTCTACGCCACTCCGTATCTCAACGAGGCGCAGATGACATCCGGAACCCTGGCCTACAGCTTCGGCCTGGGCAAGGCGGTCGTCTCGACCCCCTATTGGCACGCGCGCGAGCTGTTGAGAGACGGGCGCGGCGTGCTGGTTCCCTTTGGTGATGTCGCGGCGCTCGGTCGCGAGACCGCCGCATTGCTGAGCGACGGGCCCAGGCGACTCGCGATGCGCCAGCGCGCGTACGCGCAAGGCCGCTCGACGATATGGCCGAGAATCGCGGAGCGCTACTGCGCACTGTTCGAGAGTACCGGAGGCGGGGCTGGGTGCCGCCACGCTCCACGCAAGAACCAGCAGGCCGGGACGGATCGCCGCGCCGCTCAGGGTGTTCGGGCGGCGCCGGTCGGCCATTTGCTGTCTCTGTGCGACGATACGGGCCTGCTTCAGCACGCGACGCATGCCGTTGCGGATCGCTCGCATGGCTATTGCACCGACGACAATGCGCGCGCCTTGCTGCTCGCCTGCGCCCTCGAGCGGACCGGAGAGTCGCCTCTGCCGGAAAGCGTGACCAGCCGGTTCGCCGCGTTCGTGCAGCATGCCTGGAATCCCGGCACCAGGCGCTTTCGCAATTTCATGGGGTTCGACCGGTGCTGGCACGGCGGGCCGGGGTCCGAGGACAGTCACGGGCGTGCGCTGTGGGCCCTCGGCGAGTGTGCCCGCGCCGGGCGCCGCGAGCCGCGGCGGCGCTGGGCCGCGGCCCTGTTCGCCGAGGCGCTGCCGACCGTGGCGAGCTTTCTCTCGCCCCGCGCGTGGAGTTTCGCGCTGCTCGGCCTGGATGGCTACTGCGCCGCCGCCGCACGCCACGCCGATGCCTGGGGCATGCGCGAGCTGCTCGCGGACCGATTGCTGCTGCTCATGCAGGCGGTCGAGAGCGCCGATTGGCAGTGGTTCGAGGAAGGACTCGCTTATGACAACGCGCGCCTGCCGCAGGCCCTGATCGTGACGGGCTGCGCGCTCGAGTCGCCGCGCCACCTGCGCGCCGGCCTGCGCTCACTGCGCTGGCTGATGAGCCTGCAGACGACAGCGGCGGGGTGCTTCAGGCCCGTCGGCTCGATGAGCTTCGGCGCCAAGCGATCGGTCCCGCTCGCCTTCGACCAGCAGCCCTTGGAGGCCGCGGCCTCGATCTCCGCGTGCCTCGCTGCGTGGCGCGCCGACGGCGATGACGTCTGGCTGGCGCACGCGGAGCGGGCGCTCGCGTGGTTCTTCGGCGCGAACGATCTGTCTTTGCCGCTGATCGATCTGGACACCGGCAGCTGCCGCGACGGACTGCATCCGGATCGCCCCAACGAGAACCGGGGAGCCGAATCCGTCGTCTCGTATCTTCTCAGTCTTGCCGATATGCGGCAGCTCGACCGCTCGAGCGCCGCCCGCCCGATCCAACTACCCGAGCTCACTGCCGACGCCGATGACTTCGCGTGACGGTCGAGCGACATGGAGACACCTTGTCATCCCCCACGCTAGTAAAACGTCAGACCCTGCGCCTCAGTCCAGATCCTACGCGAGTGGTGATGCGCCACTTCAAGCCGAGCGCCGAGCCCCGCAATCTCACCCCGACGGACACGAAGCGAGTGACGCACATCGTCGATCGGGTCCTCGCTCTCGATCCCGACACCGCGTCCCGGCAGCTGACGGAGCTGCTCGAGACCTTCGAGGGCCGCCACCGCCGGCTGCTCGCGACCTTCGAGACGCGCGCCGACGCGGTGGAAGTCGTTCACTCGGTGCACAGTCCGCTCACGCAGGTGCAACGCCAACTCGTAGGCGCCTACTTCCTGCACGAGTACTCCTTCGAAGCGGCAGCGCTTTTCAATCCAAGCATCGTCGCGCATCCGGATCAGTCCGCGGTGGCGCGCGGCGCGCGCCGCTTCATCCTCAGTCTGCGGGCTGTCGGGGAAGGTCATGTCTCCTCTCTGACCTTTCGATCGGGAATGCTCGCAGCCGATGGCACCATCACGGTAGAGCCGGCCGCGCGACTGGCGTCGATTCCGCACCTGCAGCGGGTAGTCCCCGGCATGCGCAGCGACTGTATCGAGGTGGTATTCCAGCCCGACGGCGACATCAGCGAGCGTGTCATCTTCCCGGTGACCGAGGCCCAGTCGAACGGCATCGAGGATGCGCGCTTCGTGGAGTTCGACCACGGCGACCGGAAGACCTTCTATGCGACCTACACCGCCTACAACGGCAGGTCGATCCGCTCCGAGCTGCTCGAAACCGGCGATTTTCAGCGCTTCAGCATGACGGCCCTGACGGGTGCGGCTGCGCGCAACAAGGGCATGGCCCTGTTCCCGAGAAAGATCAACGGCCGGTACGCCATGATCGGGCGGCAGGACAACGAAAACCTCTACCTCATCTACTCGGATGACTTGTACTCCTGGGAGGAGGGCGCCGTGCTGCTCGCGCCGCGATTCCCCTGGGAATTCGTCCAGATCGGCAATTGCGGATCGCCGATCGAGCTCGAAGAGGGCTGGCTGCTGCTGACTCACGGTGTCGGACCGATGAGGCGGTATTCCATCGGCGCGGTGCTACTGGACAAACAGGATCCCGCGAAGGTGCTCGCCCGCCTGCCCGAGCCGCTGCTGCGACCCGAGCGATCGGCCCGCGAGGGCTACGTCCCGAACGTCGTGTATACGTGCGGCGCCATGCGCCAGGCAGAGCGCATCATCCTGCC
>JAJZLX010000218.1 GCA_021850555.1 Pseudomonadota bacterium | reverse complement strand
TAATAGCGGCTCTCCGCAACCACTTGCGCGCTTTCGCTGTATTCTTTGGCGAAACACCGCCGCTTTTGTACATGGATTCCAATGTGAATTCTGCCATCTGGGATCCATCCTTGGCAGCTCTTCTGAACCAGTAAACGGCCCTCGGATTGTTCCGCGCCATGCAAACACCGACATGGTAATCAGTCGCCGGCGCATCCGCCGCGGCGCCGTCGTCCTGCTCGGCCGGCTTGCGAAACCATTGGTCCGCCTTGCCGGGATCGTGCGGCAAGACCTTGCCGAAGCTCTACATACCTTCCAGGATAGTCTCCGCGTGCGGATCGCCGCGGCGGGTGGCGGTCCGGATCTCGCTCAGCGCACGAACGTTCCCGCTGTTCGCCTTCCTTAGCAGGCCTGACGCCTGGGCGTGTGTGGGATATGCCGAGCAGACAAGAGGAGCAACAAGGGAAAAAGCAGCAGCAAGACAAACGAACCGCCGCATTCCTCCGCATCTTTTTCACTGCACCCACATCACCGCCATTTCCACCTCGGATTTGACGCAAAGTGTGTCGCTTCGACCTCGGTATCGCAAGAGCGAGTCTGGGTGGCGTCCGCTTGCGAGACCAAACCTCCCGCCACGATGCGCTCTTTGTTGCGGTGCGATGCGCGTTCGTAGCGGACGTCCAGTTCACAACGGTCACCGGCAGGATCTTCGAGCCGGTGCTCGACATCAGCGCTCCCTGGTTGATTGCGGGAATGTACTTCGAGCCGGCCAGCTGGACTTCTCCCGGATCAACCCCTACGTCGCAGCATCACCCGCTCGATTTTCATAGAGCCTTTTCTTTTGGGCGCTTCACCCACCGGCCGGTCTGCGCCATGGCGCAAGCCGTCGACAAGAAGCGCCACCATCCGTCGCGCATAATCGGGCGTGACACTACGGTCAGACATGCACGGTTTCGCAACCGCGCTCAGCAGATCATTGGCATCAACATCCGCCCGGACCACGCCGGCGAGGATTGCGGATGTGAAGAGCGCTCTGAAGGCCGGCCGAAGGCGGCGCTCGAAATAGGCCGGCAGGGCTTCAAAGGCCGGGTCGCCGGAATGCAGGGCCTTAGCGAGCCCTCGCTTAGTTCCAATCCACGCCGCGTATCGCTGCAACCACTTCGCCAAGGCCTCGAACGGCGGGTTCTGCTTCGCGAGCAGCGGCGCCGCATCAGCACAGGCATCGATTTCCTGACGGCAGACCGCAGCGATCAGGTCCGCGCTCTGCGGGAAGTGGCGATAGACGGTGCCCACCCCTACCCCTGCGCGCTCGGCAATCTCGCGCACGGGAGCATCCACGCCGGATTCGGCGAATACCGCCTTCGCCGCCTCAAGCAACGCACCGAGGTTGCGCTGCGCATCAGCGCGCGGACGACGTACGGCCAATGGACGCGAACTACGATCCACCGGCGGTCAAGGAAGCGGCGTTGCACCGCAGATCGCTCGCCGAGCAAAAGGCGGCCTGACAATCGAGCATAGGGTTTCGCGGAGCGCAGCGACGCTCAGCCCGTCAACGGCTCGGGCGCGCCTGCGACCCCGTCGTACGGCCTGGAGATCCGGCACAAGATTCCGGCAAGCTCCTCGAAGACGGACGCGCACCCGCTCGGGCCGCAACGATGCGCAACCGGCGCTCCCGATCATGACCAACGGGCCGCCTGAGCGGCCCGCGCCACTGCGCCCGGCACTCAGCGACCAAAGGCGACCAACACCTCGATGGCCCGATGAACGAACGAATACAGGGGCACGGCGAGCAAAGAAGCCAACAGCGCCGTGGCGATAACGCGACGGCCGGGAAAGGCGGGATTCGCTCCCGGGGACGGCGCAAGCAGCCGTCGAATACGGTGCTCGAGTCCGCCGAAGTAGCCGCCCACCCGTGCGGCTCGATGGGGCCGGCCGCTCGCAACCGAGAGGCGCGCCACCTTGATGAGCGCCGAGGCCAGCGCGACACGCTTGCGAGGATCGGCACCGCTTGCACTCTCATCCGCCTCGATCTCGGTCGCAGCGCGCCACTGCGCCGTCAGCGCGGTGCCGGCGGGCAGCCAGGCAAGCACATCGGGCATGGCCAGCATCGCGAGCAGCTTCAGATTGTCCCGGGCGCCCATGTGAGCGGCCTCATGCGCGATGACCTGCCGGAACTCCTCCCCGTCGCAGGCTGCAGCGACGCACCGTGCCGCGACGATCCGCTGGCGCCAGCTTCCCACGACCGCCACCAAAGGCTCCGCCACGTTGATGACGCTGATTTCAGTGCCCCCGGCCAGCGGTTGAATCCGCAGCAGCGGCACACGGCGCACCAATGCCCGCGTGGCCCGCCACGCACCCCACGCGCGCCGCACTCCGTCCGCGAGAACTAACAGCGCCAACGCCGCTGAAATCATCAGAAGCGCCCCGGGCCTGTCGTGCGCGTGCGGCGGCTCGTACAACAGGAACGCGGGAAGAACGATGGTCAAATCGAGGAGCGCGGAGCCCGCCGCGGGCACGAGCCGTATGCCGAGCACGGCATCGGCCGTGACTACACGCCCGAGCCACCCGACTCGCCGGCAGCAGGCAACCGCCACCGACAGCAGCAGATTGCACAGGCCAAAGCTGCCGAGCAACACCAGTGTCAACGTCACCCCGTATGTCACTTGCACCCCCACTTCAGTCGTGAGCGCTCGGCTTGCACCAGCGCCTCGAGCTCATCGAGCAGCTCGGCATCGGCGTGGCCGACGGCCTGCACCAGGGTGGACAACAGCGCCGTGCTGTCACCGCAAGAGGCCAGCAAATCACTGACCTGACCGGACACCATTTGCCCGAACAACTCGTCGCGCGAGCATCGCGGCTCGTAACCGAAAGCGCGACCGAGACGGCAACGGCACAGCACGCCCTTGCGGTACAGCCGATCCAGGGTCGTCATGAGCGTGGTATAGGCGAGCTGCGGGAAGGACGTCTGCACGTCACGCACCGTGGCAGCGCATCCCCGCTCCCACAGCACTGCGAGCACTCTGAGCTCTAGTGGCCCAAACTCCAGACGTCCGCGCACCTCTGATCTCTGCTCTATGCCGGCGCGACGCGGCGCCATCTGTGGAAGAGTCGCAAGTTCCGCGGAAATCTGCAATGGGCAAAGACTCGCCCGACCGAGACCGCCGGGCGTCCACTGCCGCCCGGCCTTCTTCGATCGGGAGGATCCGCCCACTCTCGAGGCCCCGGCGCGCCACCGGCGATACGCTCGACCGAGCGGATGGGGCGACGGGCTCATCTACGGCCGCTGGTAGTAAACGCAGCCCTCCACTTAAAGTCACCCTGGGAGGACAGAATTCGAGCGCGTAAAGCGGCGACTTGCAGAACGAGATCCGCTTGCCCGCCACACATTGCACTCCAGCCTGGGTCAATGCCGGCCAAGGCGGCGTCTGTGCAGACCGCAGAATCGACCTCGGGCCCAGCGGCCGTGGGAGAGGGCGGCCGTTGCGATCGAGGAACCGTCTCGGTCGCAATGCGCTGCCGTCGCACTCGCAGCGATGGCGCTTCGAGCGCCACAACTTTGCCTCATCCGCCCGGCGGCGCACTTGACTTACGCGCTCGGACTCCTCTGCTTTCTGATTGATGGAGCTTATGCCACCGAGCTCGCCTCAAGAGGGCTCATACCACCATCTGTATATGACCGCGCGAACATCCCATTCGGCCATCAGGCCATTCATAGGCTTATCCGCGTGCCTGGTCGCGAGCGCCGCGCTTGCCGGTCCCGCCAACTTCGATCTGCCGACACAGCTGGGGCAGGTCGTGGTGCAGGCCTCGCGCCCACCGATGCTGGGCCTGAGCACCCAGTCGCCGGTAAAGATACTGACCGCGACCGCGCTTCGCGACCTCGGCGTCGATAACTTGGGGCAGGCGCTGCGGCTGATGCCGATCTTCGGCAGCGCCAACGGGCTGGGAACGGCGAGCACCAACAAGTTCACCAACGGAGGGGAGCAAAGCGCGGATCTGTTCGATTTGAACCATTCGCGGCTCGTCGTTCTGGTGAATGACCAGCGCTGGATTCAGGGCGCCCAAGGGGACACCGATCTTTCCACCTTTCCAGTGGCGTTGATTCAGAAAATCGAGGTCTATCCGGCGCGGGGCGCCGTGCGATACGGAGACGCGGCGATTGCCGGCGTAATCAATATCATCACGGTACCGACCCTCAACGGCGTGATGGCCACGGCCGGCACGGGCGAGTCCCGGGGCAGCGGCCACTGGGACGGCAACCACACCTGGGCGAGCCTCGCTCTCGGGCGGCGTGGGAAATCCTCGGGTCTGATGGCACTGCTCAGCTGGTCGCGACAGGACGGCATCTTCGCATCGGCTCGCAGTTTGACCGCTGGCCCCCTGCCCGGCACCGGCCTGTCGCGCTTAAGCCCCATCACGCCCTACGGGCAATTCGAGTTCGTGCCGTCGAGCGGGCCGTATGCCTCCTCGAGCCTCTGTCCCGTGCAGGCCGACGGTGCCCGCCTCTGCAATCTGACCGCAACGCCCGGCGCGGCGGGCGGCTTCAGCCCGCTTACCGCCGGCGACAGGTTCAATACCTTGCCCTATAACTATCTCATCATGCCCTTGCAGCAATGGGGTTTGTACGTGAGCGGCTTTCGCGACATCGGGGACGACATAAGAGCGAACGCGAGCATCTTCGTCGGACGTCGGACCGCGAGCCAGGAAGGATCGCCGACAACCCTCACGCTCGGAACCTCGGGTCTGCCGATCTCCATAAGCGCGGCACAACCCTATAACCCGTTCGGCGTGGCGCTTGAGGCCAGCGGCCCGAACGCCAACCTCCTCGCGCTCTCTCAAAGCATGAGTGCCCTGGGACCGGTTGTGTTCAACGACACTTCCGATACCTACCGTGCGACCCTCTCCCTTCGCGGCAGCATCGACCATCACGCGCCCTCTCCCTGGAAATGGCACGTGGCCTATCTCTGGTCATCGAGCCGCGTCAGCGATCAGAATCGGGGCCGCGTCAACCTGAGCAATCTCGCCCTGGCCCTCGCCAGCCCGGCCGTGTGTGCGTCGGTACCCGCATGCACACCAATCAACCTCTTTGAGGGACCGGGGGGCATCACGCCGGCCATGAGCGCGTTCATCGGCCTGCCCGAGCGGAATCATATTGCCAACACGCTTGAGACCGTGAGCGCCTCGATTTCACAAGCCGATTTTTTCCGGCTTCCGGCCGGACCCGTCGCCCTCGCCGTGGGCTATCAGTACCAGGCCCGGCACGGAGACTTTCAACCCGACCCGGCCGCCGCTCAGGGAATCGACAGCGCAGTCCCGCTGCTGCGGGTTCCTGCCTACATCGGTGGTTATCACGGCAATGCCGTGTGGACCGAGACCGTCGCGCCGCTCATCGGCGGCAAGCATGCACTCACGCTCGGCGGCGGGGTTCGCGTGTACGACTTCTCGCATACCGGGAGTGGAGCCGTCGGGGAGGCGACGCTGACCTTCGATGCGACTCGGAACTTGAGTCTCCAGGCTGGATGGGCCCAGGGATTTCGCACGCCGGACCTGCGCGAACTCGGGCAGCCCAGCCCGGCCTCGGCGGCCGCCATCAGCGATCCTTGCAGCAACTATACCACCATCGGCGTTGCTTCCGCCGTTGCCGCGGCCTGTGCGGCCGCGGGAGTGCCGGGGAGCTACATCCAAAGCAATCCGGACGTACAGACCCTCAAGATCGGCAATCCCGCTTTGCAGGCAGAACGAAGCAACAACATCTGGCTCAGCGCCAAGTGGATCCCGAGCTCGGCGCCGGGCCTGTCGATCGACATGGCGTACTATCGCATCGATATCCGCAGCGCCATCAGTCGACTGAGCGCTCAACAGACCCTGCTCGACTGCTACGAGCTTCAAGCCGCCTTTGCCTGTTCGGGCATCGACCGCGCCCCGGACGGCGAGCTGACCGTCGTATCGACCGAGGGATTTAACAGCCAGAGCATCGCGACCGATTGGTTGACCGGGGGACTGCGCTACGCCTGGGCGACGTCATTCGGGGAATTCTCGGTACACGGCGACGTCGCCTGGACGCCCGAGTACCGGGTCGTCACAGTGACTGCCAATGGCACATCGGTAGTGGATCTCGCTGGAGTCGAGCTGGGATCGGGCTCACCGAGCGGCATTCCCCGCTGGGACGGCACCGGGAGCCTTGACTGGCGAGACGGGCCCTGGGATGCGGGCTGGCTGATCAGGGCTTTCGGCCCCATGACCGAAGCATGCACCGATCGCTATGCCGGAACCCCGTTGAGCTACGCGGCGCTCGGGCTGTGCTCGGAGCCGGACCTCACGAACTCGAGGCTATCGCGCAATGAGCTGGGCACGACGTTCTACCATGATCTGTACTTCACCTATAGGATCTCGCGGCAATTGTCACTCACAGCCGGAATCGACAATATCCTCAATCAAGGACCACCGGTCTCGGTGTTGCAGCCCCTGCATTACGATGCTTCGATCTATCCGGCACCAGGCAGGACGCTGTATGCCAGTTTCACCTTGAGAATGCAGTAAGGTTCCGCCCCCGGGAGGGGCCTTCGCGCCAGCTGCCTCGCCATGCTCCGGTGCCACCGGTGCGTACGGGCAATCGGACGATTCGGGGCACAGGGATGATCGCATACCGCTGAATCGGCGTTCCTTGCCGGTCCAGGCCGTTTCAGGCCGTTTCAGGCCGTCAGAAAAAAAATGCCCCGTCAGCTCCAGACGGCTATTTCGTTCCGCCTGGGCCTCTGCGCCCGCCGAGCCAGACGGGAGGTTCCGACTGCAAGCGCGCCCGATCAGCAGCTGAGTCGCAATGCGTGCGCCGGATGCTCTGCGGATCCGGCATGACAGGCTCGCCAGAGCTCGCCGTAAGCCCCGTTCTGCGCGAGCAGTTCGGCGTGCGTACCTCGCTGCACGATGCGACCTCGGCTGAGAAGCAGGATCAGGTCAGCGGACGCCGTGATCGACAGCCTGTGCGCGATGAGCAGCGTGGCGCGGCGTTCCCCGAGACGCCGCAACGCCTGCATCAGACGCTGCTCGGTCAGCGCATCCAAGCTGCTGCTCGGCTCATCGAGCAGGATGACGGCGGCCTCGCCCAGCATGGCGCGCGCAATCGCCACACATTGCCGCTGTCCCCCGGAGAGCTTCAATCCCCGCTCGCCCACCATCATGTCGTAGCCGCCATGCATCCGGCCGATGACCTCATCCAGGCAGGCGTGTGTCGTGGTGGGAGTAAAGGCAGACCTTGGCCGCGCAGGGAGACTGCCTCCCGCAGGAGATTCTCTGTGGGCTGAAGCGCTGGTTGCACGCCAAGGCTGTTGCTGCCGCGTTGTCCATGGGACTACGGTGTCTCGGTGGCCTGCGCAACTTCCAGGTACCTTGCCGGCGCGCCTGCGGATAGTCTGCGTAAGAAGCTCAGATCGGCTACATGCATCGGTCGCGCTCCGGCCCGTTCGCTTCTCCTCGGAAAGGGGGAAGGGAACGAACGGGCAAATCGATCGCGACGGCCATCACTTTAGGCGGCGCGCCGGGCACTCACCATACGGAGAAGACGCTATGAGAGATGCATGGGGCCGAGGTGGTTCCCGCCACTCTATTGTCCTCAGGAGCGCCGGCGCGGCGATGTTGTGACGCTCGGTGTCGGTGCGCTCTCCAGTCGGCAGTGCCCTCAGAAGATGGCCTTGCGCGCATTCCCGTGATGCCGGTGCTTGAGCTCAGGCTCGCCGACCTTGCGAGCGAGTGCGGCGCCGGACACGAGCGTCTTCGGGAGCCGCACGAATGTGCGCACGAAGTGGCTGCCGCTGGCAATGGCGCCACCGCCTGAATCGGCGGCCGGACCCGTCACACCGGCATCGACGCCGATTCCGCACGGCCCCAGCTACAAGACCCCATGCCTCGACAGCGCCTCGCGCGGCCCGTCATCGAAGCACAGACCTTCCCTCCGGTGAGGCAACGCGAGTCCGCATCGGCGATACCTTGACGATGCGTCCGCCGTCGCTGTTGAGGGACGGAAACCTTTGAGTCAGGAACGTCAGGTCCTTGGAATGGATATTGCGGATGCTGTCGAGCCCCCCGCCCGGCTAGGTGTTCAGGGGCTCAGACGTCAGGCTCCAGTGAATGCCACCGGAGTCGCCGACCAGAAAGTCGAGGCATCCGGCACATCACGCATCGAGCCCGTTTCGCGCGCACGGCATCAGGAGCGATGCGAAACCCGCCATCACGGCGCGCCCGTCTCAGCAGCACAGCGGGCATCGCGTCAAGATGGCCTGTTGGCCTGGGCCAAGCAAACGGCTGTCGTGCGGCCACTGACGATCCGGAAGGTACGCTGCGCGAAGGATTGCCGGCGTCACGCACGGCCGGAAAGGGTCAGTGAGAATCCCTTCGCATCCGGATCCCGGTGGGGAAGACGGATTAGATGCGCGGGACGCGCATTGCGCTCGAGCGCAAATAGCCGCGGCCTCGTCCATTTGACAAGGCCACCGACGGCCAGTCGCGAACCGGTCCGCCTCCGCGCCAGGCGCCATCGTCTCTGCCGCCCGGGGATCAGTACATTCACCGCCCCTGACTGGCTTTGCCAGCCAGGGGCGGTGAAGGATGCAAGATTACGGTCAGTACCGACGCGAGCCGCCGCCGCGGAATCCGCCGCCACCACCGGAGCGCTCACGCTCCTGCGCCTCGTTCACCTTGAGGGCTCGCCCCTCGAATTCGGTGCCGTTGAGCGCCTGCATGGCGCGAGAGGCATCGGCGCTCGACATCTCCACGAAGCCAAAACCGCGTGGACGGCCGGTGTCGCGATCCGAAATCAAAGAAACCTTCTCGACTGTCCCATGCTTCGAGAACAGCTCACGGACCGACTCGTCGGTCGCCGTGAAGGGGAGATTTCCAACATATAGCTTGGTCACTAGACAATACTCATGATAGAAACGAAGGGAGAGGCAGATACAACTGCCTCTTGGCCCGCGGAGCTTTGCGAGGGTGGCGGACAAGGCCGGATACGCCGGACGGCGCAGAAGGCCAAGGCAGTCAAGCCGAAAACACACGAGCCGGCGGGCAGGTTACACGAGTTCTCGCACGGGTGCCGAACTTTCGCACTCTCTTCGGAATGGAGCCCCAAAATCGCCTTGAGATCATCTTCCGGAAGGCGCACCCTCAGGCGTACACATTAATTAAAGATGCCGGCCGGCCACGGGCCCTCTCGAGACCCGGTACCGCGTTCGGCCAGGCACTTGCGGGGATCCTATGAGACTCACCCTGTTCGATGCGTTCGGCCGGTACGGCGCCAAGCCCGGCAATCGGCAGAAAAGCCTCTCGGCTATGGCGCGCGATGGCGCCATGGTGCTCAATTGCCTGCCAGCGTATTTCTGCCACCCCACGCGCGGCGTGCTGCGATATGAAGCCAAGCTCTCGGTCGTGCAAGCGACATCCGAAGAGCTTGGAATTCTTGGCCGGCACCTCACAGACGCACACGACAACCGCCTGCCCGTCCGGATGATCGTGAGATCGCTGACGCCCGAAACGAACCGCAGCAAGACGCACAGCTATCACATACGCCCCGATCTGCTCGGCAAGGTTGTGGAATTCGACGGGGACCACTTCATCGTCGACTTCACGCGGCCGGCGCCCGCATCCTCCGCAACCGCTTCGGCTCGCCGCAACAAGTAGGCGCGCCTCGCCTGCGCGGAACTCGACGCCATCTGGGGCGCTCGAGCGAGCGTCAGCGACCCGGGATCCGGCTTTTCGCGCCGCATTCGCTCGAGTAACCCTGGGCCCGGGAAGCCCGGCAGCTCGCCGTGGACCAGGAATTCCTCGGAGATTCCCGGCGCCTGAGCCTGCTCGAGGATGTGTCCCTCGACGAGCGGGGCACACACGAGGCCCGGGCAGATCAGGTTGGCACGTTGGCTCTCATTGCACTGCGTGGCCTGCGCGCAACCACATTGTGGATTTGGGATGCCCCGTGAGGCGGCCGGCCACGCCGCCGCGCGCGGCAGGCGCTGCAACGGTTGCGGCGACTTCGATCGTGGGGGAGCACGACCGGCCCGAGCCATCGGGGCAACCACGGCCACGCCCTGCCGGTCGCCTGAAGCGTCAGCCCTTCTCGCGGATTTGCGCCACCGCTTGCTTCAGGATCGAGATGATCCGGCTCTTTTCTTCGGCCGTGCTTCGGCGCTTCTCGCGTACCGCCTGCTTGAGCTCACGGCGCACTGCGGCGAGCTCGCGCCAATCGGCGTCCTCGTCCTCGTCAACGCCGCCGAACACCTCGCGCAGGCGGCCCATCTTGCGGCCGACCTGCTCGAGTTGACTCAGCATGGCATCGGCTGCGTCCTGGTTCTCCGTGAGATACCCGCGGCCCGCCTCGGTGATGCTGTAGAGCTTCTTGACGCCCTCGCAGGTGACGCTTGCATAGCCCATCTCCTCGAGCCAGGTGAGCGCCGGGTACACCATCCCGGGACTCGGGCTGTAGAAGCCGTCCGAGCGCTCCTGCAGGGCTTTGATGAGCTCGTAGCCATGGCTCGCCCGCTCAGCGAGCAAGGCGAGCAGCACGAGCTGCAGATCGCCTGATGCCAGACGGCGCCCGGCGCGGAACGCGCCTCCGCCCAGACCCATGCCGCCCACGAAGCCGGCTGAAAAAGACCCGAACCGGCGACCTTGCCGATGTCCCGCAAAATACGCCGGGCGATTGTCGAAACCCTCATGCCGATCGCGATGATGGAAGTGCCGATGCATGATGTTCCCCTTCAATTACGATAGATATATCTTACGATATATTCTTAGATAATCAAGCGCTGCGTGAATCCACGTGCCGATTGACCCCACCCTCGAAACGCCGGTCCTTGCCGTCCGAGTCCCCGGTCGGGAGTTGCGCCTCGCGCTATGCGGAAATTGGAGCATCCCGTCCCACCCCTCGACGCGCTCCGAGCACATGGGATCAGGGTCTGCGCCGCAGACACGAGCGCCACATCGTCTGCGAAGCAGCCTTCAGCCTCCGCGACGCGGCTTGGCTCTTGACCGAAGAACGGTCAAGCGGCTGCATAACGCTCGCCCGCCCGATCCAATCGTCCCACCAGAGGACACCGGTGCTGCGCCCCCCGCGAAGGCAGCGCAGGAATTGACTTTTCGCATATCGATGAGCCGTCGCTTGCAGGCACACGGAACCGGTTGCAGTCCGAGCGCGTGGATCCGGATCTCGCTGGCCACCCGTAACGGAAGCGTCACGCGACGCATGGTATATTGCGCGCGGCCGGGAATCGGATGATGACAACAAAAATCGTACTGTCACCTTTGAAGCTCTGCGCGAAAAGTTGGCCACACGGCAGCGTGGCGCTCGCCCTGCAGGTCGCGATGGCGCACTGTGCTCTGCGGGCCCCCTGACTCTGCTCTGCCGCTCTTGAATCGAGTTGACCGCCCCGCCACGCCATCGCCCTGCACTCACCGGGCCGCCCTGGTCCAAGAGCTTTTCCATTCGCGTGATCGCGTGCCGCCAACCCGGATTCGTCGGGTGCCGCTTGCCCGTGTGACGATGCGAACGACCCGCCGATCCATTACCGAGATGCGCTCCCAGAGGAAAAAATTGAGATGACCAGCCGAAGCAATAGACATGTGCACCGCCGCCCGCGATGGCCGCTCGGCCTCGCTCTTGGCGTCTGCCTGCCCGTACTGGCCGCTGCGACTTCATATGCTCAGCGGCAGATCGTTCCGGCGCCCGTGCGAATCACCGCGAGCAATCGCGCCCGCTACACCGGCGTTCTTCCGACCTGGCGGCGCGTCTCACCCGTGGGAACCATCGTCAGCACGCCCAACTTCCCCACCAAGGTACTGAGCGTCGGCAGGCACATACTGGTCCTTGCCAACGGCGCCACCCCTTTTCAAACAGTGACCTGGTACGGCCCGGATCTGCAGCGGCAGACGCGCCTGGCCGCCTTCAGCAAGGAGGCACCGGCCAAAGCGACCGTGTTCGCGCTCGGCGGCGCCAGCGCATTGGCGCTGAATCCGCGCCACACGGGCGCAAGCGGCATGGTCTATTCCACGGATCAGCCGCCGCAAAAGCGCGCTGCGGAGGCGGCGGCAACGGAGCGGGCGGAGGAGAACCCTCAGGCCATTCCCACGACAGTCGTCTCGCACAACGATCTGTTCCAGGGCCTCGCGGCCGGCCGCAACGGCATCGCATATGCGACGGGGGGAAACTCGGACAAGGTACTCGCCTTGAAGCTGCAGGACGACAAAGTCCGGGTCGTCCGCCAGTACCGGCTGCAGTGGCAGAAGTTTCCGAGCAGCCAGTATCCTTATACCTACCAGGGCGATCACGGACGCAAGCCCTATCATTTCTACCCGGATTCCGTGGCGGTGGGCCCCACCGGCCGTCATCTCTATGTAACGGGAATGCTGGCCAACAGCCTGGCCCGCATCGACATCCGCAGCGGCAAGACCCGCTACGTCAACGTCGGCCCCTATCCGTTCGCCGTGATTCTTGCCGACGGCGGGCGCCGCCTGGCGGTGAGCGACTGGGCGGGAAGTGGCGTCACGATCCTCAGCCGCCGCAATCTGAAGGTGCTGGGAACCGTTCCCACCGGCCCGGCGGTCGGACCGCGCACGGTGGCCGCCGGCGTCCATCCCACTGCGATGACAAGCGCGGATCACGGACCAGACATCTGGGTCGCCGACGCCAATGACGATGCGTTGGTGGAAGTGGACACCCGGACGCTCAAGGCCGTGCGCGTCATCGCCGACAACCCATATCCCGGCGCGCCGCCCGGCAGCTATCCCGACGCTCTTGCCGTGGCGGATGGCCATCTGTTCGTCGCCAATGCCGGCAATGACGACGTGGCCGTATATGATCCCGCCACAGGCCGGCGACTGGGCCTGATCCCGACGGGCTGGTATCCCAGCGCACTCACGATCGCTCACCGCAGTCTCTACGTTGTCGCGGCCAAGGGACTGGGGACCGGGCCGAATCTGCAGTGGCAGTACATCGGAAACATGATGCACGGCCTGCTGCAGAAGGTGTCTTTGAGAGGCCTGTCGCACCGCCTCCCGGCATGGACCCGCGATGCGCTGGAAAACAACGAGTTCCTGCGCACGCAGCGGCACACCTTGGCGCAGCGCAATGCGCGCACCACCGCCTTTCTGCATCGGCACATCCATTACGCGGTCTTCATCCTCCGTGAGAACAAGACGTTCGATGAGGACATGGGAGACTATCGCCCGGCCGGGAAATGGGCCAATCCGCACTTTGACCTCTATGGGCCGAAGGAGCTGCCCAATCTGTACCACTGGGCGGCGCACGACGTCCTGTTCGCCAACTTCATGGCGGACGGCGAGGTGACTGCCCAGGGACACCAATGGACGGACGGCGCCTCGGACTCGGACGTCGTGCAACGGCTGTGGCCCGAGTACTACTCCGACCGTGGTCTCATCTGGAACGCCGGACCCGGCGGAACCGGCGCTTTGAACCCCAATGCGCCGGGCAGCCACGATCCATTCGAGTATGCCCGCAAGAGGCTGGGGGCTTTCACCAACCCCTGGATCAGCTATCCCGAGCGTCTCTATCTCTTCAACAACCTGCTCGCCCATCACGTTTCGTTCGAGGACTTCGGCGAGAACCTGACACGCGCCAGGGACGGCGTCATCCGCGACGCACTGCTTGCCCACGTCGATGAGACCTATCCCGGCTGGGACCGGATGATTCGTGACACCAACCGGGTCGGCGCGGCCATCTCCTGGCTCAAAGCGCACCGCGGCAAGGCCTTCCCCCATTTCATTTTCATCTGGATCCCCGACGATCACACTGCAGGCCTGGATCCCTGCTACTACAGCCCCGACTACTACGTCGCCATCAATGATCATGCCACGGCGCAATTCCTCCATTACCTCTCCGGCACGCCGCAATGGCGCCACATGGTGGTCTTCCTGGACGAGGACGATGCGCAGAGCGGCGCCGACCATATCAACGCTCATCGCACGCTCGGCCTGGCCATGGGACCGTGGGTGAAGTCAGGCGAGCTCGATACCCGGCCCTTGTCTCAGGTAAACATCGTACGCACCCTCGAAGCGGTGCTCGACCTGCCGGCCATGTCTCAATGGGATGCCAACGCGAAGGTGATCTCCGGTATCTGGCGCAAGAGGCCACGAAAGGAGTCGATGCCGGTGCTGCCCATGCAGGTGCCGGTGCAGGTCAATGCGGGCAAGTGCAGCAACGAGCTGCTTTTGCGACGCGAAGCCGGCGCGACCGGGCATGCGCTGACACCCGGGTGGCTGAAGAGT
This sequence comes from Pseudomonadota bacterium, assembly GCA_021850555.1. The sequence continues at coordinate 1,331 of JAJZLX010000218.1, read as the reverse complement.
CACACCGACCCTCACGGCGCCACGAGCGCGTCCATCTCCGCCGGCGAGCAATACACGCCGACCTCCATCTTGAAAGTGCCGGGGCCTGAGCAGATGCGCCAGGAATGGATTGCGAGCAGAGGCAAGCGCAGTTACAGGAGGTTCCAACGCTACCTGCACGCTTATGCCGCTGCACGTGGCAACACGGTAGCCTCCTACGAGGCGAACGAGGGTCAGCTCAAGTGACTCTGACTTGAGATCCCTGATGCGTATTCCGCGGCCGACCGTGGCCGCGGAATACGCCGCAGCGTGATCGGCCGTTGCCGCCGGCTCGCCCGGGGCGGGCGCTCGGCGCCAGCTCACCGGCCATCACGAGCGGCGAGCCCCCCCCCGCGCGTGCCGGACCGCGCGCCGCGCGTACGATCTCCCCGCAGAGCCGCGCGGAGCTTGCGGCCACGATGGAAGTACTTTCCAGGATCCGGCCGCTCTCTCCCCGCAGGTCACAGACGACCCCGCCCGCCTCCCTCACGCACGGCACCACGGCCGCGATGTCCCAGGGCTGCATGAACGGATCCACCGCTGCGTCCAGCGCGCCGCGGCACAGCAGAGCGTACTGTACACAGTCGCCGGCCATGCGCAGCCGGCCCACCGCCCGCGCGAGCCGCCTCACCTCGGCAGCACCGGGCTTCGCGTACCAGCTGTTCTCCTTGACGCAAGTCATGCCCACCTTGGCCTGCGACAGCGCCCGTGGCGCCCCCACCCGCACCCGCTGAGGCCTGAGACCGGCGCGCAGCAGCCAGCAGCCGTGGCCGGTTGCCGCATACGTCGTTTCCCCCAGGGCGGGCAAATGGATGCAACCGAGCACCGGCACCCCATCGAGCACCAGTGACATCAGCGTCCCGAACATCGGGATGCCTAGAACGTAGGATGATGTGCCGTCGATAGGATCCACCAGCCAACAGCGTCCCCGGCCACGCAGCTCACCTCCGTACTCCTCCCCGTAAACCGCATCGTGCGGCCAGGCCACCGCAAGGCACGCCCGCAGGATGCGCTCGGCACGCCTGTCGGCGCGGGTCACTTCGCTGCCGTCGGACTTGCGGCCGGCGCGGACCCGGTGCAACCCAGGCAGGATGATGTCATCGGATGCCCGCAACGCGGCAAGCACAGCCGTCATCGAGGCTCGGAACTCACGGCGGGAAAGCCGCGGCGCGCTCGCAGCGGCACGGTGAACCCTCATCGCTGCAGCCCGAATGCCGCGAGCAGGCGCAGACCGGCGCGCTCCGGCGTATCGTCGTTGAGAACCTCGGCATCGACATCCACAGAAGACAGCTGCGCGTTGCGCGTCAATCGCG
>JAJZLX010000542.1:8548-15706 GCA_021850555.1 Pseudomonadota bacterium | reverse complement strand
CAAGGGGCCATCCAGGTCAAGATCGAGGTGAATTTCGTCCTGCGTGGCACGGTTCATCCCGTGCGCATGGCGACGCTGACACCGACCGCGCGCGACGCGTTGCAGGCGGATCTCGAGATTCCCGTCGTGTCGGTCGAAGATGTGTACGGCGGCAAGCTGGTTGCAGCCCTGGATCGACAACATCCACGCGACCTGTTCGATGTCATGCAGCTATTCGCGCACGGAGGCGTCACGGCCGCCATCCGTCGCGCGTTCGTCGTCTATCTCGCGAGCCACAACCGGCCGATCCACGAGGTCCTGTTCCCACCCATGCGCGACATCGGCCAGGAATTCGAGCGCAGCTTCGTCGGGATGACTGCTGAGCCCATCGAGCTCGAAGCACTTCTGGCCGCGCGCGACCGAATGGTGCGGGAGCTCAAGCACGGTCTAACGGCCGACGAGCGCCGGTTCCTCCTTTCCCTGGTCGCTGGCAAGCCCGAATGGTCTCTCTTGGACGTGCCGCACCTGGAGTTCCTCCCCGGCTTGCAATGGAAACTTCAAAACCTCGAGAGACTGAGGAATTCCAACGCCAAGAAGTTCGTCGAGCAGTCGGAGGCGCTCGCACAACGGTTGGAGCATTGACGCACTGGATGCCCTGCGCCTCGACGGGTCACGTCGTGCTACTCAGCGTCGGAGCTCGCGAATTTGAGTGCAGCGTCGGAGAAGGCGATGGAGAAAAGTCCCGCAAAACTCCCACAGACCAACGACTTCTCGGAGCGCGCGATCCGGAAAATCGGCTCCAAACCGCTGAATCTGCAGAACTATTTTGGTGCCGGCTGAGGGATTTGAACCCCCGACCAACGGTTTACAAAGCAGCGATCGGGAGTTCCAGGGGCTTATATATCAATCACTTGCAGCGCTTGCCAGCTCCGCCCACAGGCCCACCACGGCACAATCACGGCACGCCCAGTCTGGATTCGACACATTCCCGGCACAGGGGTTTGAGCGTCGGGCCCAGGTTGATGCTTCTCCCGAGTTCTCCTGGTAATATATTACCGAGAATTCTCGTTCAGATATGGAGAGGAGCACATGGCTGAGCATTCCGCGACTCTCTCGCCGGACGGCCTGGATTATCTGTCGAGCGGCAGCGCGGCGGAGAAGCGTTCGCTGGCCAAGTGGTACGCGGCTGCCAAGCTTGCGCTGGCGCGAAATCGCCCTCTGACCTCAGCGACCACTCCCTCTTCTGGACGTCACCACGCCACGGAGCTCGCCGCTGCCGAACTTGACGCCCTGCGTAGCGTCGGCGCCTTAAAGGATCATGTCGTCGTCGGTGCCGATAACGATCCACTCATAGGCAGTCAGGCGCAATACATGGCGCTGCTCGAGGAAAGCCTGTCAGCCGCTGAGGCCGCCAAGCTCCTGCGTGTGGACGTGAGCCGAGTGCGCCAGAGGCTGCGGGAACGGTCTCTTTTTGGCCTGGAATACGAGGGAAGCTGGCGCCCGCCGCGCTTTCAGTTTGAGCGCCGCCTCGTCATCCCGGGTCTCGCGCAAGTCCTGAAGGCGCTCCCGACGGATCTCTTCCCATTGGATGTCGTCGATTGGTTCCTGCTGCCCGATCCGGAACTGCAGTCCGACAGCGATGCGTCACCTCTGAGTCCTCGTGAATGGTTGCTGTCTGGCCGGGCGATCGAGACCGTCGCGAGGCTCGCCCGTGACCTGACGCGCGCCTGACGCCGGTGAGCAAGTTCCCGGAGCCGCCCGGTGTCGAGGCGCTACGCCAGATTGCGGTCGAGACCCTCGATCTGCCCGCCGGCACGCCCTTGGCGCGCATCTACTTCTCCGCCGGTCCGTATCCTTCGCATTGGAACCGATTCCGTCACGTCGGACCCACTGCGGCGCGCTGGGACCATCATCTACCCAGTTCAAGCGATGAGCCGACCGAGCAGGACCGAGCCGTGCTCTACTGCGCGCCCCAGGTGGACACCTGCGCGGCGGAAGTCTTCCAGGCGACCCGTCGGATTGACCGGATCCGCAACGCGCCGTCCCTCGCCGTCTTTGCCCTGCAAGTGCCGGTGACCTTGCTTGACCTGCGCGGCGCTTTCGCCACAAGGCTCGGCGCTTCCACGGCAATTCACTCCGGGCCGCGCTCCCGTGCGCGCGCCTGGGCACGACAGTTGTACGAAGCCTATCCAGATGTTCAAGGCTTCCAATACGGCTCATCGATGAACGGACACGCCCCCGCGGTCGTGCTCAACGAGCGCGCGAAGGAAGCGTTGCCCAAGGAACCGCAATTTCACCGCGCCCTCAACGACGACATGCTGGTCGATGTACTCCAACAAATCGCCCTGCGGCTCTCGTACGGGCTGCGGTAGCCGTCCGTCACCTGCAACATAGGGCAATACATGATGTTTCCCAGCGAGCTGCGGGCATTCCACGCGGTCGCGCAATCGGGCTCGATTCGCAAATCGGCCGAATTGCTCAATGTCGCCCCCTCCTCCGTCAGCCGCAAGATCGTGCTCCTCGAGCAGCAGATCGGCACCGCATTGCTGGAGCGCGCATCGAAAGGCGTGGCCCTCACGCACGCCAGGGCGATGGTCGCCGAGAATGTCATGACCGATGTCTCGCAGCGGCGGCACGGCAGGCTGGTCAGCACACTCCTTGAATGGGGATCGTGAAGTGCAGGGTCGCGATCCACTCGCCGATGACTCGGGTTTCGCGCACAGCGCACAGCGCGTACCCATGCGGCAGGACGCAGGCATCGTGGCATGATGATCGCCTCCGCGGGCAGGTACGATGATCGGGATGAACGATGAGCACCACACTCGATGAGATCGCCAAGCTCCTCCGCCGGATCGACACGGGTGGCACATTTGCGACGCGCGCGACGCGCAGCCCGAAGGATCTGCATCTTGCGGTCGAGGGTGTCGGACGGGTGTCCCTGCCCGTGACTCCGGCGACCGCCCGCAAGCTCTGCGGGGTCGCGAAACCGGCCCGCCATGGCTACAAGAACGAGACGCGCCTCGACCGCGGCGTCCGGGACACCTGGGAGATCCCGGCTGAGCGACTGACGCTCGATGAGCGATGGGCCAAGACCCTCGCTCCGCAGCTCGAGCGGATCCGTCGCGACCTCGGGCTGCCACGCGGGTGCCGCCTGCGCGCGCAGCTGCACAACCTGCTGATCTATGGGCGCGGGCAGTTCTTCGCGCCGCACCGGGACTCGGAGAAGGCGGACGACATGGTCGGCACGCTGGCCGTGGTCCTGCCCTCCCGATTCACCGGCGGAGAGCTGGTCATCGAGCACCTCGGGAAGCGGTTGAGGGTGCGCGGCTCGGCGCGGCAGCTCACCTTCGCCGCCTTCTATGCCGACTGCCATCACGAGGTGCGCCCGGTCCGCTCAGGCTACCGCCTCGCTCTCACCTACAATCTGATCGCCGAGGGGACCGCCGAGGCGGCCGTGCCGCAGTCGCTCGGCGCTCTGAGCGCGCGCGTCCGCAGCTTTTTCGAGACGCCGGCGCTTTCCTACCGCGGCGATCGCGAGCTGAGCCCTCCCGACCGCCTCGTCTATCTGCTCGATCACGAGTACACCCCGCACGCGCTGGCGTGGAACCGGCTGAAGAACGCGGATGCGACGCGCGCCGCCGCGCTGCGGCAGGTGGCGCGGCAGCTCGACTGCGAGATCTTCCTCGCCCTGGCGGATGTGCATGAGTCGTGGAACTGCGAGGAGGAATACGACTTCAGGCGCTCCCGCTGGAATCGCCACTACGACGAGGCCGAGGAGGAGGACGACGACGAATCGGACGGCCCGTATGAGCTCACAGACCTGATCGACAGCGACGTCGAGCTGCGGCATTGGGTCGCACCGGAGGGCGGATCCAGCCGCGTGCCCAAGGGGCATATCGGGGTCGCGGACCGCGAGCTGTGCTTCACTACGCCCTCCCAAGACTTCGAGCCCTTCGAGACCGAGCACGAGGGTTACACCGGCAATGCCGGCAACACGGTGGACCACTGGTACCATCGCGCCGCCGTGGCGCTCTGGCCGCGCGATCGCGCGTTCGTGATTCGCGCCAGAATTGACCCGCGCTGGGCGCTGGCCCGGATCGAGAAGGCGCTCGCCGCCAGGCATACGGATGAGGCCTCGGCGCTGGCGCGCCAGCTGCTGCCGTTTTGGATAGGCTGTGTCCGCCGCGAAGGAAAGCTGCTCGAGGCGAGCCTGAAAGTCGCCGGCTTTCTGGCCGATCCCCGGACGGCTGCCGCGCTCCTGCAACCCTTTTCCCTGTCGGAGCTCGCCGCGCGGTCGGCGCCGCGGCTGGCCGCCCTGGTGGACACCTATGGTCTCGAGTGGTGCCGCGCCCTGCTTCGAAGCTGGACGGCCGAGGACCGGGGCTATGAGCCGCCTGAGGGACGACTGAAGTGGATGAGCGGTGCGTTGGCTCAGCTCTCCCGGGTGCTCGCCGCGCACAAATCGCCGGGCCAGACGCTCGCGGCCGAGGTGCTCGCGGCACAATGGGCTTGGCTGCGGCGGCACCGGGCGGAAGTCCTGAAGCGGGAAGGCTCGCAATCCGATCGCGCCCGAGCCCTCGGCAGTCTGGCCCGGCCAACGTTGGCGCTGATCGAGAGCTGCGGGACCGCGCAGCAAGCCGCGCTGCACCGGGAGCTGATCGACGCGCTGCTGGAGAATCCTGCCGAGATTCTGCCATTGCAGCTCGGCCTGCTGCGAGCCGCCCGTGCGCGCTTCCGTCCCGAGGCGCTGCGCACGCTGGGCTTGAAGCATATACATCAAAGCTGCGCCCGGGAGCTCGAGGCGCGGCTGCGTGCGCCGGCACGCGCACAGGACGATTGGTCGATCACGGCCCCACTGCTGTGCTCCTGCCCGCTGTGCGCAAGGTTGACCAGGTTTCTGCGCGCGGCGGCCGAGAGACGGCTGGAGTGGCCGCTCGCCCAGGCGCAGCGGGCGCATGTGCACCAGAAGATCGATCGCTGCGGTCTGCCGATGACCCATACCACCCGCCGCAAGGGCAGTCCCTTCACGCTGGTGCTGGAGAAGTCCACTGCACTCTTTGAGCACGACGCGACGGCTCGTCGAGTCGCGAGGGAAGACCTCCGGTGGCTCGAGGCGGCGGCGGGGGGCTTCTGAAGTCGGGAAAAGTTGCGAGCGCCGCCGACACCGCGCCGGTTGAGGTGCTCGCCCTGAAACGAGAGAGGTAAAGCCCATCGTGTCAGTACCCGCCCCTGGCGTTGGGACGCCGCGTGAGCCGCAAGCGGCGGGGTATTCCTCGCTCGTCCGTTTCATGGCGGTCGTGGGGGGGGCCCTCGAGCGATCGCGCTGGGAGCGCGCCGCCTATGCGGCGGGCTTGCGGACCGACTCGGGGAATTCTTTGACGCCGGCACAGATCGCGCGGCACGTGGACGCGGGGCTGGCGTGCGGCCATATCGAGCAGGGACGAGAGGGGCTCCAGTGCGCGCCTGCAAACGCGTTCGCGGCGTTCCGCGAGATGGCGCTCGGTGAGAGGGGCCTACGGGAATGGCGATCGGCCGCGGTCGCTCTCTTCGATCACCGACCGGAGCCTGCCGCTATTCGAGTGTCGAGTTTCGAGCGACTGGTCGCGATCACCCGCTTTGCGCTGTGCAGCGGGCTTCACGAGCAGGATCGGCGCGAGTTGCTCGCTCGGCACCGGCCAGTCGATTCCGGCGCGGTGTACTTCACCGCGTTTGGCGATCCGTTCGACGCTCGGGTCGCCGATCTGATTCCAGCGGCACACCGCGAGGCTGTGGCCGAGGCGGTGTTGCTGCATTTGCTGAGGAGACCGAATGCCTCGGCGCCGGCAGCGCTGGCTTGGGCGCTCAACTGGGTCTCGCGGGCGCACGCGGTGCCGGACGCGCCGAGTACGTTGAAATATGACCTCTGCGAGCACCTGTTGTGGCAGGGACGAGCGCAGGAGCTGGACGCCATCCTGGGCGCGGACGCGAGCGCCCGAGCCGTGGCGCTGCAGGGCGCCGCCGCCGTGCTCGGTGCCGATCCCCGCCGTGCCATTGAGCTGTATGCGCGGGCCGAGCGGCTGCTGGTCGATGAGGCTCGAGCCCGGGCGGGAAGCCGGCTGCGCGGCGCCAAACTCCTCATCCCGAGGCTGCCGCTGTCCCTCGCATTTCCGCGCATCGCGGCGCTCATGGCCGTCAACGATAAGCGCGCTGTCCAAACCGCGCAAATCCTCTCCATCAAGGCGACCCGCGCCGCGGATGCCGCGAATGTCTGGAAGTTCATCGGCGACGTCATCCGTGCACGCAGCCACGGCAGCCATCCCGCCTGGCACTTGCCGCTCGTGGATGACGATGCCATGACAAACCTGTGCACGCTCGTCGCGGCCTCCTGGGCGGGAATTCCACTCGATGAGGCGCAAGAGCGAAGAGCTATCGCGGACCTGGAGAGGCTCCGGGTGGGCGGCTACGAGCGCGCCGCACTCGAGATCGACACGGCTCTGGCGATGGCACGGAGGCGGCGGAACGACAGCGGCGAGCTGAGCGCGGCGCAGCGCGGCGCGCTGGCAGCACTCTTCGCTGAGGAAACCCCCTGGGAGCGCGCGATCAAGGCGCTCGAAGCGCTCGTAGGAGAGTCTCGGAGCGGGGCGAGCGCAGCGGCGGATATACGGATCGTCTGGGTCATCGAGTCACCGCCTGCAGGCGCAGTTCGCGTGGAAGCACGCGAGCAGAAGCGCAGCGCGCGCGGATGGAGCGCAGGGAGAGCGTTGAGCTCGGCCAGCCTCGCCCGCGGCCCGCTATCCGCCCGCGATGAGCGGGTGTTCGAGTCGCTGCGGCACGAGTGGAGTCATTATGATCCGTCCGGCGCTAGCGTCCCACCTGCGGTCGCCGCGCTCGTCGGCCATCCACTGGTCTTTGATGCCGCGGATCTGAGCACCCCCGTGCTCCTGACGGCCGCCATGCCGGAGCTGGTCGTGGAGAGCCGCGCGGATGGCGGCGTGCGCCTGCGCCTGCCACCGGATCTCCATGAGGTATTGGAGCGCTGTGCGCACTCCCAGCTCGAGCACCTGCCGGCCGAGCGCCTAGTGCTGCTGCGAGATGACCCGCATCGGGCGCGCGTGCTGAAGATCACGCGAACCCATTGCCGCATTGCGCAGCTGATCGGGCCGGGCCTGGAATTCCCAGCCCAGGGCGTGGAGGCGCTCA
>JAJZLX010000542.1:0-8538 GCA_021850555.1 Pseudomonadota bacterium | reverse complement strand
GCTCAGCCGGACGCTCGCGAGCGTGACGCGCCATTTCGAGGTTCACACCGATGCCGAGACCGCTGTCGGGGAGGTTCCCGCCGATCCAACGATCCACGCGGCGCTCACGCCGGCGGGCCCGGGACTGCGTGTCCGATTCCTGGTGAGGCCGCTGGGCGAGCGCGGTCCGTGCTGCACGCCCGGAACAGGGCGCCTGCGCATCCTCGCCGAGCTCGAGGGTGAGCGTTGCGCCGCGCTCCGCGACCTGCCCAGTGAGCGCAAACGGCTCGCGCGCGTTCTCGAGCCGTTGGCTTTGCCGGAGACAGGCGTGTCAGTCACCGAATGGAGCCTCGAGGACCCTGAATCGTGTCTCGAGCTCGTGGAGCGCCTGCAATCGCTCGGCGATGCGGTGCGAGTCGAGTGGCCGGCCGGCAAGCCCATTCGTGTCACTCGCACGTACGACCTTGCCGATCTGAGCCTCAGTATCGGCAGCGACCGCGACTGGTTCGCGGTGTCCGGGAGACTGTCGCTCGACGACGGAGCGGTGATGCAGATGCGCGCGCTCATCGAGCTGGCTCGCGCGAGCGGCGGGCGTTACCTGCCGCTCGGCGATGCTGGCTTTCTCGCCCTGAGCGAAGACCTGCGGCGCCGCCTCGATGAGCTCGAGGGTCTCGGCGAGCTCGACGGCGAGACGCTCAAGATTCCGGCGCTCGCCCTTGCGGCCGTCGAGGACACATTGGAGGGACTCGGGCTCGAAGCCATCCCCGCATGGGCGAGCCGGCTCAGAGCGCTTAAGGAGGCGCAGGCGCTCGAGCTCGATCCGCCGTCGACCCTGCATGCGCAGCTGCGACCCTACCAGCTCGATGGCTTTCGCTGGCTGGCTCGCCTCGCCCACTGCGGCGCGGGGGCCTGTCTTGCCGACGACATGGGGCTCGGCAAGACGGTGCAGACGCTTGCTCTTCTTCTGCATCGCGCGACCGGAGGCGCCGCACTGGTGCTCGCTCCGACCTCCGTCTGCCCCAACTGGGCCGATGAGATGCGCCGGTTTGCTCCGACACTCAACGTGCAGATGCTCGGCGGCGCCGACCGGTCGCAGCGGATCGCTGCCGCGGGGGAGTTCGATGTCATCATCTGCTCGTATGGATTGCTGCCCCAGGTGCTCGAGGATCTCAAGGCGCGCACGTGGCACACCCTGGTGCTGGATGAGGCACAGGCGGTCAAGAACTTCTCGACCCGCCGCGCGCAGGCGGTTCTCGAGCTCGACGCACTATTTCGCGTCGCCACCACGGGTACCCCAGTCGAGAACCGGCTGGATGAGCTCTGGATGCTGTTTCGATTTCTCAACCCGGGACTTCTCGGGTCGCGCGAGCGTTTCAACGAGCGGTTTGCCGTGCCCATCGAGCGCCGAGCGGATGCGAGAGCCCGCGGCCGCCTGCAACGGCTGATCGCGCCATTCGTGCTGCGCCGGACCAAGGCAGCCGTGTTGGGTGAGCTGCCGGAGCGCACCGAAATCGTGCTCACGGTGGACCCCTCTCCCGCGGAACGCGCCTTCCACGAAGGCCTGCGCCAGAGCGCGCTCGCGGCGATCGGCGATGAGACCTTGACCCCCGGGCGGCGCCGTTTCCAGGTGCTCACGGAGCTGATGCGGCTGCGCCGCGCGTGTTGCGATCCGCGACTCGTGGCGCCCGAGACCGCCTTGCCCGGCGGCAAACTTGATGTGTTCGCCAAGCTCGCGCAAGAGCTCGCCGCCAACCGGCACAAGGCGCTGGTGTTCAGCCAGTTCGTCGATTACCTCAAGCTGGTGCGCGCAGGGCTCGATGCGCTAGGAGCGAGCTATCAATATCTCGACGGCAGCACGCCGGCGGAGGAGCGCGCCCGCCGCGTGCGGGCGTTTCAAGCCGGGGAGGGCGACTTCTTCCTGATCAGTCTGCGTGCCGGCGGCTTCGGCCTCAATCTCACGGCAGCCGACTATGTCGTCATCTGCGATCCCTGGTGGAACCCCGCCGTCGAAGACCAGGCCGTGAGCCGCGCCCACCGCATGGGTCAACGGCGGCCCGTCACCGTCTACCGGCTGGTGGTCGCAGGATCGATCGAGGAGCGGATCATGGACCTGCACCGGGACAAGCGCGCTCTCGCCGAAAGTCTCTTCAGCGGCGACGGCTTTGGTCAGTCCCTCTCGATCGAGGAGCTCACGAGCCTCTTGCGGGAAGCCGGTTGAGCCGATGAAATCAACGGCCTATCGCCACAGGATGAATCTCAGGTAGCCGTGCGCCTGCGCGCCTTGTCGGGAAATCGCCATGACCAACCCCGAATTCGAGCTGGCCGAGCAGTTCGCCCTGCACACCCGCAAGCATTGCTTCGTGACCGGACGGGCCGGCACCGGCAAGACGACCTTGTTGCGCAAGCTCGTGCAGGCCCCTCAGAAGAACATCGTGGTCGTGGCGCCGACCGGCGTCGCTGCGGTCAACGCGGGCGGCGTCACCCTGCATTCCATGTTTGGCCTGCCACTCACCTGCTTCGTGCCGACCGATGATCCCGTGGATCCCGGCATCGCCACGAACCGCCGCCTGCTGACTGAGAATCTGCGCCTGCGCGCGGAAAAGCTGCGAGTGCTTCGCGAGCTCGACCTGCTCATCATCGACGAGATCAGCATGGTGCGCTGCGATACCCTCGATGCGATCGACCTCGTGTTGCGCAAAGTGCGGGGAATCCCACAGCCGTTCGGCGATGTGCAGGTGGTGCTCATCGGGGACATCCATCAGCTGCCGCCGGTGGCGAGGGAGGCCGAATGGGCTGTCCTGAGGCACTACTATCGCAGTCCCTACTTCTTCAACGCTCTCGTGTGGCCGAAGCTGGATGCGGCGCACATCGAGCTGCAGACGGTCTATCGTCAGCGCGATGCGCGCTTTCTCTCGCTCCTCGAGCACATCCGGCATCGCCGGCTCGGTCCGGACGATGAGCGGCTGCTTCGGGAGCGTTACGACCCGCACTTCAAGCCGCAGGAGCCGGGATTTGTCCTCCTGACCACCCACAACCACCAAGCCGACAGCGTCAACGCGTCGGAGCTCTCTGCGCTCCCCGACAGAGCGCATGATTTTGCGGCCGAGATCGACGGTGAGTTCCCGGAGGCGCTCTATCCCTGCGATCGAGTGCTCGAGGTCAAGGTCGGGGCACAAGTCATGTTCATCCGCAACGACACCGAGGGTGGCGCCTACTACAACGGCAAGCTCGCCACCGTGAGGCGGATCCGTGGGGCCGAGATCACAGTCGCGTTCCGCGACTCCGGAGCGGACTACACGGTGCATCAGGAAATCTGGGAGAACATCGGCTACGGGCTCGACGAGGATACCGGCAAGGTCGAGAGAAAGGTCCTCGGCACCTTCAGCCAGTACCCGCTGCGACTCGCCTGGGCCATCACCATCCACAAGAGCCAGGGACTGACCTTGGACAAGGTGATCGTGGATGCCGGACGCTCGTTCGCCGCAGGACAGGTGTACGTGGCGCTCAGCCGTTGCCGCTCGCTCGAGGGGATGGTTCTGCGTTCGCTGATCACCCCCGCCGCCCTACGCGAGGACCCGCGCATCGACGCGTTCAGCGCATCGCATCACGCTGCGGACGAGCTGCGGCGCGTGCTCGAGACGGAGAAGGCCGAGTACGCGGGTCATCTCCTGCGGCGGCTGTTCTCCTTCTCCGGATTGTCGGCTCACCTGGGCGATTGGCGGCAGCGGATCACCGCCACCGCGAGCCTCCCGGACAAAGAGGCGACAATCACGCTGCAAGACTGCATCGCGCAGCGGGTGGCGGAAATCGAGGAAACGGCGGAGAAATTCCGACGCCAGCTGCGCCGCCTGACCGATGAGGCCGGCGGCGTGGCGAACGGCCTCCCAGTGCTCACGGAGCGGTGCGGAAAGGCCATCGAATACTTCACCGGGCGGCTCGCCCTGGAGGTCCTCGCACCGGCGCGTGAGCACATTGGCTCGCTCCGCGGGAAGAAGAAGCTCAAGCGCTACCTCGCTCACGTGGAGCCCCTCGAGCGAGCCTGCTGGCACAAGATCGAGGCGCTGTACGGCGCGCAACTCCTCGATCGGAGCCTCTACATCGGCACTCCCCTCCATAGGTGGCAAGGACCCAAGCGCAGCGCGGAGACCCTCCCGGTCACCACCGCAAGTCGGGGACGAACGGAAAGGGGGGCGAGTGTCCGGGAAACACTTCGCCTGCATTGCGAGCGCAAGACGCCCGGGGAGATCGCCGCGCTCCGCAGTCTCACCGTGGGCACGATCAAAAGCCACCTCGCTCGCTTGATCGCGAGCGGCGAGATCGAGGTCCATGAGGTGCTTCCCGCCGACATGATCAGCGCGGTCATGACCTTCCTGGAGACACACGAGGACGCGAGCCTGACGGAGATACGCAGTGGCACTGGCGACCACTTCGACTACGACGACCTGCGCATGATCGTGGCCCACTGGTCACGGATCCGTGCAGGAGCCGACAGGAAGCGTGCGTGAGCGATTCGATGGAGCGGGCTTCGCGCGTCGATCGCCATGCCCCCGTCGAGGAGAAGATCCGCCTGTTCCGATCGCTGTTCCGCGGCCGTGAGGATGTGTATGCACGCCGCTTCGAGAGTCGCAAGAGCGGCAAAGCCGGCTACGCTCCGGCCTGCGCCAACGAGTGGGTGCGTGGGGTCTGCGAGAAACCGAGGATCGCGTGCGCCGAGTGCCCCCACCGTCGATTCCTGCCGGTCACCGACGAGGTCATCCGGCGGCATCTATCGGGTGAGGACGGCGAGGGCAAGTCCTTCATCGTCGGTCTCTATCCGCTTTTGCCGGACGATAGCTGTTGGTTCGTGGCCATCGATTTCGACAAGGGCGGCTGGCGCGAGGACGCAGCAGCCTGTCTCGAAGCCTGCCGTCGGCTGAGTCTGCCCGCTGCCCTCGAGCGGTCCCGATCCGGAAACGGTGCTCATCTGTGGCTGTTCTTCGACGAGCCCCTACCGGCCTCGCTCGCCCGCCGGCTCGCCTCGCACGTGTTGACTGAAATCATGGAGCGGCGGCCCCACGTGGGCCTGGACTCCTACGATCGGCTCTTTCCGAATCAGGACACGATGCCTCAGGGAGGCTTCGGCAACCTGATCGCCCTGCCGCTGCAGAAAGCGGCTCGTCAACATGAGAACAGCGTCTTCCTCGACGAGGCGCTCGAGCCCTGGCCGGACCAGTGGTCGTTCCTCGCCACCGTGCGCAGAGTCGCGCGACGGCAGGTCGAGGAGATTGTCCGGGACGCCGAGCGCCGGGGGCGAGTCTTGGGGGTACGAGTGCCGCCGGAAGAGGATGACGCCGAGCCTTGGGCCGCACCGCCCTCGCGACAGCCGGGAGCTCCGCCGATCACGGGCGAGTTGCCGCAGACCCTGGAGCTGGTGCTCGGCAACCAGATCTACATTGCCAAGGAAGGGCTGCACCCCGGCCTACGAAACCGCCTGTTGCGCCTGGCGGCCTTCCAGAACCCCGAGTTCTACCGGGCACAGGCGATGCGTCTCTCGACCTACGGCAAGTCGCGCATCGTGGCATGCGCCGAGGACTATTCGCATCACATCGGCCTTCCGAGAGGCTGCCTCGAAGACATTCAGCGACTGCTCGACGAGCTGGGCATTCGCGCGACGGTTCGCGACGAACGCAGCCGCGGCCAGCCGCTGAATGTCGCGTTTCAAGGGCAGTTACGGCCCGAACAGAAGGCGGCCGCCCGCGCCCTGCTGGCGCACGATACCGGAGTGCTCGCGGCCACCACGGCCTTCGGCAAGACAGTCATTGGCGCCTGGCTGATCGCTGAACGCGCGGTCAGCACGCTGGTGCTCGTCCACCGCGAGGCGCTGCTCGATCAGTGGGTCGAGCGGCTCTCTGCCTTTCTCGACGTGCCTACCCAAGACATCGGCCGGATCGGCGGTGGCCGGCGACGACCCAATGGGCTCCTGGATGTGGCCATGATCCAGACTCTCTTCCGCAAGGGTGTGGTCGATGACTGTGTCGCTGGCTACGGGCAGCTCATCGTCGATGAATGTCACCACCTCTCGGCGAAGAGCTTCGAGAAGGTCGCCCGTGAACCCAAGGCGCGATTCGTCGTCGGTCTATCCGCCACGGTCACGCGCAAGGACGGCCACCATCCGATCGTGTTCATGCAATGCGGACCGATCCGCTACCGCGTCAATGCGCGCGCGCAGGCTGCCGCTCGGCCGTTCAGGCACACCGTGTTCGTACAACCCACCGCGTTCCGATCATTGAGGCCCCCGGAGGCGGACAAGCGGCTCGAATTCCAAGCGCTCTACCAGGCATTGGTCGAGGATGAGGCTCGCACACGCCGAATCCGTGACGACGTCATCGAGTCCGTGAAGGCGGGACGCTCACCGCTCGTGCTGACCGAGCGCAACGATCATCTCGATCGCCTGGCGCGGGCCCTGTCCCCGAATGTGCGCCACCTCATTGTCCTGCGCGCCGGGATGGGCAAGAAGCAGCGGCAGGCGCTGAGAGAGCATCTGGCCGCGATTCCCGTCGATGAGGCGCGGGTGGTGATGGCGACCGGCAAGCACATCGGAGAGGGATTCGACGATCCGCGTCTCGACACCCTCTTTCTGACGCTCCCGGTGTCCTGGCGCGGGACGGTTGCGCAGTACGCCGGGAGACTGCATCGACTGCATGACGGGAAGCGTGAGGTGCGGATCTATGACTATGCCGACCTCTGTGTGCCGATGCTGGCGCGGATGTTCAACCGGCGATGTCGGGGCTACGAGGCGCTCGGCTACACTATCCTGTTGCCGGCGAGCGCGATTGACGGTTGGCCCGCGGAGGTCGCCCTGCCCTCGGACCCGCTCTGGAAACGGGACTACGCGGGCAGCGTCCAGCGGCTGGTTCGCGATGGGGTGGATACGCCTCTCGCTGGTCTATTCCTCCAGGCGACAGGAGTTCCCGAGGATTCCGGAGGCGTCGACCGCGCACGCAGCACCGAGACCTTCCTCTTCCGGCGCCTCGAGACCCTGCCCGAGACCCGGGGCCGCTTTCGCCTCAACGAGAGTCTACCCATTACACTCGATGCCGCCGGCAGCATCGAGGTTGCCTTGCTCTGCGCCGATGCGCGCCTGGCGATCGAGTTGGACCGCACCGAGTGTCTCTCGGACACCGATGCGTACCGCCATGACCGGTGCAAGGACCAGTTGCTGCAAGAGAACGGCTATTTGGTGCTTCGTTTTCTCGCCGAGGACGTCGCCAAAGCACTGGATCGGGTGCTCGACACCATCATGAACGCGATCGGTCGCACCCGCTGGCAGATAGATTCCGATCTGCCTTGAATGGAATTCCTATACGTCATCAGACGAGATAGCCCCCGTTCTCCCTGAAGCGTCTCTCGAACCTGCTGCGCACCCTGCTGGCGTCCAGGTTGTAGTGCTCGACATGGCGCCATGGCGCCGGACTCGCCGCTCTCGGTTTGAACTACCGAGAGATCCTCGGTAGTTGCGGGTCAGGGTGAAGTAGGTGAAGCAGTGCCGGCCTGCCGGCCATAGCGCAGAGACCTGGCGCAGTTGCGCCCGCGGCGCCGGTAGCGCCGAGACCTTGAGTGAAGCGGGGGCGGTAGCCGTACAGTAGGGAAGACCTTAAATAAGCAACCCATTGATTTTTCGCGCTTTATTTGCCCATTGCCCGATGGCATCGCCATTGGCTTTAAATAAGTTTCAAGCCCAGAACGGTAGGTAGCGGGCGAACTTCCGCGACCCACCGACGCTTTCGTCCGGCTTGATCAGCCCGGCCCCGATGGTCGCTGCAATCACCTGTGAGGCGACTGCCGCCTTGCCTTCATCCAGGTGGAACCGCTCGCGCAGCGACTGGTTCGTCATCCGCTCCGCCATGACCCACTTCAGCGCGCAATGCTGGTAGCAGGCGCGGACGCGGTCGTTGCGATCCATCGAAAGCGTCCCACTGGGTACTGCCTGGAAGGCGTGCGCCATGCTGATAGATGGACGCGCAGTTTACCGACGGAGGTATCTGCGCGATGGGTACGAAGACAAGATCGATGGGACGGCCGGGCGATTCTCGCGGCGGCACGTCAGGGCGGCGGCAGCGTAATCGCTCGGCTGGGGAGCGGCGGCGACTGCTGGAGCTATACGCCCGCGGTGGCCTGAGCCAGAGGCGATTCTGCGAGCGCCATGATCTGCCGCTCTCGACGTTGACGTATTGGCTGAGACAGGCCCGGCGCCGTGGAGCGAGGCCAGCGGGGTCGGCGGTGGTGGAGCTGCCTGCCGAGCTGGGTGCGGAGATATCCGCCGAGGCGGTGCCGGGCGCTGCACGCGGCATGGTGAGCATTCGGCTGGCGAACGGGCTCGAGGTGCGCGCCGGTTCTGGGGCCGACGTGCGCTGGGTGGGGCTGCTGCTGAAGGAGCTGCGCGCATGTTCGGGCTGAACGAGCAGACGCGGGTGTTCCTGCGCACTGGGGTGACCGATGGGCGTCTGGGGATCGATGGGCTGCGCGGCTTGGTGGGCAAGGCGATGCGCCAGGACGTTCTGGCGGGCGCGCTGTACGTAT
>JAJZLX010000733.1 GCA_021850555.1 Pseudomonadota bacterium | reverse complement strand
ACTCGATTCAACATCCATTTCTGACAATTTCCACCGCAGCGCGCACAAAGGCGGTTACGTAACACCCGCCTGACGCATCCGTTCAATCCCGCACCGGGCGGGTCGGCTGTAATGCCGCTGCAATCGTGATTGCTTTGCAGACGTCACTATAACCAAATGACGTCACTATAACTAAATCCCGGGAGGGTTCAGACGATGAAGTCGAAGGTGTCTTATGCGGTGGCCGCCATCCTGAGCGGTGCGTCTCTTGGCGCATTTGCCGCCACCCCCGCGCCCCAGACCGCGGCATCCCCGACGCCGGCGGCGACGTCGAGCACGCCGGTGAACGTCCCCGCCGGCATGGGCGCCCTGAGGGAGGTCATCGTCACCGCCCAGCGACGCCGGCAGAACATCCAGGACGTGCCGATCGCCATGCAGGCGCTCACCTCGCGCACGCTGACGGAACTGAACATCTCCACGTTCAGCGACTATCTCAAGTTCCTGCCGAACGTCACCGTGGCGAACAACGGGCCGGGCCAGAACGAGGTATTCATGCGCGGCCTGTCGGCAGGCTCGCAGGCGAGCCAGGGCAGCGGCTCGACCGGCCTGTGGCCGAACGTCGCCATCTATCTCGACAACCAGTCCGTACAGCTGCCGAACCGCAACCTCGACGTCTACGCCGCCGACATCAACCGCATCGAGGTGCTCGAGGGCCCCCAGGGCACCCTGTTCGGCGCGGGCGCCGAGGCCGGCGTGATCCGCTACATCACCAACAAGCCGCGGCTCAACCGGACCGAGGGCAACGTCAAGGCGGGTTACAGCGTCACCGCCCACGGCGACCCGAGCACCAATCTCACGGCCGTCTTCAACCTGCCGCTGATCAAGAACAAGCTGGCCGTGCGCGCGGTGATCTTCGACGCCCGGCGCGGCGGTTATATCAATAACGTACCCGCGACATTCACTCGCCACGACAGCGACGTCGGCATCCACTACGCCAATTACTTCGTCCCCCTGAACAGCGCCTGCCCGGACGGCGGACAGCCCAACCCCTACCGCAGTCCCGCCGGCGAGGGCGCCTGCGTCCCGCCCGGCAGTCCCTCGATCAACAACTATGCGCTCGCCGGCCACGCCATCAACCCGGTCACCTTTCAGGGAGCGCGCGTCGAGGCTCTGTACAAGATCAACGACAACTGGAACGTGCTCATCTCGCAGATGTATCAGAACATGGACGCGCAGGGCGTCTTCTACGACCAGCCGACCTCCTCGGACGGCCGGCCGCTCGCGCCCCTCGATGTCACGCTGTTCAACAATTCCTACGACAAGGATCGCTTCGAGAACACCGCCTGGACCGTGCACGGCAAGATCGGGCCGCTGCGGGCCGTCTACACCGGCGGCTACCTGGTCCGCAACGTCGACCAGGTGGGCGATTACACCAACTATGCGCGCGGCGTGTACGCGGATTACTATCAGTGCTACGGACCCGGCACCGGATACAACAACAACCTGAAGTCGACCTGCTTCTCCCCGAGCTCCACCTGGAGCTCGGTGGAGCGCAACACCCACCTGCAGAACGAGTTTCGCCTCAGTACCCCGAGCTCCTGGCGCCTGCGCGGCATCGTCGGCGTGTACGCCGATGATCTGAAGCTCTGGGACCAGACGGACTGGCGCTACCGCACCGTGCCCTCCTGCACCAGCAACGCCGCACCGGGCAGCCCCGGAAACTCCGGCTGCTTCTCCACCATCGGTACGGTGCCGGGCACCACGGTTCAGCACCCGGGACTTCAGACCCCGAACAGCTCCTTCTACCAGGACACCATGCGCGAGACGAAGCAGCTCGCCTTCTTCCTGTCGTCGAGCTACGATCTGATCCCGCACGTGCTGACGCTGACGGCCGGCACCCGCCACTTCCAATTTACGAACTCCTCCGTCGGCAGCGTCACCAGCAGCTTCGGCTGCTTCCAGGCGGGCACGCCCCCGGGCGGCTGCGCCGATGTCGCCGGCGGCTACTCGTACGACCTGAACGCGCAGAACCTGCACGACACCGAGACCGGCTGGCGCAGTCGTGCGAACCTGAGCTGGCACATCACCCCGAACGTGATGGTCTACTACACCTTCTCGCAGGGCTACCGTCCGGGCGGGTTCAACCAGAACGGCGGCACGCTGCACGCCCCGGGGCCCGACGGGGTGGACCAGTATGCGGTGCCGAAGTCCTACAGGCCGGACTCGCTGACCAACAACGAGCTCGGCTGGAAGACGGTGCTGCTCGATCACCACCTGGAATGGGACGGGGCGATCTACCAGGAGAACTGGAACAACGTGCAGGTGGAGTTCTTCGATCCGGGCCTGGTCGGCAACATCTTCTATGACACCAACGGCCAGAACTTCGTGGTCAAGGGGATCGAGACCTCGTTCATCGCGCGGCTCGCCCCCGGCCTCACGCTGCAGGGCGCGGCCTCGTGGAACCGAAGCCGCCAGGTCAACTCTCCGGCGCTGATCGACAACAATCCGGCGAGCGTCAACTACGGCAAGCCGATCACGGAGGTCTGCTCGAGCACTGGCACCGGCTGCACGGCGGTCACCAACCCGTTCGGCCCGGTCGGCTCCCCGACCGCCGACTCCCCGCCGATGGAGTTCAACCTGCGGGTGCGCTATCAGTTCCGGCCCATCGACGGTTACTACCCGTCCATCGAGTTCGGCGCGATGCACACCGACCACTCGTTCACCCAGGCCGGAGCCAACCCCACGATCGCCCAGGGAGGCGCCGTCAGCACCGCGCGGCTGCGCTTCGAGGTCCCCTCGTACACCACCTACGAGGCCTCGCTCGGCGTGTCCAAGAACGACTGGTACGTGCACCTCTACGGAAACAATCTCACCGACTCCCTCGCCAGCACGTTCGTCAGCACGGACCAGTTCATCGTCTCGCAGACGCCGCTTCGGCCGCGGGTGATCGGCATCGAGTGGGGCTACCACTTCTGAGATGGCCCGGACCGCCCCGTACGACTGGCGGTCAGGCCCGAGCGACCGAGTGGGCAGGAAAGCACTGAGGAGTGTTGCGCAATCCCCCGCCCAGAGCCGCGGACCCTCGCCGTATGCAGCGCGGGTCTGCGGCCGGTCGCTTTTCGGAGGCGCCGAGGAGGCGGTGCTCCACGGGAGGCTCGGCGGGCTTGACCGCTCGCCCGGCTGTGCTGCCACCGATTTGCCGCAATGGCATGGAGCGCTCGGGCCGGGGCGCCGGGCCTGGAGTCGTACCCGCCGGTATGGTTTGGCCGCGCTCATTGAGCTGCGGCCGCGGGACAGGTGACAGAGCTTTCGGCCCCGAGCGCGTCTTGACGACGGGACAGCAACCGCGGCATCATGGCAAAGGAAATTGAACGATCATTTAATCTACGTTGGAGAGACGCACTGCTGATCGTCTAAGCCAATGCTTAAAAAGACATATTTCTATATTTCCGCCAGCTCCCGGAGAATCGTTAGCGTTATCCACCCGCCTTTTTCAGAGCATTGAATTGAATAAGCAATCAAGCACCCGGGAAGCCCGAGAGGCGGCGCTGGAGCGGGAAGAGCCCGAAGAGCAGCGCCGACGGCAACTGATCGAGGTCACGATCGACAGTCTGGCGGAAGTCGGCTATGTCGGCAGCACGCTCGCTCAAATCGCCCAGCGAGCCGGCGTCTCCCCCGGGCTGGTCGCGCACTATTTCGGGGACAAGGACGGACTGCTGGAGGCGACCTTCCGGACCCTGTCGCGACGCATAACCGAGCGGGTCCACCAGCGCCTCAGCCTGGCGGCGACGCCGCGCGGCCGGGTACAGGCGATCATCGACTCCAACCTCGGACCCGAGGAATTCGACCAGCGCACGGGCAGCGCGTGGCTCGCCTTCTGGGGCCAGGTGCCGCACGAGCCGGGCCTGATGCGGGTACAGAGGGCCTACCAGCGGCGCATGCTCTCCAACCTGCGCCACGACCTCGGCCGCCTGTTGCCTCAGGAACTCTCGCAGAGCCTCGCCTCCATGATCGCGGCCATGATCGATGGAGTGTGGCTGCGCGCCGCGCTGTCCCAATGGGAGGAGGCCGATAGCGAGGGCGCGCGCGCGCTGCTCACGGCGTTTGTCGAGACCCGCTTGCGTGAGAATGCACGGGAACAGCTCGCCGCCGAGCCGCCGGCCGCGCGCTCCGCGGCCGCGCGCTCCGCGGCCGCGCCCTCCTCCGGCGCAAAGCGATTCACCACGGTCAACCCCGCCACCGGCGAGGTGTTGGCAGAGCTGCGCGTGGACGGTGCCGCCGAGGTGGCCGCCTGCGTGGCCCGGGCCACTGCGGCCCAGCGCGACTGGGCCGCCCTCACCGGCGCCGAGCGCGGCCGGATTCTGCGTCGTGCCGCGGACCTTCTGCGCTCACGCAATGACGAGCTCGCCGAGCTCGAGACGCGCGATACCGGCAAGCCCATTCAGGAGACCCGTGTCGTCGATGTCGTCTCGGGGGCCGAATGCTTCGAGTACTACGCCGGTCTCGCCGCCCAACTCGCCGGCGAGCACCTGCAGCTCGGGCAGGCGGCCTTCGGCTATACCCGGCGCGAGCCTCTCGGGGTGGTCGCCGGTATCGGCGCCTGGAACTATCCGTTGCAGATTGCGTGCTGGAAGAGCGCCCCGGCGCTCGCATGCGGCAACGCCATGATCTTCAAGCCCGCAGAGCTGACCCCGCTCACCGCGCTGAGATTGCGCGAAATCCTCGCCGAGGCCGGTCTGCCTGAGGGAGTGTTCCAGGTGGTCCAGGGCTTTGCCGACACCGGACGCCTCCTCAGCGCGCACCCGCAGATCCGCAAGATCTCACTCACCGGCGAGGTGGGCACGGGCAAGGCGGTCATGGCCGATTGCGCCGCCACGTTGAAGCAGGTGACCCTGGAGCTCGGCGGCAAATCCCCTCTCATCGTGTTCGAGGACGCGCATCTCGACAACGCCGTCTCGGGGGCCTTGCTCGGCAACTTCTATTCCGCCGGCGAGGTCTGCTCGAACGGCACGCGCGTGTTCGTCCACCGCTCGCTGAAGCGCGCCTTCCTCGAGCGGCTGCTCGAGCGCACCGCCGCCATGCGCATCGGCGATCCCCTCGACCCGGCCACCCAGGTGGGCTCGCTCATCAGCCCGGAGCACATGAAAAAGGTGCTCGGCTACATCGAGCGCGGCAAGGGCGAAGGGGCGCGGCTCCTGTGCGGCGGACATCGGCTCACCACCGGCGACCTCGCCAACGGCTGCTTCGTCGCACCCACGGTGTTCGATGGCTGCCAGGACGACATGACCATCGTGCGCGAGGAGATCTTCGGTCCCGTGATGGCGGTGCTGGAGTTCGAGGACGAGGAGGAGGTCATCCGGCGTGCCAACGCCACACCGTTCGGCCTGGCGGCGGGAGTCTTCACCAACGACCTCGTCCGCGCCCACCGGGTGATCGCCCGGCTCGAAGCGGGCACATGCTGGATCAATCACTACAACATCACGCCGATCGAGCTGCCGTTCGGCGGCGTGAAGCTCTCCGGGCTCGGGCGCGAGAACGGCCGGGCCGCCATCGAGCACTACACCCAGCTGAAGAGCGTCTACGTCGCCATGGGCGACATCGACTCCCCATACTGAACCGCTGTTGAACAGACTAATGAAAGAAGAGACTTTCGATTACGTGATCGTCGGAGCGGGCTCGGCGGGATGCGTGCTCGCCGATCACCTGAGCGAAGGCGGCGCCGAGCGGGTGCTGCTGCTGGAGTTCGGCGGCTCGGACCGCTCGGTGTACATTCAGATGCCCTCGGCGCTGTCGATCCCGATGAACATGGAGAAGTACAACTGGTTCTTCTACACCGAGCCGGAGCCCCATCTCGGTGGACGGCGCCTGCACACCCCGCGCGGCAAGGTGCTCGGCGGCTCCTCCTCGATCAACGGTCTGGTGTACGTGCGGGGCAATCCGCTCGACTTCGAGCGCTGGCAGTCGGAAGGCGCCGACGGCTGGGCGTATCGGAACGTGTTGCCGTATTTCAAGCGCGCCGAGCGGCGCGACGGCGGCGGCGACCGCTATCGCGGCGGCGAGGGCAAGCTCCACACCCGCTACGGCCTGCTGACCAATCCCCTGCATCGGGCCTGGCTCACGGCCGGCCGGCAGGCCGGCTATCCGGTCACCGACGACATGAACGGCTTCCAGCAGGAAGGCTTCGGACGCATGGATATGACCGTCGGCGAAGGCCGGCGCGCCAGCGCCGCCAACGTCTACCTGCGCCCGGCCATGCGCCGCGGCAACCTCGCGGTGCGTACGCACGCGCTCGCGACGCGCATCCTGTTCGAGGGACGCCGCGCTGTGGGAGTGGCGTACCTGCGCGGCAACGAAGAATGCATCGCCCGGGCGCGCCGCGAAGTGATCGTCAGCTGCGGTCCGATCCAGTCGCCGAAGCTCCTGAAGCTCTCCGGCGTGGGCCCGGCGCAGGAACTCTCCCGGCACGGCATACCCCTGGTGCACGATCTGCCGGGCGTCGGCGAGAACCTTCAGGATCACCTGGAGTTCTACTTTCAGATGGCCTGCACACAGCCGATCACCCTGTACTCCGACTTGAGTCTCTGGCGCAAGACATTGATCGGCGCGCGCTGGATGCTGAGGAAGGACGGCCTCGGCACGAGCAATCACTTCGAGACCGGCGGCTTCATCCGCAGCCGCCCCGGCGTCCGCCACCCCGACATCCAGTACCACTTCCTGCCCATGGCCGTGAATTACGACGGCTCCTCGCTCGCCAAGGAGCACGGTTTCCAGGCGCACGTGGGGCCGATGCGCTCGAAGAGCCGCGGCTGGGTGCGGCTCGCCTCCGCCGATCCGCGCGAGAAGCCCAAGGTGTTCTTCAACTACCTCTCTCAGCCCGAGGACTGGATCGAGATGCGCGCCTGCGTGCGCCTGACACGCGAGATTTTCGCCCAGCCGGCCTTCGATCCGTACCGCGGCCGCGAGATCCAGCCCGGCGAGCAGGTGCGCTCGGATGAGCAGATCGACGAGTTCGTCCGACAGCACGTGGAAAGCGCCTACCATCCCTCCTGCACATGCCGCATGGGCAATCCCTCCGACCCGATGACGGTGGTCGATCCTGAGACGCGGGTGGTGGGCCTGGAGGGGCTGCGGGTGGTCGACTCCTCGATCATGCCCTCGATCACCACCGGCAACCTCAATGCGCCGACCATCATGCTCGCGGAGAAGGCGGCCGATCACATCCGCGGACGCGCTGCGCTGGCGCCCGAGGATGCTCCTTACTACGTTGCGGAGAACTGGCAGAGCGCGCAACGCTGAGCCGCACCATTCACGACAGGCACCAGAGTCCTTAGCGGCCGAATGGCCGGCCGCCACCGCCACAGATCGAAGGGGCATCCTATGACACCTCGAATCCCGTGCAGGACGATCCTCGAGAGGAGCACCGCCTTGCGCCGCAGCGCGGCTGCCCTTGCACCCGCCCTCCTCCTTGCCCTCGCCATGCTTCCCTTCGGCGCTGCGCCGGCGCACGCCGAGCAGCCGCCGAGCGTTTACGGTCCCGATGCTCCGCAACTCGCACGACTCGGCCCCTGGCCGGTCGGCGTGGAGAGGATTACGCTCGTAGAGCACGCGCAACCTGACGTGCTGGCATACAACCCCAAGACACATCGCGCGCCGAAGCGCAATCGAGTGCTGCCGGTCGATATCTGGTATCCGGCGCGCGCCGAGCCCGGAGCGCCCCGTGCCGTGTATACCGCGGCATTTCCGGCGCAGCCGCCCGCGCCGCCCGTGCATTTCACGGTGCCGGGGATTGCCGTGCGGGGCGCGCCTTTCGCCGGCGGCCCTTATCCACTCGTCATTGTCTCGCACGGATACAGCAACGCGCCGGCTGCGATGACCTGGCTCACGGAGAATCTCGCCTCCAAGGGCTACGTGGTCGCGGCCATTCATCACAATGACCCGCCGATCACAGACAGGGCCGACTTCGTCGAGCCGGTGCTGCGCCGGCCGCTCGACATCGCATTCGTCGCGGCGACCTTGCAACGAACCCTCGCGGCCAAACACTGGATCGATCCGGACCGCACCGCGCTGATCGGCTACTCCATGGGCGGCTACGGTGTCCTCACGGACGCCGGCGCGGTGCTCGATCCGCACAGTCCGATGGCCAAAGCGGTCCCCGGAGGACTGCTCGAGCCGTACTGCCGGGGCGGCGCGCTGCAAGGCTCGATCAAGGTGGCGCATCTGCGCGCCGTGGTCGCCATCTCCCCGGCGGGCGGCCCGCCGTGGGATGCCTGGGGAAGCCACGGCATCGCCGCCATCCGCGCCCCGCTGTTCCTGATCAATGGCAATCGCGACCACACCGTCGGCTACCGGCGTGCGGGGCTGCGCGTGTTCAGAGAGGCGATCCACGCGCCTCGATATCTTCTCACCATCGAGGAAGCCGGCCACGACATCGGGCTCGACCCGGCCCCGCCCCGGATGCGCAGCTCCCTCTGGAACATCTCCTGGTTCCAGGATCCGGTGTGGAACACGCGCCGGGTCAACGCCATCAACGTGCACTTCATCACCGCCTTCCTCGATCTATACGTCAAGGGCGAGAAACGCTTCGCGGCGTACCTCGATGTGCGCACGATGCACGCGGGACGCGGCCTCTGGCCGCACGACCATGCCCCCTTCTCGGCGTACAGTCCGGGGACCGGCGACATAACGGTCTGGAAGGGCTTTCAGCGCTCCTTCGCCGTCGGCCTCACGCTGCAACGGGCACCCGCCGAGACCCCGCGCTGACTCTCTAGCGGCCAGATGCCCGGCCGGCGGGCATCGACGCCCGTCACGCGCCCGCGGGGTCCCGCAAGAGCCCCTGCTTACCGGCGCTGCGCGTCGGCGCACGGCCGCGCGAGCCGCCCAAGCACGTCATGAAGGCGCAATGTCACGAGAGCAACATGCCCCCGGCATCAGGCCGATGCAACAGTCCCACGCTTTCCTCGGCGGTTCCGACACATGACCTCGCACGATACCGGCGGCATCCCACACGGGTTGCGGCCCCGGGGCGGCGCGCCGGCGCCCGATGCGGCATCAATGGATCGGGCGACATGCTCTTGCTGAGGGCGTCTCCGCTCGCCGCGATTCGACAACACCGCGTCGGCGTCATTCAAGCCAATCACGCCGGCTTACGCTAGCGTGTGAGGGCAACTATGGGGTGGTCCGAACAAGTCCGCCCATCTTGCGTCTGATCGCGGGCGCTACAAATACTCGAAACGCTTGCAGCGGGATGGTTCGCGCCGGGATCGCGAGGCTCGACCCCGCCGGAAAATTTTGGAGTTCAACATGAGACGTCATACCAGGCTTTCGCGCACCGTAGCCGGAATTCTCGGCGCTTCGGCCATCCATGCGGCGCTGGCCGCCAGTCCCGCAACCGGCACGATCGCCGGCGCCTCGCAGCTGCACGAGATCATCGTCACCGCCAACCGCCGCGTGCAGAACATGCAGGACGTGCCCATCACGATGCAGGCGCTGACCGGCCACACGCTGCAGCAGCTGCATGTCGCGACCCTGTCCGGCTACCTCAAGTACGTGCCCAACGTGACCATGGCCGAATACGCCCCCGGGCAGGAGACGCTGTACATCCGCGGTCTCAGCCTCGGGGCGGGCGGGACACAGGCCTCGGCCGCCGTCGGACAGTTCCCGAACGTCGCGCTGTACCTCGACAACGAGCCGACGGACATGCCGGGCGGGCAGCTCGACATCTATGCCGTCGACCTGCAACGCATCGAAGTCCTGGAAGGCCCCCAAGGCACCCTGTTCGGCGCCGGAGCCGAGGCAGGCGTCATCCGCTACATCACCAACAAGCCGAGATTGAACACGTTTCAGGTGATCGCCAATGCGGGTTACGGGGTCACCGCGCACGGCAAGCCGAACAGCAACGTCAATGCCGTACTCAATCTTCCGCTGATCGACAACAAGCTGGCCGCGCGCCTGGTGATCTTCACCGACCATCGCGGCGGCTATATCAACAACCTGCCGGCGACCTTTTCCCGCAGCGGCACCGACCTCGGGCTCGCCAACGAGAACGGCGGCGTCGTGCCGACGAACAGCCAGACGCTCAACAACTATGCGCTCGTTGGGAACGCCATCAACCCGGTGACCTATCAGGGCGGACGGCTCGAGATGCTCTGGAAGGTCAACCACGACTGGAACGTGCTCCTCTCCCAGATGTATCAGAACATGGATGCGCAGGGCGTGTTCTACGACATGCCCTACGGGGTGCAAGGCACGGTGCTCAGCGCCTCGGGCGTGCCGAGCGGCGGCCAGCCCCTGCCGCCGTACTCGGTCAACCTGTTCGAGCCCTCCTACACCAACGACAGGTTCGAAAACACGGCACTGACCGTGCACGGCAAGGCCGGACCGCTGAGTGTGGTCTATGCCGGCTCCTACCTCGACAGCAACATGCAGTCGCAGGGCGATTACACGAACTACGCCCGCGGGCGCTACGGCTATTACTACCAGTGCACGGGCGTCAGCTATTCCTCGAGCAAGGGCAACGCGAACGCGACCTGCTACTCGCCCGGGATGTTCTGGCAGACGTCCACCAGGAACACGAATCTCAGCCAGGAGCTGCGCGTGAGCACGCCGAGCGACTGGCGGCTGCGCGGCATCGCCGGCCTGTACTACGAGGACGAGAAGGTCTACAGCGTCACCAACTGGGATTACCGCACGGTGCCGCAGTGCTCGCCGTCGGGTCTTACGTCCAATTGCTTCCTGCCGGTCGGCCCGCCGCCGGGCGAGAGCGCCAACCAGCCCGGACTGCGCAACTCCCTGACGGCGTTTTCCGACGACTACATAAGGACGCTCATCCAGAAGGCGGCGTACGTCTCGGTGAGCTACGACATCGTGCCGAAGGTGCTGACGATCACCGGCGGAATGCGCTACTACGACATGTACGACGGGGTGGCGGGCGGGGACTTCGGCAGCTTCGGCTGCAAGCAGTTCAGCACGACCACCTACTTCGGCCGCTGCCTGCACTCCAACGGCGTGAACCTCAACGCCCAGGTGCCGAACAGCCAGGTGC
This sequence comes from Pseudomonadota bacterium, assembly GCA_021850555.1. The sequence goes on along the minus strand of JAJZLX010000733.1, from coordinate 4,770 downwards.
TGACCGGGCACCTGGGCCGGGCCAACCTGAGCTGGCACATCACGCCCGACGTCATGGTGTACTACACCTACTCGCAAGGCTACCGTCCGGGCGGGTTCAACCGCGGCGCGAAGGCGCTTCTGCCCGGCCCCGACGGCGTCGACCAGTACATCACGCCGAAGGCATACACGACGGATCTGCTGACGAACAACGAGGTGGGCTGGAAGAGCGAGTGGTTCGAACACCACCTGCTGGTGAACGGCGCGCTGTACCAGGAGCACTGGGACAACGTGCAGACGGGGCTGTTCTGCCCCTCCTGCGGCTTCGGCAACGTCGGCTTCCAGACCAACGGCCCGTTCTACCAGGTGCGGGGTGTGGAGCTGCAGGTGGCCGCCCATCCGTTCACGGGCCTGTCGCTCAACGGCTCTGCCGCGTGGAACAGCAGCGAGCTCACCAATTCGCCCGCGCTGGTCGACAACAACCCGGCGAGCGTCAATTACGGCAAGCCCATCACGAGCCGATACGTGAACGGCGTCGCCCTGCCGGTCGCCAACGTTTACGGCATTCAGGGCAGTCCGCTCGCGTTTTCGCCGCCGTTCGAGGCGAATCTGCGCGTGCGCTACAACTGGGTGCTCGGCTCGTACTTCCCCTTCGTGCAGGTCGGCTTCCAGCACCAGGCGCACACGCATTCGGCCACGGGGTACCTGACGATCTACAATCAGCCGGGCTGGACCACGTATGACGCCTCGGTCGGTGTTTCCAAGGGCGACTGGACCGTGTCGCTCAACGGCACCAACCTCACCAACGTTGACACCAGCCTGTTCACCAACGCCGCCCAGTTCATCGAGACCGAAACCCCGATACGGCCGCGGGTCATCGAGCTCGACTTCCACTACAGCTTCTCGCGGCACGAGTGAGGCACGGCGCTGCGGGCGCCCGTCGGGCGCCGCGCGCACCCCCGCCGTAAAAGGACGGGGGTGCGCCTTCGCCCGGCGCCCCGGCCGCCATCGAGACGGGCGTGCGCGCGAGCGTCCGCCCCGGGGCAGTGGGAGCATGCAGGAGCCCCGTGCACCGGCCGTGCCCGTGCCCGGGCGCCCTCGCGTGGATCGGGGGCGGGGGGAGCGCTCAGCTGCCGAGGGCCGCCTGCTCCGGAGAGAGGGTGCGCAGAGTCTCCAGGCCGTGCCCCTCGGGCCCGCTTTCGCGCCGCCACAGCAGCGCCACCGACACGAAGGCCACGAGACTGAGCAGCCCGAAGTACCACAGCATCGGGTCGTAGCCCTGTGGGTGGGCCGCACCGGCGTGCCCCCACTCGGCGAGCCACCCGGCGGCGAGATTGCTCGCGACGAGCAGCAGGTTCTGCAGCACATTGATCAGCCCGAGGGCGGTCCCGAGCCGTTTCGGCTCGACCAGCATCGCCGTTGCCGGCCAGATGATCGCCGGCACGACCGAGAAGCTCACGCCCATCAGGGCGGTCGAGATCCACAGGCTCCAGTCGGTCGTGCCCAGGATGAGGAACACGAGCGGCATGGTCAGCGTCGCGATCATCATCATCAGCGAGCGCCGCCCGAAGCGGTCGGCCAGGTACCCGAACAGGGGCGTGGCGAAGATTGCCGCAAAGAACACCCAGCTGTTGGCGAGACCGGCCTGCTGCAGCGTCAGGCCCTTGGCATTCTGGAAGTACTCGATCGCGAAAGTGCTTCGAAAAGGGAAAAACACCGCGGCGAACAGCACATTGAGCGCGAGGATATACCAGTAGGAGAGGTCGAAGCCGACCAGGTCGGCCGCGTGAAACCGTTCGGCGGCGCGCACCGGCGGCAGCCGCCCGCCGGCCCGTGCCCGCCGATCGACGAACCCGTAGATGAGCGCGGCGAGGAAGCTCGCGCCCGTGAAGGCCGCCGCAAGCCACAGCGGCAGCTGCCAGCCGTGCCGGTAGATGGCCCTGCCCCAATCGGGCGAGGTGTCAGCGGCATACGAGCCGATCCGCGCGACACTGAAGAACAAGGCCATCGCGAGTGCCGTTGCACCGCCTGAGAACCACTGCGCAAGGCCCGCGAGCAGCGCGATGAACAGCGTCTCCTCGGCCACGCCGAAGATCAGCCGGCCGAGCACCATCATCCCGTAGGGCACGCCGAACGCCGTGAGCGTCGCGCCCAGCAGGCACAGCGCCGCGGTCCACACCGCGACCCGCGCCGGCCCGAGCCGGTCGATGAGCACCCCGCCGAGCAGCGCGAGAAAGACATTCGGCAGACTGAACACGGCGTTGAGCAGGCCGATCTGCTCCTGGGAGAATCCGCGCTCGAGCCTGAGGAAATCGGCGACCGGAGCGATCGCGTCATACTCGTAATAACTGCCGGCGATGGCGAGGCTGAGCAGCGCGAGCACCCACCAGCGTCCCGCGCCGAGCCGCTCGAGCCGCTCGCCTGCCGTCTCGAGAGCGCCGCTCACCGGATGCGCGCCCCTTGACGCTCGAGCTCCCGGCGCACGGCCCGCACATCGAGCCGGTCGAACGGCTCGCCGGTGCGCACCGAGATCGCCGCCGCGACTCCGGCGCCCTGGCCGCTCACGGCGCAGCACATCATGTTGCGCACCGCGGCGTGCGAGATCCGATCGCCGCCGATGGCCCGTCCGGCAATGAGCAGATGACCGACCCCTCGCGGCACGAGCGAGCGGTACGGCACGTGAAAGTAGCGGCCCGTGGTCGGCAGGATCAGCAGGCCGTACCCGTCGATGAACTCCGGGAAGATGCCGATGGCGTCGTCGAAGCGCGCCTCACCGCGCACATCCTCGCCCGGCAGGTTGTAGAGCGCATCGATCTTGCGCGTATCGCGCACGCCGAGGGTCATGCCGAAATTGCGCAGCTTCGCCTGCTCGCACCCGGGCATGAAGCGCTTGAGCGCCTCGATGGCGTGGATGGCCTGGCGCCGCCCCTCGATCTCCGCACGCGTCAGATCATCGGCATCGGTGCCGTCGACGTTCGGCAGGTGGATGAGATTGAGGTAGGTGAGATCGCCCTGGTCGGTGACGCTGCCCCAGGTGCCGGCGATGGTGCTGAGGCTCGCCGGGATCACGCCGGCCTCGGCCGCGCGCTTGAACGGCTTGCGCAGAAACGGGGAGAACATGTCGTCCTCCTTGCCGCCGGTCTCGATGTGCCACTCGCCGCTGCCGGCCCAGTCGCGGTAGGTCTGCGGGTCGGCCTTGACCTGCTCGAGGAAGCGCCTCTTGTTGACGCCCGCCATGGAGAACATGACCGAAGCGGCCATGAGCTGCTCACGCGGCTCCTTGCGCACCGGCGCGCCGGCGCGCGAAGCGACGTCGGCGTCTCCCGTGGCGTCGATCACACGCTCGGCGAGCAGCGCCTCGCGCCCCGACTTGCTCTCGGTGATGACGCCGCGGATCACACCGTTCTCGAGGATCGGCGCCACGCACAGCCGGTGCAGGAACGGCGCGACGCCCGCCTCCTGCACCAGCACGTCGGCGACGTACTTGAACATCTCGGCATCGAGGGCATGGCTGTCGGACTGCGGCTCCGGGGTGGCCGCGCCCAGGGCCCTCGCCCTGTGCTCGAACTCGATGCCGATGCCCTCGCAGTCGACGGTATGCTCGTGGCGGTACCAGGCGAAGCCCTCGACACCCACCTGGGTGATGTTGCCGCCGAAGCAACCGTAGCGGTCGAGGAGCGCCGTGCGCGCCCCGGCGCGCGCGGCGGCGAGCGCCGCCGCGAGGCCGCCGGGACCGCTGCCGATCACCAGCACCTCGGTCTCGTGAATCACCTCGACCGATCGGGCGAGCTCGGCAATCTGCTTGGGCATGGGCGGTGGATCCGATGTCAGGATGGTGTGCGGACGCTCAGGCCGTCGCGCCGTCCGTGAGCGCCTCGTACAGGGGCAGGGTCAGAAATTCCGTGAACGTCTCGGCGAGGCTGAGCCGCTCGAGGACACTGGCAGCCTGCGCATAGGTGCCGATCGGCGCCCCGGCGCTCGCGACCACGGCCTCGACGCGGCGCAGCTCCTGCGGGATGAGCGAGCGAACCAGCTCCGCGTCGACCTTGCGGCCGTCCTCGAGCACCCCCTTCGGGCTCCTCACCCACTGCCAGACTTGCGAGCGGGCGATCTCGGCGGTTGCCGCATCCTCCATCAAGTTGTGGATCGGCACGCAGCCGACGCCTGCGAGCCAGCTGCCGATATAGTGAATGGCCACGTTGATGTCGTTGCGCAGTCCGGCCTCGGTGATCGGCCGCTCCGGCCGGAAATCGAGCAGGTCCGCCGCGGCGCACGCGCCTTCGGGCACGCGCTCGCGCTGGTGCGGCCGCGCGCCGAGCACCTTGACGAATTCCTCGAGCGCCAGCTCCACCAGCCCCGGATGGGCCACCCAGCCGCCGTCGAACCCGTCCCGCGCATCGCGCGCCTTGTCGTGACGCACGCCGGCGAGCGCGCGCTCGTTGGCGGCCGGATCGCTCTTGATCGGGATGAGCGCGCTCATGCCGCCGATCGCAGGCGCCCCGCGGCGGTGGCAGGCCCTCACCAGCTCGAGCGCGTAGGCGCGCATGAACGGGGCCTCCATCGTCACCTGGCCCCGGTCGGCGAGGCAGAACTCCCGCCGTTTGCTGAATTTCTTGATGGCGCTGAAGATGTAGTCCCAGCGTCCGGCGTTGAGCCCTGCGCAATGCTCGCGCAGCTCGTAGAGGATCTCGTGCATCTCGAAGGCCGCGAGCACCGTCTCGATGAGTACCGTCGCCTTGATGGTGCCGGCGGGCAGATCGAGCGCCGCCTGGGCGGCGAGGAACACCTCGTT
>JAJZLX010000159.1 GCA_021850555.1 Pseudomonadota bacterium | reverse complement strand
TGAGCCCGAATTTCGTGCGCGTATTCACGGCACGATCGAGGGGGCCTTCGTGTGCGCCCCGGCGTTGATCAACCGGCTGAGCGGACTGCCCGCATTCGTCTTTATCGGCGGAGCGACCGTGCTCGGAGCGACCGCAACCGGTTTGATCGCAGCGGCGGTCGGCACATTAGTTGGGAGCCCGAGATCCTTCAGCACCTGGTCGGTGATATCACGCGTCTGGCCCTGCACCACGGCCTGGCTGAGCACCACGAGAGTGCCGGGCCCGGCCGCCTGACGGATTGCCGAGCGTAACCGCTTCGATACATACGAGAGCATCGGCGCGACCGCACCGCTGCCGCCCTGCCCCATCATTTTCATCGATGCGGCCCGCTCGGCGTTCTCGTACTTCAGGACATCGAACGTCACGACGCGCACCTGCGCGGGCCTCAGCAAGCCACTGAATTTCAGTGCAAGGAGAGTGATGCACGCGGAAACAAGCGCAATGGCCAACACCTGGGCCACAAGCGGCGCCCACCCAGGGCCGCCGCTATCGGGCGGTGCGGGCGGTTCTGCGCCCTCGCGTGTCGTTTCCGTCACGAGCGGGTCGGGGCCTGACTCGAGGCTCTCCGGTGACTCGACCGCGTCCGAGTGCGCCTGCCCGGTCGTTTCAGATTTGTTCGGTTCAACCGACTCTTTGCGCAACACATAGGGCGCCCGCTGCGGCCGCGCTCGCCGAGGGGAAGCATCCGGCGGGCCCACCTCGATCGGTAGCAGACCGGTATCAATCCCGGCATTCCCGATGCCGTCCTCTACGCTACCGACCCCGTCCATCGTCGTAATCGAAGACATCACGCCGCCTCCAGGCCCTTACTACCGTACATCGCCTCGTGATCGGCGCTCGCCAGGATATCGATGGCCTCCACAAGGGTCTTGCCCTCACGCACCAGCGCATCGATCCGAGTGACATCCTTTGCGTTCGATGTGAACGTGTAGTACGACCAACGATCAACGATGAATTTGTACAACCCCATACCGCTCTCCGAGCGCACGAAGAGCTCCGAGTAGTCCTTGTCTTTGGAGGTGTGCACCGTGCGCACCAAATCGATCAGATTCTCCGAGCCCATCAGCAGTCTTTTATCGACCGCGTGCTGGAGCGATTCTGGCCGCTGCCCGAGTACCAGTTGCCAGGCGGCGTTGCTGATCGCCGCGCGCGCCGCGTCCGATTTCTCGAAGTCCTCGAAGGACTGCGTCGCCACACCCACGATGCCTCCGTATTTGCGGGCTCTGCGAAACGCGCTCTCGATGAACCGTCCGGTCTTGATCCCGCCCATCAGATCCCAGGCCTCGTCGATGAGGAGCATTTTCGGGATCGCGCGATCGGACAGATACATCTCCGTCGTGATCTGGTACATCACGAGCTGCAGCACGACCGCCTGGAGGATCGGATCGCCCTTCAGTTCCTCGAGCTCGACCACGACGAACGGGTTGTCGAAGGACACCGTGCGCGGGCCTGAGAACCACCTGCGGTACTGACCGGTCGTGAACTGCTCGAGCTGCAGCGCGAGGTCTTTGCCGCGGTTCTTTCCGTCGTCGAACTGCTCGAGCCAGTGCGCAACGTCGCTGAGTTCGGTCACCTCGCGCTTCTCGAGCCAGCTCTCACGGATCGCTTTGGAGATGAGCTTGTACTCGAACGCCGGTGTCTGGTCTTCCGGGGTGAGCGGATATGCCATCAGTCTCACGAGATCCTGCAGCATCGGCATCAGCTCGTTGAGGTCCTCCTCGCTCGAGATGCCGGAGAACGGATTGACGCTCATTGGCCGATCGCGCTCGAACACGATGTTCTGCCCGCCCATGATTTCGCAAAAACGGGTATAGGAGCGGCCGACATCGATCACTCGCGCGATACCGTTCTTCGAGAGAAAATCGCACACGAGTTCGTTGGCGAGGAAGCTCTTTCCTGAACCGGACTGTGCGACGATGACGAAGTTGTAGTTCGTACCGGTCTTCAGCAAATCGATCGAGGCGAGGCGACCCTTGCGCGACAGCAGCAGCGGACCGCCGAACTCAGGGCCAGTTCCCTGCCAATCCCCCTGCAGCATCACCATGCTCGCGGCATTGACCGAAGTCATCATCCAGGCGCGCTGCAGCCCGTGATTGGGCGGGTCCATGGCCGGTTGGTACTGCAGCGGCAGCGATGCGAGAAAGACCGGCAGCGCGATATACGGCTCCTCGGAGAAGCGGAACCCGGTGTTCCGCCACAGGCCCTTCACGTACTCGGTCTGCGTCTTGATCTCCGCGCGATTGCAGTACAGGTTCACGCCTGCATACGCGCGCACCAGCTTGTGACCCTTTGGAATCTCCTCGAGTATGGCCTCAACGTCTTCCTTGCGATCATTGAGGTGCGACATCATCGAGCGGAACCACTGTCCGCCGGCACTCGCCTGGCGGGTAAGTGCCGCTCGCTTCATCCCGAGACTATCCTGACCCTTGTCGGTGTCGAGCACGTGAATGGTCGTGTACGCCCAGAACGGGCAGGAAATGCGCTCGTCGGAACTCGGCTTGCCGAGCACACGATCCATGACCGGGATGGCGAGCTCGCGCGGCGCGGCATCGGTGGTAAGACAGCGCACGAACACCTCAGGCTCACCCTCCGTGCCGGAGAACCCGAGCACCCCCTTGTCATCGACGGTGACTCGCGTGCTGCGATCGACCAGATCGAGATGCATTGGAACCATGGGTTGGGCGGTGGCAACACGCTCATCCGGGGACAGGTGAGGATTCAGCAGCTCGCGCAGCAGGAACCGCAGTCCTTCTTCCGGGATGTTCCAGTTGCCGATGCTCGCGGCCTTGAGCGCGCCACTGACCGTATTGCGCAAATCTTCGACTTGTCCAATGAAGGAGTTCACTTCGTCCGTGTTCGTCGGATCCCCCCGGAAGGCGACTCTGACCGACAAATACCACTGCAGCAGACGCGGGTGCAGTCGCGAGCGCACGAGCAGTGAGGGGCCTGTCGCGGTCTCGAGCATGAACTCGCGCCGGCGCTGCACCACTTGTTTCAGCAAAGGGTTGCCGTTCGTCAGTCGAGACTGCGCCCACGCGTCGAGAAACCCACGGATCTGCGGGCTCGAGATCACGCCGAACTGCAGCACCGAGTCTGGCGGGCAGGCGTTGATCGCCGCCTCAATCTGAGCCTCGGCATCGAGACCCGCGACCATCATCGGATTCAGGCCGAGCACAAAGCCGATCGAGAAGCGCTCGCCGTCATCGAGGGTGACAAGATAGCGCTCATCGACGTCCCGGTAGGAGAGCAATCGGCTCAAGCTATCGCGACGCGAAAGCGCGCGGGCCGCGCTGACAGTGAGGGGGGTCGCATCCGGGGGATCCGGGGACACCCACTTGCGGAAATCTCTGAGAAGCGAACTGATGGTCATCCGAGTACTCTTCCGGTCAGGGGGCCAGGGATACTTTCGGCTGCGTGATGCCGTTGACGGTCACGTTCTCTTTCGCGGAAGAGGGCACCGGCGGCTTCCCAGCTGGCACAGTCAGGCTCGTAACCGTCTTCCCATGCCCAGCGAAAGGCTCTCCCGGGGGCAACGGGCCGAATAGCCCTGGAGTCGCCTCGCCCCTCCGCTCCAGCCCCCCATAAAGCCACTCGCCTGGGGTGGAAAAATAGACGTACTGGCCGGAATGCATGTTTCCGTCGGCATCGACGAACGGGGCAATCCAGACCCGATACACATGCGGCTCGCGAAAAATCGGCTCGCCGACTTGCCCGGGTTCCGAGTATCCGGTGGGTGTCGCCCAATCCGGGCCGGCCGCGGCCGCACTGCTTGCGGGAGCCTTCGGCACCCACTGGCCAGATAGATTTGGACTCGCTTCCCGCGCATCCTGATACACCTGGCTTACCGATTGGCAGCCAGGACCCTTTTTTAACGGACATTGCGGGCCGACAGTCGCGCACCCCGCGAGCCCAGCGAGAACGAGGAGGGGAAGTGAGATTTTGAGGACTCGGACCATTCTAGGTACCCCGCGCAATGCTTGTCTTCGTCGTCACGCCTTGAACATGTCCCCATTCGAGCGGCACGTTCGAGGTAAACACCGCCGTCGCCAAGCGTCCGCCTGCGACACGGATAACAGGAAAGATGCTCTCGGCCTGTTGGAGATAAAATTGCGCGAGCTGGCTCGAGGCCGTCGCTGCCCCTGAGAGGCCCGCCGCGCGCACCGCCGCCGAGCCGGTAATGGTCGACATGGTGCCAATCGCACTTGTGGTCATCACCCCCTGCGCGCCGCCGAACGCGTTGGCTAGACCTTGCGCGAACCCGGCGAGCAGCGCCTTGCCGATCTTCGCCCCCTGACGGTCGATGACCTTGCCACGTAAACCGAGCATGCTGTCCGAATCGACGACGTATCCGCGCACAGCTTCGGAAAGCACCAATCTATGCTGACGGTCGACGCACGACAGTTCCGCCAGGCGGACATACACACGTTCCGAGGACAGACTGCCGTAGGCCGATCCGAGCATAAAGCAGGAACGCAACCCGAAGTGCGCCGAACCTGGCAGTACTGCGTTATCTTGAACCCGCAGCAGCACGGGTTCCGGGTTCGATCTCGTTTGAGAACTCGTACCGGCGTCCACTCCGTTCAGCAGCACTACCTTGACGAATGAGCCAGTGAGCAGGATCCCCGTACCAGAAGGCACGGTTTCTTTCGCCGTCTTAACCACCCTGGCGGTTGAGACTCCCGTCTGCCCCGCCGCAATCGGTTTAGGTGAGAAGACATACGGGCCTTCTGGCGCCGACGTTCCGTTGCCATCGTTCTCGAGTGGCGGAGCGTTCATTGTCGGTATCTGACTCTGCCCCCAAGACTCACCAGTAACCGCCAGACTCGAGGGCACCGGCGGCGGGGGCGGCGGGGGCGGCGGGGGCGGCGGGGGCGGCGGTAATTCTCCCGTATTGGCGCTGCTCTGTGCCGGCGGAGCGCTGTTGCGCTCGCTGGCGAGCTGCTGCTCCAGTCGCGAGATCTCGCTCTTCAGCCCGCTCACTGTCGACTGCAGGCCCTGGCTCTCGGACTTGAGTGAATGAATCTGCGCCTGAGACTGCGCCTCCCAGGAGCGTTGCGCCAGACCGCTCGGGGTCATGTCGATAGCGGCAGCGGGAGGCTTCCTCGGCGGGGGCAGCTTCTTTGGCTTCGACATCAATGAAACGATGAGGATCAAAACCAGCATTGCGCCACCGAGAATGAACCACCACCGGTGGCTCACATTCTTCCTTCCCGGCACAGCTAGCAGGCCGCTCTTTGCTTTGAGCGATAGTCCGAGCCGCGCCGCACCCGTCTCGCCGCTTTTCTGATCAGCCACGGCTCATTCCCTCGAGTATGTACAGCAACGGGCTGTGCGTAGCGTCCACCACATCTCCGCTCAACAGGATTGCCGCCATTCCCACGTGGTAGAACTCAGGCGGTGCCACAACCGCCGCCTGCCCTCGCACACTCACGAGCGTGTACACCAGAATCCTGTGCCCTGACCCATCGCTCCAGCTTGCTCGCGGGACAATATCGAACTTGTCGAAGCGCGCCACCGCGGGTAACCGCGTCGGATAAAAGGCATCCGGAACTTCCCCCATCACGACACTACGCAACAGCGTGATCGCGGCGTTGTGCGTGCTGCCACGGCGCGCGTCGCCACCTGGCCGCCAGGCCTTGTGCGGCGGATGCACCCCGCGGGCGCGATAGGTAATACCAGGTACGTTGCGCGGCTCGAGCAGATAGCTCTTCACCTGGTGGCCGGCGAGCTCGACCACCATCTCAAAGGGTTTATCCGAGCCGGGAAGAAATTGGATCAATACCTGACGATTGGAGTCGAGATACACAGGCGCGCCGAGCAATGGCGCATCCGCGGGGAAGATCGGGCCTTTGACGACGGCGGCCGGAAACACGAATCGATTCAATCCCCGCGTCGAGACTACGATCGCACCGGCCGGAAGAGCCGGACCGGGCGTCGCGGTGCGGTGCGCACCTCCTTCATCGCGGGCGCGCGGCTCATATCTCTTCTGCATCAGAGGTGAGCGCAGGTCCCTCTGGTGCAACGCATGCGCGTGGATCGCGTGCACAGATTTTGCCTTCGCGTGGTGTACCGATCCGGTCTTCGCGGTGTGACCGTGCGCCGGATCAGTGCCGGACGCCTTCGGCCCACCAGCCGCCGCTTTGCTGGATGTCGCGGCCGTGGCCCCAGGACCACCCGCTGGAGGGCTTTGCGGTGCCACAACCGCGGCCGATTTGACAGTCGTCAACGGCGATAGCTCGAGCTGCCCACTGGCGAAGGCCGCCGTCGGTAGCAGCAGCGCTGCAATCAGCAGCGGCTTACCCAGAGATCTTGAGGCTCGCAACATGCAGATACCCACCCTCATTCGAATAGTTCACCTTGTACTCGACTGGAGAGTGCAGGACCGCCTTTCCTCCTTCCCAGCGCGAGAGCACCCCTGAGACCCTCACAGAGAGTTTCTGCAGGTTGACGTACACCCGATTCGGATAAAACACCTGGCTCACATCATTCACCTCGTCTTGATGAGCCTGGGCCGTCAGTGAGACGTTTTCAGCGGCGTATTCGGAATCAGTCAGTCGATTCAGGAACCGCCTGTATTGGGTCACGACATCATCGGGCTGCCAGTCGAGTGCGAGAGAAAGATCCCCTAGGGCGATCTGCGAGATGTACCCAGGGCTCGATCGTCCCGTCGCGGGGGTGACAGTGACACGGCCATGGCTTTCCGCGAATCCCGCCGGGACCAGCACCACAGGTTTGTTCGAGGCGCTCAGTACAAGAGCAAATGCGAGTACGGCGGCAAGGCCCGCCACTGTGAACGTCGTCAGCTTCCACGCCCTTGCCTCGGAAAAGGCATTCGATAGGCTGCTGATAAATTTGCCTTCACGGGCCACGCTATACCCCTTCTCTCGTACAAAACTTCTCCGGCACACGCCGGAGCACACTGTCAGACCAAGGGTGTGCCCTGGTCACTCCACCAGATCGTTCACCCACACGGGCGGAAACTTCGTGCTCAACGCCTTGTCCGCCGGCAAACCGAGCGACCACAAAAAGTGCTGGACCGCGCCGCGCTTCATGCCGCGGCGTAGATACCTGCTACCGATAAGGACCACGAAACAACCGATGAGCCCGATGACCCAGAGCCCCATCACGAGACCGACGCCGAGGAGCGCGAAAGCTATGATGAAATCGAGCGGCTCCCAGAACAGGATCGGGACAGGGTCCTCGATCCTGTGCCGGACGACGTGCGAGGTCTGATCGAACGCGCTCACCGCAGCACGGCGCCGTTGGTCATCAGGTTGATGATGATCGAGGGCATCCAGTGGAGGAGTGCCGCAATGGCAATACCCACCACCATGGCGAGAGGACTGGACCTCACCACGGCCACACCGGTACCAATCAGTACGCTCGAGAGCGCGAGTGCGATGCCGAGACCGCCATCAATCCAGCTGAGCAGGGTCTGGACGAGACCGTAAAAGGTATCGCTCGAGCTCAGGGAACCGGCGAAGGCCGGACTGGTGGCCATGAGGCTCAGCAGAATGGTCGGCACGGCGAACCGCGCGAGACTCGATGGCTTGAGAAACCTACGCAGGGACTTCATGTGACTACTCCAGAGGCCCATATGGGCCGCTTGACTGCTATAGCTAATGGGATGGAAAATTTCTGGATAAAAAAAACTACTCACCTCGGCGCGTCTGCTCGTAGAGGGCCTGCCACTTCTCCATCACATCGAGTGCATAGCGGTACCCGATGCGGTACAAGGTCGGGTTGCTCCAGCCTTTCGGGCCGACGTTGTAGGCCAGCGTGGCCCGAAACCAGTTCCGCCCGCCGAGCTCGGCGTACGTATCGAGCACATAGGCCGCCGCGTACAGGTTCTCGCACGGGTTATCGAGCAGGGAACTGGCGGTGATACCGTACTTGGCAAATACCGGCAGCCAGAGCGTATTGATCTGGGCGAGGCCGAGATCATATGAACCGTTCGGATCCCGGTTCCCCACACCGTCCGTGCCCCCCTCTTGCCAAACGATCGCATCGAGGAGAAGCACAGGCACGCGGTAGTACCCTGCCGCTCGCGCAAGGCAGACCTGGAGCGTGCGGGTTCTCACGGGCAGCGGCTGGCCGATGTAGACGGCGGCCCGCGGTGGGGGTAGAGCTGGAAGCACGGACGCGCGATCTTAGGCCACCGCGTCAGCGGCGGCCGGCTCCTGGGATTCCTCACCGGCCATGCCAGCCGCAAGGATCGCCTCGGCCGCGGCCTCTATCGGCGCAGCAGTCCCCCCGGAGACATCGGCCGCGGGCTCGGTACGAGCGGTTCCATTGCCGTGGTCAGCCCGCGCGCGCCGGTTGCGGTACTCGCCGTGCACGCTGTTCAGGCCCTGCATGAAGTCGATCCGATCGACCACGATCTCGACATCGACCACGCCCTGGCCCGCCTGATGCTTCAGCAGCCCCTGGATATGCCCGATGATGTGCACGAACGCGCCCTTGTGCAGTCGGTCACGAACCGAGGGCAGCCGGAACGGCGGGATGCGCACGAGCGCCGCATTGATGAACTCGACTGAGCTGCCGGTCTGGTTGCGATCCCCTCCGTAGCGCACTAGGAGAGCCGCGGACGCCTTATCCTTGTTCTTCGGTTCCGAGATAAAGTACTGCTCGATCACACCCACCATAAACACCGTATTGATCATCACACTTCTCCTGACACGGATAGGGTTAAGTTTGCCGACTGCTCGTCAGCACAAGTACGTCGTTGCCGACGCCATCGCGATAAAGTCTCCGCAGCGCCGCTTCGCGCCCGTGAGATCTAAGGAATGCGCTCACCGCCTGTGCGCGCATACGTGAAAGGGCAGAGCCTCCGAACGCCACCCAAATGAGCCGGTCGCGAGGCAATTCGAGCAACCGCCACTTCGTCGCCTCACGCAATGAGGAGCTATCGGGGGCGAATTTCACCCGGAAGCACCGGCAGGGTTGCGCATCTTGTGCATCGGTATGGCCGCCCTTGTGCACCACGATCACGGGGGTTGCCAGCGAGAAGCGCGAGAAATCCCAGACCTTGCCACCGATCACACGAATGTGATCTTCGCTGCGCGTAGGGATCGTGATCTGCGCCGGGGTGTACACATGTGCTGTCATGGCATCCTCAATTCCTGGACGAAGCCGAAAGCATTTTTATCTTCGCGATCACCGCCGCACGCAGTTGCGAGAGCGACCCGCCCGCCGTGGCAATATCGAGCACCTCGAGAATCCTGTTGTTCCGGACGAACACGTACGAGGGGTACCGTGTGACGCCGGCTTTGTAGGCGAGAAGAATCGCGCGACGAACGTCCTGCTCGGCCTGTCCGTCATCGACCCTACGCAATACCGCGGCCCAATCGATTCGCTGAGATCCGAGCGAGCTGCGCAGCCAGTCGAGAACTTCCGATTGGGTCATCAGCGGATACCCGAGGCCCTGCGCGCCGCTGAACAACGCGCTCATTACCTTCTCGGTGATGCCCATCCCTTGCATGGCGTAGAAGAATTGCTCGCGGACGGAGCTGCGTTCGCGAGGCAGTGGCGCGTACACCACTTTTGCGCCGGCCTGATCCGCGGCGCTCTCGACCGCCGCATCGATGGCGAGGGCTGCCCGACAGGCGGGGCAATCGAAACTGATGATCTTCACCACGTACAGGCGCGGTGCACTCGCCCACGCGAGGGGGCTCGCCAGTGCCAGCAGAAGGAAGGCTGCGACGCGCTTCACGGTTTACTCCCGGCCGGCTTTGCCGGGCCGGCTATGCGCGCCGCGACGCAAGGGGCCACGGGCGCATTGCCACCAGGCCCCTTGACGGCCGCGGTTGTGGGGCTCGAGCAGCGCTGTGCGGGGGCTACACGCGGCCCGAGCAGGCGCCGCCGTTGCGCAGATAGGTAGGTGTCATAATCCTTCTGATAAAAAAGGCGCCAGATCGAATACTCGCAGCCGTACACGACACGATTACCGCCGTCCTGAGCGTCGGTCTCGTACTTCGGCGCGGTGAGCGCGGTCAGGGAGACGATCCCGCTGCTTGCCCAGCTGATGGGCCGGCACACGCGACTGATACGCACGCTCGGAGTCGGCGCCAGGAACACCCAGGCGATAAACGCCACAATTGCCGATCCCCAGAGGAGCTCGTGATGCTTCATATGCCGATCTTTCAACCCGGCCTGTTCGCCGGGCTCCCGTTCAATGCGCATGTACGCATGCGCCCTAAATCGGCTATAGGTAATCGGCTGGGAGAAATTTTCGGATAAAAAAAAATCAGGGCCGACGAGCCGGCGGCCCCTCAAGAAACGAGGTCGACGACTTCTTCTTCGACCCGAAACGGCGGGAGGCTCCCGATCATCTGCCGCCCCCAGCGGGTAGAGGCGAGCCGAGAATCGAGGACGGTGATCCGGCCCCGGTCGGTTTCCGAGCGCAGCAGCCGCCCCACCATCTGCTTCAGCTTGAGCATCGCTTCCGGCATCGCGCGCTCCGGGAAATACCGATTGCGCAGGATCGAGTGGTAGCGGCGCTCGACCGGGCTTACCGGAGGAGTGAACGGCAGCGCGACAATGATCACGTGGGTGCAATACTGGCCGGGCAGATCGAGTCCTTCTGCGAGCGAGTCGAGACCACAGAGAATAGAGAGTTCTCCGGCATCGACCCGGGAACGATGGGCCTCGGTGAGCGTCGCGATCGGCATGGACCCCTGTACGAGCACCGCATCGCCGAAGCGCTCGCGCAACGTGTCGGTGCTGCGCTGCAGCAATCTTCGCGATGGAAACAGCACCAGCGTTGCTTCATCTTCGTGCACGGCGGCCGGCAGCGCCTGCTGCAGCTCCTTCTCCCACTCCGTGCGCTCCGCCTGGCGGGGGCTGTACTTGAGACGCTTCACCAGAAGCGTGCTCGATCCGTAGTCGAAGCACGGCGGCAACGCGCAGGTGAGCGCCCGTTCAGAGAGCCCGACTTTAGCCGCAAAGCGCGCGAAGCTGCCGAATGCGCTGAGCGTCGCCGATACCATCACGGGCCGCGCCCGCTCCCTGCCCCAGAGCAGCCGTCGCAGCACGCTGCTTCCCTCCATCGGGGAAGCGCGCAGCAGCTCTTGCGCGCCTGTCTCCTCGCCGCGCTCGATCCAGCGCACACCGTCCCGGCAGGCCATGAATGTCTCGAGGGCATCACGCAATGAACTGATCCTGGCCGCGTTGATCGACACCAGAAACCATGCATCAAAGAACGCTTTGCGCTCGACCGGGTCCCGCTCAGGGAATTTCACTTCGGCGAGCGCGCTCTTTGCGGTCATGAACCCGGCGGCCACACGGGCGCACTCCGCGAGAGCCCGCCCGATTTCGGCCTCGAGCGCCGCGACGCGCCCGTCTACCTCAGGATCCCCGAGGGTGATCTGCCGTTCCTCGCTCTGCGCGCTCTCCTCCCTCACCCGATCGCGCGCGCCAAGCAGTGCCTCAGCGGCCTGGCCTGGATCGAGCATCTCGTATAAAGATGAGCCGCGCTCGAGCACTCTCGACACCTTCGGATGGCGCAGCAGCTTGCCGATCACCCCGGGGAGCTCCTCGATCAGCCCGATCGCCTGATCGCAATCGATCGTCGCCGAACCAGACTCCTGCGCTTTCCCAGGGAATCGGTGCGCTTCATCGACCACGAGCAGGTACTTCTGCACAGGGAAGATCGGCGAGGCATCCTCCTCGAGCGCCAGGCGCAGGTCCGAAAGTACGAGGTCCTGATTGGCGATGATGAGCTTGGCCGTCTGCAGCCGGCGCCGCTCTGTATAAAAAGGGCAGCTCGCGTAGTACCCGCACCGCCATCCCACACAGGACTCCCCGCTCGCTCTGACGGCATCGCGCGTGGATTGCGTCATGCGAATCGGCGCGGCGTCCATGTCACCGTTCCATTTCCCGTCGACGAACAGCCCGAGCAGCTCTTGCGCCTCGCGCGGCGCCCCTACCCTGTCGTCATCCTCGAACAGATCGTCTTGCCGCTCCTCGGTCTGCGCGATGCGCTCGCCGGACATCGCGCAGAAATATCGCCCGCGCCCCTTCGCCACAACCGCGTGAGCGGGGTTCAAAAGTCCAGCCTTGATGAGTTTCGGGATCTCCTCTTCTATAATCTGATGCTGCAGCAGCGTGGTGGCGGTTGCGATGACCACCGGAACAGGCTTTGCCTCTCCGTGCTGCGCGGCGAGCGCAGCGATGAGGTACGCGAGTGTCTTGCCGGTGCCGGTCGGCGCCTCGGCGAGCAACGGCACTCCCTCCCTGAAGGACCGAAGGATCTGTCGCGATAAATCGCGCTGCGTCGCGCGTTCCTTGAAAAACGGCAGACGCGCGAGCGCATCGTACGCATCGTCGATAAAATCCCGAAAGTCCGACCGCTTGACGCGCGCGACGGATCCGAAACTGACGACTTCGCCCATTCGGGGTCTCCAGCGAAAGTAATGGCCTCTTCTTCTAGGGTATGGGCCAAAGCCGATGGGCTCAAAAATTAAATCCGAAAATTTGACGGAAATTCTCCGCCGAATTTACCTAGAGAATTTCAGGACACTAGAACGCGTTTGCCGGGTGTAGTGCGGTCAAGGGCAGGACAGGATCTTCGATCCACCTTCCCCTTTCAGCATCTCGCTCGCGCACACTGGGGGCTGGTTTTATCCACGCCTCGCGCCCCATATCCCACATATCGACCCGACAGCCTGCGGGCAACCGGACTGAGGTCCGAGCAAAATGCGGGTTTATCAATGCACCGGATGGACCGGAACACATTGATTCGGGAGGGGACTCTGGGTACGGTCTCCAAAACCGTACGGCTTGGCCTCGCCAAGTCAAATAGGAAAAGGCATACAGGTTCAGACCGGGGACGCGTTTTGCGTCTCCGGTCTTCCTTTTGGCTGAACCGAAATAAAAAAAACAGGGCCTGCGGCACCCAAGTGCGCCCATCAAGGCCACAGCGGGCCACGCCCGCGACCGATCGAGCCAGGCAGTCCGCACGGCACCCCACCTGTCCACCGCCTCTCCTCCACTCTTCGAAATTTATCCCGGCACGCCCTCGCTAGAGAAGGGCAGGTCACTAACAAGAGAGAAGCCCCCATGGGATATTCAACCATTGGTCCACAGTTCGGCGGCAAAATCGTCCGCACCCACGTCGATCAGCCGAAGTCAGCCCCAAAGCTGTCCATCGCTCGCATGAGCACCACCGACCTCAAGGTCGCACAGGCGATCATCAGCGAAGAGTTGCGTATCGTGCGAATCACCGCGAAGGACCGCGTGCCGACACTCGGCGGCATCCTCCGCGAGATCCGCGCCATCGCCTCCGGGTGGATCGCAACCGATCGACAGATCCGCGCGATGGAGACGCGGCTCGTCGAGATCGAAGGAGAGATCACCAGGCGAAACCTGCGCGATCTGAAAAACGGCAAGACTCGCTGGACTCGCCCGCGGCGCACCCGCGGCTCATTCGCCGTCTCCCTTGCGGAGTCCGCGAGAATCCACTGAGCTCATGTTCGAGGCATATCCATCCATTGAACCGGGGCGCATTCGCGCTCCGGTTTTTTGTGCTCAGGGGAGCGGGCCGACAGTATTTCCGACAGATCGTCGGATTTTATCGCTTTACAGCCTTAACCCGTCTCTTTTAGCCTGCGGGCCCAGGTTGGGTTCTTAGCTAGAGGAATGGACATGTTCAGCCTGGTTTTCGTCGTACCGGTCGCCGCGGCATTCGTGCTCGCGGTCTTGTGGCGCAAGTCGCCCGGCGGGTGGGGGGCGCGTATCGCTCCGTTCACGAGCCGCCCGCTCATGACCGACAATGAGCTCGAGTTCTTCGCAAGACTCAAGAAAGCATTGCCCGAATGCACCATCTTCAGCCAGGTCGCAATGTCCGGCATCCTCGATGTCACGCTCCAGAAAGGGGATCCGGCGTACTGGAGTGCACGTTCGCAATTCGATCGCAAACGGATAGATTATGTCGTCTGTACACGCGGGGCCGAGCGGCTGATCGCCGTGGTCGAGCTCGACGATCGCTCGCACGACGGCAAGCGGGACGAGGACGCGAAACGGGATGCCATGCTCGCTACGGCTGGGATCCGCACCGTGCGGTTCCCCTCGAGCCCGCGCCCGGACGAAAGGCAGATTCGTGACCGGGTGCTCGGTCGGCACGCCGCCTGAGCTGCGAAAATAAAAACGGCCCCAGGACAGGGGCCGTTCAGATCAATTCGACGACTTTTTTTCCCGGAAAACGACTACCACACAGCTGATAAGTGTCACGACGGACACATAGATCAGCGTTGCGAGAATCAGCCAAGCTTCGGAAGTCATGCTCACTATATTAATTCTCCGATGAGAGGGAGTCCAGCATGAACGCCAGACCCTGCGTGGTTATCCACGCGAGTACAGCGAGGAAGACTCCCAGAACCGTGTGATGCAGATGGATTGCAAGGACAGCAACTCCAGAAGCTGCAACCAGCGAGGCCCTCCGCAATTCCAGAGCAAGCGTCGAAATGGCCCTTCTGGACAGCTTCTTCATAGGCTCTCACTCCGTTTAGTGTCCTGCAATCACCTATAGGCACTTGGAATGCGCAGGACAGAGAGAAACGATTTCCGACAAATTTTCGGATTTATCTCCTGCAGGCCCAGGGCGGAATGGATAAAATAGTAAGTGTGGGGAGACCCGGAAACACCAAGATAGAGGACTGACGGAGAAGACGCATGGTCACCAGAAGACTGACACAAAAACCCTTCCACTACGCGCTCACCGCCATCGCGATGTGTGCGGTTCTCGCCGGTTGCGGAGGTGGTGGGGGCACCACGGCGCCCGGCAATGGCTCCGGCGCATCCGGGTCGGGATCGAGCGGCGGCACGAGCACGCCTGGGATCACCTGGACCGGGAACAAGGGGCAGGTTCTCTCAAACGGCACCACCGAATTCCAGCTCGTCCTGAACGTCCAGGGTCTCACCACCGGCCAATCGTTCGTGATCGATGCGGATGTCACCGGAGCGCAGACCATCTCTTTATCCGGCACCGTTACAGCCAACGGCACGTATACAGTGCCCGGCGTCTTCTACACCGGTGTTTCATCCGGAACGGCTCCATCCCCTAACTACCTCTCTGTCTCCGTCACGACACAACCTGCGGACGGACAGCAGTGCCAGGTGATCGCACAAACACAGTCCGAACAGGGCATGCCCGGCACTTACCTGGCAGGGGAACAAAACGCCGGGGGCACTATCACACTGCCTGTCCTCTGCAGCGAATACCCGGCAGCAACCCCGTTCGCGGACGAGCAACTCGTTCCATTCCCAGGCACCACCGCCAAAGTCATCACGACACCGCAAGTAGAGCCCGTGTTCTTCAGCGGATCGACGAACGCGAACGACTACGAGGTCTTCTTGCAGCAGATCGTGACCTCGCAATACTGGAGCGCACTGCAGGCGTACGGCGTCGGCGATGGCACGACAGATGCGCCGATCACGGCTTCCACGACCTGGCCAACGCCAGAAGTGACCGAGAGCCAGATCGAGCAAACCATCATCAGCAATGACGCATGGGGCGCGCCGATTACGAACAGCACAGTGCTGGTGATTTTCCTGCCACAGGGAACAGCATTCAGCCCATCGCTCGCCGACCAGACCACGGCATGCCTCCTGCCGAGCACCGATAACTGCTCGATCCGCGGTCAAGTCACCGTCGGCGGCACGCCGATCCAGTTCATCGCGATGCCCCCAGACACGCAGAACAACGGCGACATTCAGTACAGTACTCTCCTGCGACGTCTCATCGACGCGGTGACAAACCCGGGCGGGGGCGCCGGTGATGTCGCAAATGATCAAGGATACGTCGAAGCGAGCGAGAACCCAGAC
>JAJZLX010000277.1:371-15940 GCA_021850555.1 Pseudomonadota bacterium | reverse complement strand
ATCATGTCGCGTACTCGTTGCAATCTGCCACGTACAGGAAGTCGGCGGTGCCGGTGAGCTTGCGCAGGCTCTCCCAGGTGCGGATGTGCGTCGTATCGTCGGTCGTGTTCCCGTGATCGACGTGCGAGAAGATCGGCACGGCCCCGTCAGCGGTCGTCGTCAGGATGAACAGCAACTGCTTCAAATCAGGGCGGAAGTCCTTATTCACGCCGTACGTTATACGGTGAGTCGGACGCCCCTGCGCGGGCTTGCCGTTGGCCTCCACGTACTGACCGGTGAAGGTGACCGTCGTGGAGTCATTATGGATCTCGGTCAGGTCCAGATCGAACTCCTCGACGGCGTGCACCACGATCTCCGTCATCAACGTGGCGCGGTTTGAGCGGAACAGCGCATCGAGACACCGCCCGACCCGGTCGTCGTTGAAGTATTGAGGAGCCTCGGCGGGCAGCCCCAGGAGCGCCGGCTCGAAGCGGCTCGCCCACTCGGCAAGGCCGTACAGCGGCCGGCGCGCAAGCAGGATGTTGCGCAGCAGCACGCCGAGCCCGACCGCGGGGGCAAGTTTCTGGCGTCGGTCGCCGGCGGGGACGCGCTCGAACAGGATGCGCTCGATGGCCAGCCGCCTGAGAAAGTGGTTCAGCAGCGGCAGGGGCCTACAGCTACAGCCTTGGAGATGAGCTGAAGTCCCTCGGGATGCGGTTCGGCGGTAGGGGTCATGCGCTATCTCTCCGACGGAGTGCCTCGTGAATGCTCGAGTGCCGCGCCCGTGCATGCGCAAGAGGCAGCGGTAAGCGTGTGATGCGGGAGAAGGAGATCGTGCCGCGAGATCGAGCGGCTTGCGAGTTGAGACGGTTGAGGTCGTAGTGACAACTGCATTGCTCTTGCGCGATCATTCGCGCAAGGTTCATATATTGTCAAGTCCACTCTCGTGCCGAAACGTCATCAGGAACAAGCCGCTGAGCGCTCGCGCAGGCGCATCGAGGCGCTGCGCACCGAGCTGGCAGAGATCGACTACGTGTGTTCCGGAACGCCACTGGAGCGGATGAAGACCTGCGGAAAACCGGGCTGCCGCTGTGCGCAGGATCCTGCCGCGCGGCACGGTCCGTACTACGACTGGGGACACATGAAGGCGGGCAAGCTTGTCCACCGGCTCGTATCCCCCGAGCAGGCCGGCTTGCTGCGCCGGGCGATCGTCAACTACCGCCGGCTCAAGAAGCTCCTGCGCTCCTGGGAGGCTGCAACCGAGCGTCTGATCGACGCGGAGGTCGACCGCCAGCGGTAAGCCGGCTCAGAACGGCCGCCGGGAAATTGGTCGGAAATGCCGTCGGAGATGCGCGGAATGTAGGTCGCAATGAACTGGTGCTGGTCATTATCCGCGCCTACGACCGGTGTTCTCGTTCAAGGATCTGAGCGAGCTGCGGAATCGGCACGTGTTCGAGACAACTGGTCGTTCCAATCGGCGCTTCGGGTTGTCAGCGTTGGCGTTATGGCATTGGCCGTCTTTCAGTCGCCGCCTGGGCGAAACGTCCGGCCATGTCGGAGAGAATGATGTCTACACGGCGGTTCTGCTGCCGTCCCGCAGCCGTCGCGTTGCTCGCGACCGGGAAGCTCTCGCCGCGACCGATCGCCTGAATGCGACCCGCGGAGATCCCTCCGGCCTCGATCGCACCGGCCACTGCCTGGGCGCGCGCCTGCGAGAGTTGCTGGTTGTAGGCGGCCGGACCTACGCTGTCGGTGTATCCTTCAACGATGATCCGCGCCTTGGGGTTGCGACGCATGAAATCGACCAGTTGGCCGAGCTGTAGTGTCGCGCCGGGCTGCAGTGTCGCCGAGGCGTTATTGAACAGCAGATTGCTCGCCAAAGTGAGCTGAAGGCCGCGCGCGGTCTCACGGGCCTTTAACGCGGAGAGCTGCCGCCGCTCTTGCTGCAACTGGTTTTGCGTGGTCAGCATGCGTTTATGGGCGGTCCGGGCTGCTACGCGCGCAGTCTGGGTCGCTATGCGCGCCTGCTGGATTTCTCGATTGCGGGCATCGAGCAGAATTCGCCTGCGCTCCTCATTGCCTTTCGCAAGCGCTTGGCGGGTGCGGAATGCGTCCGTGTACGCCTTGCCGGCCTCGGCTTCGCGGTCGGCCAGATAAGCCAGATAGGTCACTTCTGCAGGCGTTCGGTGCTGGGCAGACGCCGCATTGGCGCGCTGCAAGTCGTGGCGCGCATCGCGTAACTGATCCGCGGCAACGCGCTGCGCGTCCGGGTCTTGCTCGAGGCCATGGACTGCATCCCGTGCCTGGGCCAACTGCTCATTTCGCACGGGGGGTCTCGTGGCGCACGCGGTGAGGAGGGTCGCGCCCGTAGCCGCGGCGAGGGCCGAAAGCCGGATCGTCAACCGAGTTCGTCGTAGCGTCTTCATAGTGTGGCAGCTCCTTACCGGAGAGGAATCGAGTTGAGCGGCGCGAGGGTCGGGTTTTGTTGCGGCTGGACGGTGGAGGACTGTGGTCCGCCTGGATTCATCCCGGAGGGTGACGCGCCGGTGTTGTGGTTCTCTTCCCTGCGCAACGTCCGAAGGGTTCGGCGCATGTCGGTGAGGGCGTGACGCGCCTGCGCATCCTGGGCGCGGGCGCTCGCGAGCTGGGCATCGACGGCCGCTTCGTTGGCCAGTCGATCCGCGCGCTTTGGATCTTTACTCGCGAGCTGCCTCGCCTCGTGAGCCTTGTCGCGGGCCGACTGCAGGTCGGTGGCGGCATATTGCTGGGCTCCACTTTGCTCCGCTGCCGCAACGAGAGTCTGTGCGCGTGTCAGAGCGACCGTTGTGTTCCGCGGGGGACCGCTCGCGCAGCCGCCGAGCGCGGCGAGCGCGAGTGCGATGGTGGTCGACTGGAGGATTCTCATACCGCTTGTCTCCTGGAGTTCTGCGCCGGCCGCGCAGTAGTGTGAAACACATCATCGTGGCGTCGAAGCG
Source organism: Pseudomonadota bacterium (assembly GCA_021850555.1). The sequence continues at coordinate 12,986 of JAJZLX010000277.1, read as the reverse complement.
ACGCGTGCCGGATGAGTGACGACTTCCCGCGACCGTTACGAGTCGGTGAGAGAGTATGATGAGGGTGTGGCGCAGCGTTGCGTGGGAACATGAGCGGCATGACGTCAGCGAGGCTCGTGTTCACAACAGTTCACCTGCCGTATTAAAGCGTGCGCGCGTGGCGCTGCGAGGAAAGCAGGCGGCGCGCAGGGCGAGATCATGCGTGATCTGGCCGGCCTGGATAGAGGCTGTTGAGGCCGGCGAGACACTGGGCAGTTTGCCGGGAATCCGGCCACTTGCCCCGCAGTCATGGCGCGATGTTTTGGTGTACATGACAGAATGCGGCGGCATCGGCGTTCACGGGCACAGTGTCCTTGGTAAGCGAGGGCTCGGCATTTGGCGTGACGGGGGTCATCGGGCCAGCTCGGCATACCCACGTATGACGCTGCAACGATACTTGGTGTTGTCCGGAGGGTCGGTGCGCCAGCACACAGAGGTGGCGCGACGCGTTCGAAGACGACGGTGCGGCAAAAGGTCTGGCGCCGGCCGGCGGGTATGGACGCGCGTTTAGCCTCGTGTCCGGGCCGGACGTTGCCTCGCCAGGTTTGTTCGCCGTTTGTGCGGTGTGCCTGGAATTACTCCGGGTGGGGGGATGAACGGGAGTGACGGGCATAACGCGCGCCAGTCAAAGAGGCTGCTCGTCAATCGGTCGCATGGGCGTTCATCTCGGTTCAGCGTGAACTTCGGTGCGGCGCCAAGGGTCCGGAGTTCAAATCGCGACGCTCCGACCACTCTCGCTTGTCGATGCTGTGCAATAGAAGCGTGTCCGGCCACTGCGCGGAGGATTGCTTGCGGCAACCAGGATGCTCACGCCGTAGCAGAGACTGAGGCGTTTCCTTGAGCATCGCCAGCTCATGGCGGCGCGCGGCGGGGCTGCTCGCCGCATTCGGGCCGAGTCGGACTGGAAGCGCCCGTGGCCGTCACGCCGGAGAGCCTCGCGCGGACACTGCGGGAACGCGCCGATGAGGATCTGATCGAGGTCGCGGGCGATGAAGTGAGGATAGCCGAGGTCGAAAGGCTTTGCCGCCACGTGCACGGATGCTTGACGGGGATCAAGGCGGAAAGGGGGGGTTGCGAGGACGCTTGAACCATGGCCGTGCTCAGCACTCGACTGTCGCGTTGGTCCCTGCCGATGTTCGTCTGCGCGCTCGTGAACTTCCTGGCGGCGCAGGGTCTGATGCTCGCTGGCATGAGCTGGCCCACGCAACCGGTCTCGGCCCCCGGGACGCTCGCCGCGGTGCATCTGCTGGTGATCGGCTGGCTATTGCTCCTGATGGTCGGGGCGCTCTTTCAGTTCGTTCCGGTCATCACTTCCCGGCCGCTCGTGAGCCAGTCGATGGCGCTCGCGGCGCTCATCGCCCTCGAGATCGGCTTGCTGGGCATGGTCGGCGGATTCTTCGGCATCGGCACGGGATCCCGGGCGCTCGCGATGGCCCTGCCGGCCGGTGGTGCCGCGGTGTATCTGGGGGTGCTGATCGCATGCTGGAACATTGGGGTGCCGCTGCTGCGCTCGCGGCCGTTGTCGTTACCGGGGCGGATGGTGCTCACCGGACTGGCATTCCTGCTCCTGACGGTCACGCTCGGACTTGCGTTCGCGCTGGCGCTGGCGGTGCCGGCGCTCGCGCCCTATCTGGCGCCGCTGCTTGGCGGTGTCGGCGAGCACGCTCTGGCCGGCCTCGGTGGATGGTTCACGCTCACCGCCATGGGGGTGAGCTACAAGCTGCTGCCGATGTTCATGCTGGCGCCGGAGGATCGCGGGATCACAGGGGATGGCGTTCATATCCTCGCGACAGTCGGGTTTGCTCTGGCCATCGGCGCAGGTCTTGCGCGGGTGTGGAGTGCCGCAGAGCCCCTGGCTGTTGCGCAATCCAGCGGCTACGCGGCAATCGCTCTAGCGGTCGGCATCTATCTGTGGGACGTCGTTCGGATCTACCGTACGCGCAAGCGCGCCGTCATCGAACTGCATAACAAGGCCGCGGTTGCCGCCTTTGGCTTGCTCGGGCTCGGCACGGCGGTCGCGATCGGCTTCGTGATGGCCGGGCATCTCGGCGCTGGTGCGCCCGTGATCGTCTTCCTCATCGTGTTCGGCTGGCTCGGCGGTCTCGGGCTGACTCAGCTTTACAAGATTGTTCCATTTCTCACCTGGCTGCACCGCTATGGCCGCAGCCTCGGGCGCGGGGCGGTGCCCCGCGTTCAGGAGTTGGTCCACGAACGGCGCAGTTATCCCTGGTTCGCACTGTATTTTCTTGGAGTGCTGCTGGGAGCCACTTCAGTACTGTCCGGTCACGCGGCCGGCTTGCGGCCGTGCGTTGTGCTCGTGACGGTTGCGACGTTCGGTATCGTCGTCGAGTACTGGCGCGCCTGGCGCGCTCACTACGTGCCGTTGCGCCCCAGCGAACCTGCCGCCCCCCTATTGCGGCCAAATCAGAGAGGTTGACCATGTCCGAGCCCATCACACTTGATGTTCGTGAAGAGTTGCGCGAGGGCGGGGAGCCCCTGCCACGGATCCTCAGGGCCGTAGGCGGCCTCGCGCCGGGTCAGGCGCTGCGGCTCCTGGCCACCTTCGAGCCGCTGCCGCTGTATGCGGTGCTCGGTCGCAAGGGCTTCGACCACCGGGCGGTGCGACACGGGGAAGGCGACTGGGAAGTGCTGTTTTCGCCGCAGACGCCGCAAGCCGGGCCCGGCTCACCGGCTGCTCCGAGCGCCACGGTCTCGTCCACTGACGGGTGGCCCCCGCCGAGCACGTCCCTCGACAACCGCGGCCTGGAGCCGCCCGAGCCGATGATCCGGATCCTGGATGCGCTTGAGCGCCTGGGGCCGGGGCAGGTCCTCGAGGCGCTGAACGAACGCGATCCGGTCTTTCTCTATCCGGAGTTGCAGGCCCGCGGCGCGGCCATCCACACCGAGAAGGTGGGTGCGGGCGTGCGGCTTCTGATCCGACAGCGCGGATGAGCGCGATGGTCGCGGAACGCTCTTTGGATCGCGAGTCCGTTCTGGATGCCCTGCACGAGGTGATCGACCCCGAACTCGGGTACAACATCGTCGACCTGGGCCTGATCTATGCATTGGAGGTAGCGGCCGGCGTCATCAGGATCACGATGACCATGACGACGCCGGGGTGCCCTGCGCAGGATTACATCATGTCCGGCGTCTACGAGCGCAGCAAAAGCGTTCCAGGCATCAACGACGTACAGATCAAACTCGTTTGGCTGCCAGCTTGGTCGCCGCGCCTGATGACGCCTGCCGCCAAGGCGCATTTCGGAATTCAGGTATGAGCGGCCGCGTTGCGGCCGATCTGCACCTGCCAGGTGGCAGGTCCCTGCTGCAGGTAGTTCCAGGAGAACTCGCCGGTGTGCTCCGCATCGAGCTGGTAGTAGAGCGGCTTGGGGTCGTGGTCGTTGACCAGCACGAAGCTCTCGCCCGGTTTGAGTTTCCCGTAGGTCTCGAAGATCAGGCGGTGTCGCTCCATGGGGATGAGCTTGCGGACATCGAGTGTTTTGGGTTGTGACACAGGAATCTCCTCGTCAGGTATGCCATGTCGGGCACGGGTAAGACTGTGTAATACGCCGTTGAAGCGTTCAGCTTCACGCGGCTGAGAATTGCGCAGAGCGGACCATGCGGAACCGGCAAGCGCGCATGCCGTGTGACGCTGTGCGTCTCCAGCCTCGCCCAGCGCGAGCAGGGCGCGCACGAACAGGCGGTTGATCGCCGAAAAAACCTTGTCCTGCTCATTCGCGCTCATCGCAGACCTCGATGGTCTCGTCGACCACGCGTACGGGGAAGCCGTGCGCGCCCTCGTATTCCGGCGCTTTGCGCCCCTGCCCGGTGCGGATGGAGAGCTCGGCCAGGCGCTATGGGCAGACAGCGCGTTCACCCGCCACCCGACCGCTGGAGAGGTCGCTGCCGATGTGATTGCACAGGTCCTCGCGGGCGAAGTACGCGCCGTCGAGAATGAAAAAGCCGCCAGCGGCGCCGGTGAGCGTGACCGTCTTACGGCTGCGATTGCCGATCTGTGCGACCCGGGTGGCCTCGTGCCACTGCGACATCTCTCATGTCCTCGTGCGACCCCGGCGACACGGTACGGCGACCTGACGCTCGGATGCCTTGACGATCGTCAAGTGGGGTCATGGCCATCGGGGCCATGGCGGCGCGGATCAGGGTCCCGTTTCTCACCCCTTGTGTTCCGAGCCCATCGCGGCCGAGCCGAGGGATGCTGACCTCGGCCGCCAAGGCAGGCGGGATGCGGCGCGCTGCGCGCGGGGTGCCCTGCAACGGTCAATCGGGTCGCATCGAGTCCGCGAGAAAAAAACCGGTCCTGTCCATCCGGCAATCCGGTGGCGCTTGCGGGTTTGTCCGCCGGCAGTCACCGAATCCTTTGACGGTACGAGCCGAGCATGAGGCATGGCCGGGCAACGGGGCGCCGGCCCGGTTTGCCGGGGCGGGGTGCCGCAGCGCTTGTAGGGTGACTTTGGGGCTGTCCGGTGCCCCGGATGAATCGCCTCTCGAGGGCGTCGGCCGCTCGAAGCTGGCCTCGCCGAACGCTCGAAGCCGCTGGCGCGTCACCGAGCCGGCGGAACTTGCCCGGTGCAGCGCTTTCCCGTGACACTCAGCTGGCGGATTTCCGTCAGAATGCGTCGATTGCAGCGAGGTCAGGCAAAATTTACCGACGTGTTGCGCACATCCAGGCAACATCTCGTTAGGCTCGGCTCGAGGAGGGACAGATGCGATTCATCCATACGGCTGACTGGCAGCTCGGCTTGAAGCTGCGGTATCTGAACCCGGAAAAGGCCGCACAATTGCGCCTTTTGCGGTTCCAGACGGTACGGGCGATCGGCGCGCTGGCGCAGCAAGTGCACGCCGATGCCGTGCTCGTCGCCGGTGACGTCCTCGATGACAATGGCCTTGGCCGCGATACGCTGCAGCAGACATCGGATGCTCTGCAGAGCTTCGGAGACATTCCCGTCGGGCTTCTGCCGGGCAATCATGACGCGGCGACGGAGGACGGTGCGCTCGCCCGGCTCGAATTGCCGCCCAATGTCAGTGTTCTCGCCAAGCGCGAACCGGTTCGATTCGCCGATGCGCTGGTGTACCCGTGCCCACTGACCCGGCGCCATGAATCCGATGATCCCACCGTATGGCTCCCGGAGCGTGGTGCGGGGGAGGGCATCCGCATTGCCGTGGCGCATGGGGGGATCATCAATTTCTCGGGCGATTCCGAGAGTATCGTGCCGAATCTCATCGATGCCGATCGGGTGCTGGCCAAGGGCTTTGATTATCTGGCGCTCGGTGATTGGCACGGCACCTTCCGCTACAACGCCCGCGCCTGGTATTCAGGTGCCCCGGAGCCTACCCGGTTCAAGGAACTCGATCCCGGAGGGATCTTGATCGTGGACATCGACGCGGCGGGCACCGAGCCGCGGGTCGAGCGCCGGCACGTGGCGCAGACCCACTGGCTGACCCTCGACCCGGAGATGATCGACGATTCCCAGGTCGAGGAGCTCAGATCGCGTCTCGAGGCATTGGCGGAACGTTCGCAGACGCTGGTGAACCTGCGAGCGCGGGGGACGATCTCGATGGGCGCACGGGATGTGCTCGAGGCGCTGGTGGCGGAATACGGCGAGAGGCTCGCCTATCTCACGGCGGACATGGCGGCGCTTCTCACCCGACCGCGACCGCAGGACCTGGCGACGATGACGGGCGAGGGATTCATGGCGGCAGGCGTCGAGCGGCTGCTCGCCGGCGCGAGCGCGGCCGACACGGATGCTCTGCAGCTCCTCTATCGGCTGCAGCGGGAGGTGTCCGATGCGACTGCTTGAGATCGAGACGCGCCACTGGCGCGGTCTGTCGCAGAGCCTCGGTCCCCTGTCGCCGCGGTTGAATCTCGTCCTCGGTCCGAATGAAGCCGGCAAGAGCCGGCTATTTCAAGCCGTGCAGTTCGCGCTGTTCGAGTCCCACAAGGGTTCGGCGCAGCACAAGCAGCGGCTGCAGAGCTGGAGATCCTCCGAGCCGCCGTTCGTGCGGCTCGTCTTCGATGTCGAGGGACACCGGTACGAGCTGCAGAAACAGTTTCTGAAGAGCGCCATGGCGCAACTGAGCGGTGGCGGCGCGACGCTGCAGGGGGAGGACGCCGAGGCACAACTGCGCTCGTTGCTCGGTACGCGGCCGGGCGGATCCCGTGGACCGACTGTCCAGGATCTCGGTATCTGGCCGCTTCTGCTGGTGGCTCAAGGAGATTCCCGGCGCGGCACGGGGGAGGATCTCAACGAGGACGGCCGAGGCCGATTGCAGGAGCGGCTGTCGCAGGAAATCGGCGTGGCGGCCATTTCCGAGCGTGGCCAGCGGTTGATGGAGCGTGTGGCGGCGGAGCGCGGCCGATACTACACACCCACCGGTCAGGAAACGACGCTGTTACGCAATGCCCGTAGGGCGGTCGAGCAGGCCGAGAGCAAGTACCAGCAGATCCTCACGGCTCACGAGAGCCGGGAGCAGACCGCCGCGGAATTGCAGCGGGCCCGCGGCGAGCTCGCTGAGCTGAATGGTCGATTTGAAGTTGCCAGACGGGAATCTGACAAGGCCGTGCAAAGCGCCGCCGCGGCGCAAAAAGCCGCGGAGCGCCTGGCGGGCGCGCGGGGTATCCTGAACACGGCCATCGCGACCGCATCGAGCGCGGAGCGCGAGCTCGCGATGCGCCAGGAGGCGGACCAGGCCATTCAACGGCTGAGCGACGAGGTGACGAATCTGAACGTACAGATCGAGGCCGTGAACCCCCGCCAGCAAGAGCTCGAAGGTCACGCTCAAACCGCGCTCCAGCGCGTTTCAGCAGCGGAGCTGGCTCACAAGCAAGCCGTCACGGCACTCGAGCGGGCTCGGCGCGAACACCGCCGTCACGAGCTGACGGACCAGCACGCGGAGCTCGGTACGAAGGTTGCAGAACTCGAACGCATCGATCGTGAGATGCAGCAGGCCCAGCAGCAGCGTGCCCGCGAGCCGGCGATCGACGCGAGCATCATCGCACGCCTGCAGCAACTCGCAGATGCGGCCCGTACCGCTGAAGCCCGCCTGCACGGCGCCGCGGTGAGCGTGGTATTGACGTTGGGGCATGGGATGAATGTGGACGGCGTCCCACACCCCGCCGGCGCACGCCTTACGTTCGACATCGTCGAGAACCGGACCGTGACCCTGGGCGAGGTAGCCGCCATCGAAATTCAGCCGGGACGCGGAACGCTCGATACGCTGCGCGATGCCAAGACTGCGGCCGATAGTGCGCTGACCCAGGCACTGCGGAACTGCGGTGTCCCGACGGTACCGGAGGCGCGCGCCGCGCACGAGCGCCTCCAGGGCATCAATCAGCGGATCGCGCAGCTGACCTTGCAGGCCCGTGCGACGTGGTCGAAGTCCCGAGAGCAACTGCGGGAGGAGTTACTGCGGGCGCAAGCCGAGCTCGCGCGGCTAGGACCTGCGGCGTCAGTGGATGGAACGGAAGATGCCCTGCAAGACGCCGTGGTTGCCGCGGACGCGGCGTTGACCTCGGCTCGCACCGCGCGTGAGGCCGCGAATGAGGGGCTCACCCAGTCGCGAGCGCAAGGTGCCGCACTGCGCGCCGCTCGCAAGGGCAAGGAGGAAGAGCGCGATCGATTGTTGCGTCTGTACGCTGATCGCCCGACGGCGGCGCAGCTGGCGGAAAAGCATCAGCAAGCCGTACGGGATCGCGGATTTGCGCAGGCGGCCGTCGAGAAGTACGCGCGGGAATTCCAGGACCTTGGCGGCGAGGAGGCCGCGCGCGACGCCAAACGCCATTCTCAGGCCATGCACGGCTTGGCTGCCCGCGTGCAAGAGGTCCGAGGGCGGGTCGAGCGTTTGACGGGCACATTGAACGCCGCACTCGGCTGCGGCAGTTACGAGACCGTCCAGGATGCGGGCGCCGAACTCGAGCAGGCCCGTGTTCGGCTTCAGCGTCTCGAGCGGCAGGCCGCCGCAGCCCAGAGGCTCTGGGAAGTGCTGTCCGAGGCGCGCAAGCGCGTGGTGGATCGCCTGACCGCGCCGGTCATGCAGCGCCTCAAGCCTTATCTTGCGGGTCTGTTTCCCGGGTGCGAGCTCGATATGGGCGAGGAGTTGGGAATGGTGGGATTGCGCAGCGAAACCCTGCGCGAGCCGTTCGAGGAACTCTCCGGAGGTGCGCAGGAGCAGCTCGCTCTTCTGGCGCGGCTTGGCCTTGCCGAGGTGCTCGCGGGCGACGGAACCCTGCCGTTGGTGCTCGATGATTCGCTGGTCAACACTGATCCGGAGCGGATTCGGCGGATCCATCGGGTGTTGTTCCGCGCCGCCGAGAAGCTGCAGGTGTTGCTGCTGAGCTGTCATGACGTGCTGTTCGACGGACTCGGGGCGGACCAGGTGTTCCGATTGAGCGGTGCGCGCCGGGCGGGCGCGTAGGTCAAAGCCGTACGGATGCCCGCCGATCGTAATGATCCGGCTGCCGCGATGCGCGCAGTCGTGCACGCCATGATCCTGGCTGTCGCGATGCTTCCTGTCGCCCGCGGGGCGGTGTAGCGGCGCGCGACACAGACCGGAGGCGGCAATGGGCCGGACGCTGCCGGCGCAACGGCCGCCAGCGTGCTGGTAAAACGAGTTCTCTGGCTCGTGCGAGCCGTATCGAGCGCGGGTGAGCATGCGCGTCATGCCGCGACGGCGCAGGGCTTCGAGTGTGGAAATTGCATGAATCATGCGATCGGTGGTGAAGTGTGATGGACCGGGTCGCGGCACTTGCCGTGCTGGCCGTGATCCGGTGCTGCAATTGGGTGGTGATGAAGATCGCGCCGAGCTACGCGCCGCCCTTCGCGTTCGGTACGCTGCGCACCGCAGGCGCGGCGTTGTTCCTATTCACCGTGCTGGCAGTCGCCCGCAAATCGCTGCGCATGCCGACGTTGCAGGCTGGGTCCGCGAATCTATTCCATCCTGAAATTCACCATCGCGTACAGCGTCCGGCCGGGTGCCGGATAGATCGATGCGTCGTAGTGCAGCGGCTGCAGGACCGACACCGGCGGTCCCTGATCGAAGATATTGTCGATTCCGGCCGTCAGCGACAGCCGGCGCGAGAGCCGATAGCCGCAATACAGATCATGATAGAGCGTCGTGCCGAGCCGGTTGCGCGAGAGCCTCGAGTTCGTGAGGTCAGGCTGCGAGCATAGGCCGAGCACCGTATAGCTCAACGGCGTCCCGGCGAACCGGTCGGTGCAGGTCTCGGTCATGGGACCAAACGCCTTGACCAGCCAGCCGGCGTTCCAGGGTCCGAAGCGCCAGTCGAGGCTGCCGGCGCCGTCCCAGCGGGGAATGCCGCTCGGTGACCCCGAGCCGAGCTCGACGCCGGCGAGATTCTGCACCGATGCACCATGGGCGCTCGCGGTGGTGAGCTGGTACTCGGGCGTCCAGGCGAGGTCGGCGCGCAGCGAGAACTCGCCGAGTGCCGTCGAGCGGACGTAGCGCACGCCGCCGGTCAGCCACTCGGTCGCTATGCTCTGGCTGTTGACCGCCTCGGTGGAAACGACCGTCAATTGACCGTCGGCCGCCCGGCTGATGCCCGAGCAGGCGGAGGCATTTCCGAGCGCGTAGCAATCCAACAGCGTCTGCTGGGCGCTCGGCCGGCTGATCGCGCTGTTGATCTTGATGCGGTAGTACGCCACGTTGACCGACAGGCCCGGCACGGTGCCCGGGCTCCACTTGACGCTCAGCCAGATGTTGTTGCTGCGCTCGGCCTGCAGGGCGGGATTGCCGGTTTGCAGCGTTTGCACGTCTGGATTGGTCTGGAGGTAGCCGGCTGGGACACCCGTGGACGAACAGGCCGCGGCAACGGCAGGCGCAACGCCGGCGGCCGTGTAGCCGCTGCACGGATCGCTGATGGCGGCCGCGGCGGCCGGACTGGGCTCGCCGAGCTCGCGGAGGTCCGGCGTGCGAAACCCCTGGGCCCATCCGGCTTGAAGGCTCAAGTGCCGGGTTGCGTCGAAGGACAGGGTCGATTCCCCGACGGCGCCGGAGCCGGTATGCGAGAAATCGTACCCACGAACGCCGCCGCCGAAGGTGAGCGCATGAGCGCCGCCGATGAGCGGTGCGATGATCTCGGTCCATAGGGCATTGCCGGCATAGCCGCCGACATAGGATGGGACGCGCACCAGCGGCACGGCGCTGTCGATTCCCCGGGCAGCCGCCGCATTGGGTTGGAAGTCTCCATGCTGGGCCTCGTACTGGTAACCCACGCCTAGCGCAACGGGGCCGGCCGGAAGTCTGAATAGATCGGCCTGCGAGATCGACGCGCTGACGGTCTGCAGCGTGTTGGCGATCCGGTTATGCTCGGCCAGGCCGATGAAGGCGCTCATGGCCGGCGTGACGGCACCCGGTCCGCCGAAAAGATTGATCGGCGTGCATGAGGGAATCGATGCGCAGACGGACGGGCTGCCGAGCGCCAGGGCGAGATTGCTCAGATTGACCCGACCGCGATTCTGGTCGTTGACTCGGCTCGAAGACCACAAATACGCCACGTGCCAGCGCCAGGCAGAGGGCGCGTCGCGATCGATGCTGCCCCGAAAGGAAAGGGTGGCGCGGTAGGTGTCGGATGTATCGGTGAACACGACCGGGCCCAGGGCCTGCAGGCGCTCGGAGAGACCGACGAGGTTGGCGTTCGGCCCGCTCGACTCGAGCGCAATGTCAAAAGGATTGTAGGGTTGGCTGGCGCTGACGGAGATCGGCAGGCCTGAGGTTCCCAGCGTGAGGGTGGTCGGTGGCCCCTCCTGATCCGCCGTCCGTCGGCCGACGAAGATGCTCGCATCGACTCTGATCCCGGTCCCGAGCCGGTGAAAGCCGCTGACGTAGAAGCCCCATTGCTGAAGCGGCATGATCAGATCGTTGTACGGAAAGGTATTGAACCGGTCGGTCGCGGTGACCGGGCTGAAGCCGCCCGCTGCGCCGCGCGTCGCGGTGAGATCGCACAGCCGGGTGCCCTCGGGCTGAGCGGGACAGAGGCTCGAGTTGGCATATGGCCCGCCCGTGGGCATGAACTCGAACTGTCCGTAGGGGGTGATTGGACTTAAGCGCGACAAGCCCGTGCCGGGCAGAGGGCCAGCGGTCAGTCCGCGATCGGCCGCGGAGATGGCGCTCTGATCGGACCAGCTGAGCAGCGCCATGAGGCCGGAGGATTTGCCCCTGCGTCCGAGCGCGAGGCTGGCCCAGGTGTGCGGGCCATCCCAGTGGCCGCTGCCTTGCGAGTCTCCCGTTCCAGCCGTGGCCATCACGCCGTTGAAGGCGGGCACCGTGATGATATTCACCACGCCGGCAAGCGCCGCGTCGCCGTACCGTACCGCTCCGCGCGCCGGGTAGACCTCGATGCGCTGAATCAGCGCCACGGGAAAGGTGGACAGATCGGTGTCCCCCTGCGCGCCCTGAATCCAGCGTTGGCCGTTCACCAGAATAACGAGCCGCGAATGGTTCAAATCGAACAGATCGGCGCTCTGCTCGCCGCCATTGGTGAATTTGTTGGTGCTCGCCGTTCCCAGGCCGTTGGCGCTGCCGAAGATCGGCATCAGCCGCAACGCCTGCCCCAGGTTGTCGACGCCGAGATTGCGCAGCGCGGTCGCTGTCAATATTTTCACCGGCGCGCCCGTATCGAGACCCAGGGCCGGCGGCCGCGATGCCTCTACCACGACCTGCCCGAGCGTCGCTGGGGGACCGGAGCGGGGAGGAGCGGCCAGTGCCTTCGCCGTGGCCAGGCAGGCGCACAGCCCGAGCAGTTGCCGCAGGGCTATCGGCAGAGGCTGTACTCTCAGACGCTCGAAGGTCCGTTCCGGATACCCTCGGCGCATTGCGTGCTCGGTCAACCAGTCAGCGCCGGGTCGCACCCCGTGTCGTGCGGTGTCCGTGGTCGGATATGCGGAGGCACTGCCACTGCGGCTGCTGCGCCACCGTGACTCGGGGTGTGGCTTATCCGGTGTGCCCACTCTATTCTCGAGGTTCCCGCAGATTCAGGGCGGCTGTCTTGCGGCGCCGCAAGTCCCTGCAGTGGCATGTCCCCGCCAGACCGACGCGCGCGCCGCAGTGGCGGGAAATTCGTTCGGGAATTCGCTGGGTTCAGCGATCGGGCGCTTGAGACCCGCACCCATGATCGGGCGGTCCGGTGCTGATCGCCAGCAGGCGGTGGCTGCGTCCGGCGCGGCATCCGTTCGGCTCGGCGTATTGACGGTGGGCGCGCCGGGCTCCGGGCGCGGTGCGGCGTCAGGACGCCGCGAGCGGCGCCGAAATTGGACGGGAACTCATGATCCCCGACCCGTCAGGCGGGTCTCGGGAGGCGCGCAGGCGGGGCGGTTCCGTGCCCTCAACCGCTGGGGTCGAGCGGAAGGCATCGAGCGGCGAGGGCGAAATCGCGCAGGGTGTCGATTTCGATCCGGGATTCTTCCAGGCGGCTCGCCAGCGTGTCTCGAATCGAGAGGATGCCGAGCAGGCGCTGGCCTTCCACGATCGGCAGGTGGCGGAATCCCCTGTTGCGCATCAGTGCCTGTGCGGCCTGCATCGTCTCATCCGGCGAGAAAGTCACTA
>JAJZLX010000277.1:0-361 GCA_021850555.1 Pseudomonadota bacterium | reverse complement strand
GACGATCCCGATCATGCGCGAGCCCGGGCCCGACTCGCAGACCGGCATGGCACCGATGCGATGCTCGTGCAGGAGCTTCGCAGCGGTCTCCAGACTGTCATTTGGCCCGCACGTCACCACCTGTTGACGCGAGCGCTGCAGAAAATCCTCGATTCTCATCTCTATGCTCCTCTGGCGGCATCGTCGTTCCCGGTCGCCGCTGCAACGATCCTTGCCTCGGTCGCGAACCCGTGAGCGGCATCGAACCGGTGTAAATGATAGACCGGCTGGTCGTGCATCCGAGCCGGATAATTGCCCTTGCGCAGGCCGGTCGCCGTGCAGGGCGTCACCATCACGGAAATCTCCCCGATCCGCCCGCCGG
>JAJZLX010000134.1 GCA_021850555.1 Pseudomonadota bacterium | reverse complement strand
CCTGACCTCCATCGCCGTCCCACCAAAACTTCCACGGGGCCGCACCCGGCCGTTCGTCACGCCGGAAGAGGGGTTCGTGCACCGTATCAGCGAGAATGTCATCCAGCAGGGTGTGGAGCGGATTGCCCTTGCGCGGGAAGGCCAGCTCCGGCCAATTTTCACCGAGCCACCCGGCGTCCCACATGTGTCGTGCGGGCAGAGTGCCGATCACGACTCGACCCAACATCGAATAGCCGAGCGGGGAGTTCTTCACCCAATTGAGGAACGGCCGCCAGACATCGCGGGATTGTTCGGTATCCAGCCCCTGCGAAAGCATTTTGATCTCGAGCACGTTGTCGCTGCGTACGTGCGCCTGCTCCCCCCAATGCTCGTTGAATAAGTGCGTGGCATAGAAGCTTACGAACTCTCCGAGCAGCCTCCGGTAAGCCTCGTCCGAGGGCGCCTTGACTTTAAAGCTGACGATGCCGAAATACTGGGGCAGATCGTGGGTTCGAACGGTCAGTTTGGTCACCGTCGCGAAGGTGCCACCCCCGCCACCCTTCAACGCCCAGAAGAGGTCCGGATGACTGCAGGCGTTCACCGTGCGGATCCTGCCATCCGCGGTTACCACCTCGGCTTCCAGCAAGCCGCCTGCGGCCGTACCATAACGCTTGGAGAAGCTGCCAAAACCTCCGCCGAGGATGAGTCCGGCGACACCGACTGTGGTGCATCCTCCACCCTGGACGTACCTCCCCCCATGGGTCGTGACCGCCCGGTACGCCTCTAGCCAGTAGGTACCGGCGTCCATCGTGACGGCCGGTTGCGGCGCGATCTTACCTGTGCAACCCTGGGGGATGAACGCGTCGTGCGCCCGTAGATCGGTCATGTGACGCGTCCAGATCAGCAGCGAATCCGGGGCATTCGAGGCACCGACATAGCTGTGCCCCCGCCCCTTTACCACCAAGCGCAATTGATGATCCCGCGCGAAATTGACCGCCGCGGCAATGTGCCCCGCATTGTGCGCCACCACCGCATAGGCGCTCGGCTGCGTGGCCCATGCGTCGATCCACCCGAGTGTCTCGGTCAGTCCGGGCTGATCAGCAATATAGAACGGATTATGGATGTCCCGTTTGAGCTGCTGGGCGACAGCGCTTTGCGGTGCACTCTTGAGCACGTCGATCGGGAAGGTCACCGGAATCAGAGTCCCTTCTACCTGCTCGTTCAGCACCGCCCATTCGTCTGGCTTCGGCCAGCTGGGATCGGAGGGCCGCACACGCCGAATAGACCTCTTACGGGCAATCGGATCGGCAAACGCTCCTTGTGCTAGAAGCGGAATGGCGGAAGCGGCGGCCAGACATTTGAGGATTTCTCGTCTTCGCATGCTCGAACCCCTTCCAGTCTTTCGGGCTGTCCCCAGATTCACAGGATCACGGTATCGGCGGAACTCCGTGCGCCACTGCCTGCGGCACCCATGCGTTTGAGAACGTAACGCAAGGCGGGCACGATAAAGCGAGCATCCTAGAGAACTGTGCGCCGAGCCGCCATCGTCAAGGTGACGAGCGGAGCGGCTCGGGGCCGAACGGCTCCCTGGTGGGGACGGAATCAGCGGAGCAGGTTCTCGAGCCGGTCGCGATAGCGGCGACTGAGGTTCACACAGCTGCCGTCATGCAGCACGATGCGGTAGTCGCCGTGTTCCCACGGCTGAATCTCCCTGATCCGGTCGACGTTGACCAAGTGCCCGCGGTGTACACGCACAAACCGGTTCCGATCCAGTCTCTGCTCGAGAGCGGCGAGAGACTCCCGCTTGGGATACGCAGCGCCCCGCGGATGCACCGTCACGTAATTCCCGTTCGCGTCGATTCGGTCAATATCGGAGACGTTCAGGATGTACTCTCGATTGAGTTTGCGGACAATGAGACGTTCTGCAGGCATCTCGGCTGCGGCCACCTCCGTCGGCAGCGCCGTGCTGCCGGAGCCGGAATCCAGCCAGAGCCCGTATCACCGGAAGGCGATGATCCCGAGCAGGATCATCCATTGCGTGATGAAGTCCTTGCGATACTCATAGAGCCAATTCGGCCACCAGCTGCCGAATTCGTATTGCCGACCGAGCAGTCGGTACGCCAGATCGCGCAGGGTCACCATGCCGGCGACGTGAACGAGCGAGAACGGCAGGGTCGCAAGCAGCTGTGCCGGAAAATTGCGCTTCCAGTTTGAGGCGATTAATGGGAACTGGCTCAACCATCAGCCAACAGCCGGAACCAGCACGGCGATCATGATGGCGCTCGTCGACTCCCGGACGGCGGGCTCCCACATCGGCAGATAGCGCCCCGCTCGCTCCGAATTCGCAACCGTCGTGTACGTGTTTGAAATTACGACAACCGCTAGCCGTATGACCATGACAGCCAGACCCCAGAGGCGTGTCTTACGTACCGTGGCAGGCTTCAGTTGCGATATTGCGACCATTCTGTTCGAGCGACCTTCTTCTACGGCCATTACCGGTCTCGACGCCGGGATCACTTCAATTCCTAATGCGTCTATAGAATAGAACGCGCCCGTCCGGGACGAGCTGATTCAGGAAGTCGAAATCGCCGATATTGGCCGTCACCACCGGCCAACCATTCCTGCGGGCCTGCAAGAAGATAAGCGCATCATTGAGGCACTTACGTTCCGCGCCTGCCGCATGGCAGCCGAGCCGAAACAGTAAGCCGCCGAGGACTCCCGCCTCCGCCCATGTCGCCGCATCAGGCGCCACAAGGCGATGAGCCGGAATGTCCCGGACTGTTCCACCGATTGCCTTGAGCGCCTGTCCCGTTCGGGGATCATCCGGCTTTAGCCGCCCGAAAGCGTGCATCAGCTCGGCGAGACAAACCGAAGAGTGATTGCATGTCCGCACACTCACGAAGGCGTCAAGCGATTCCGGTGTCCGTCCCTGAAGGACATCGACGTAAACCGTCGTATCCAGCAGAACCGGCGCGCCTACCAGTGGGACCTCTCCGACCCAATCCAGCCTCTCCTCCGGCCTGCGCCGCAGCAGACGCGTCTTTCGGGTCGGTTTGAGCCAGCGCAGAGTGGCATCGAGATCAAAACTCAATGCCGACGTCTCGAGGCAGCACTCCCTTGTTCCGTACCAGCTTTGCGCCGAAGTCATCCTCCAGAGCCAGCCTCGCCAGCGCGATCTCGATGAGATCCGTATCCGATGAGATCCCCGCACTCTTCTTCGCCGCCGCAACCAGCTCGGCGGGTACTCGGCCAGCCACGCGGGCACTCCTTGCCCCACCGAGCAGTCCCGCGGCCTGCGCGGTCTCCAGGGTCACTCGAACCCGCATTTCCGCCAACGACATCTTGCGTCGGCCGATCGATTCCGAAGCACTCATGACTTCACCTCAACGTCCGTTATACAAATTCTCTCATTTGTTGCACAGCAGATCAAGGTGACGGCAATGCGCGGCTGTGCCCAATACACCAGCGCCGCACTCGCAGGCCGAGCTGGGGGTATCTGGATCACGCCATGGAGAGCCGCGGGGATATCGCCTCGGGGTATTTTCGCCTGCCAACCTGCCGCACTACCATGCCATTCACTGACTTACGTCAACGTTTCGAATCCGACCTCGGGCAGATCCAGCACATCCGGGAGTGCCGCAGATGGGGTGCGCCGCGGTTCGCGCTGCATCGCAAAACGCGAAGCACCACCGGGACTTTGTCGAATCGGTGGATGCCCGCGACGTGAGGTGAGACGCCGATCTGATGCAAGTGACACAGCGGAGCCGGCGTCTCCTTGATGTTGCTCCTTTGCGGTTTTGCCTACGACTCCACACTCGTAGAGACACATCTGCGAACTCGAATGATGTCGACTTCCGCTGCGGATACCCAAAGCAGTTTTTTTCTGCCTCACCTGACCAGAGCAGCTTGACAGAGATGGTCTGCGCGGAGACCGCGAATGTCGTGCCCCGAAGTAGGGAGCCCGAGGAATCAGTGAAATTTCTCGCCGCGCCCGAGCATCTCGATAATCAGTCTTATGCGCCTGAACTTCGTCTCTGGGCGCTTTGCTGGTTGCAACCGGTAGGCGATCGCGTACCGATTGGCCTTGTTGAGTGTCGCATAGAATTGCTTTGCCTTTGCGTTGCGTGCGAGCTCCTTCACGAACTCGGGAGGCACCGTTGCGGTTGCAGAAGAATCGTACGCCGCGGCCCAGCGCCCGTCGGCCTTGGCTGCTTCGACCTCTTTGAGGCCAGCAGGTGTCATTTGGCCCGCACGGATCAGGCGATCCACACGCGCAACATTCATTTTGGACCAGCCGCTTTTTGCCCTTCGGGGAGTCAATTTTTGCACCCAGGAGTGTGCGTCAAACGGCAGCTTTTGCCCATCTATCCAACCGAAACACAGCGCCTGATCAAGCGCCTCGGCATACGTGACCGATGTAACACCTGAGTCCTTCTTGTAAATTCGCAGGAGTAGACCAGGAGCTTGAGCATGCTTCTTCGCCAGCCATGCACGCAATTCTTCCGATGACTGAAAGCTCCGCGGCCGCGTCATGGCGCGGGAGGGTGATTTGCCCATGTGTGGCTCAGCCACGCGTCATCCAGGTCAATCATCGTACTGCATCAGTCCGCAGTCGCACTCCGGCACGCAGTATGACCGCGTCCGGCCGTGCACAGACGCCCGGCGCGCGCGGCACACCGTTGCACATGCTCCATTACTGCGCGATCCAGTCCTCGAGTCGCAGGCCATCAATCCGCGAGAACTCTCGCGTGTTGTGCGTAACTAAAACCATGTCCAGCGCATGCGCATGACTGCCGATGAGCGTATCGAGCGGCCCAATCGGTCTCCCCTGCCG
Source organism: Pseudomonadota bacterium (assembly GCA_021850555.1). Next base: position 11,154 of record JAJZLX010000134.1, on the reverse strand, counting down.
TTCGAGCGATGCACGGACATCTCCGTAGATCATTGCGGTGCCCTCATCGAATCCCGCGACCTCGAGCGCCAACAGAAATTCATTCAGTGCGTCATGCGCAACTTTTGGACGACTGGTCTTTGCCGCGCCGAACATGAGTTCACCCAATGTAATCGACGAGATTCCAACCTGTCCGACCGATTTGCCGCGTATTTTCTTAAGTGCAGCAGGGTGCTTTTTTATGATGGCGATGCACGTGTCCGTATCAAGCATCCATTTCACAGTAGCGACTCCCGCCGCTCTGCTTCACGTGGCTGCCCGCGTTCGTTCATGAAATCCGCCGGAAATTTATCCAGGCTCTGAACCAGCGTATCCCACGATTTGGCTTTGGGCAAAAGTACGACCGCACTGCCGACGCGCTTGATCAACACCTCTGCTCCCGCGAAGCGGAACTCCTTGGGAAGCCGTACAGCCTGGCTGTCACCGTTCTTGAAGAGCTTGGCCGTTTTCACGACATCACCTTGATCTCTACTAGATATATATTGACTATATATATATAAAGAGATTTCGTCAAGCGCACCGCTGCTGCATGCGCGTCGCCCATGCCCCCCGCAACCTTCGCCCAGGTGACAGCAAGCGCGGCGCACAGCGGTTCCGCCCCCGCAAGACACGCCTCGCGATCATGCGCGATGATGATGTCACCGCAACATTCCGTGCCACCGCTCCCCTTGCGGCCCTGCCTGAGTCCCCGTCCTCGCAGTGCGCCAGCCGCCGGAGCGACCGTGCGAAGTTGACGGGCCGGTATCGACCCGTTTTGAGAAATCCGCCGACGGCTCGGCCACGAGTTCACTCCCGGGCAGAGCGGACGAACGTCCGTCGGCGTTCGCCCGGCATGCGGGGACTGCATCAGGGCGATTTCGTCCTACTCCCAAGCCGCTGAGGGATAAAGGGCCCTTTCCTCGGACTGGACAGCCCCGCTTCACTGCGGTATAACGAGCCCCCTCGGACCGCCCGGTCCGCGCGGGAGGGGCATGCTCAAAGAGATCGAGGTGCGGCGGGTTCAGCGCGCCGAGGAGGGGCGCTACCAAGCCTTGATGCAGGCGCATCACTACCTTGGAGCGTTGCCGAAGATCGGTGAGACGCTCTGGTACGTGGCGAGCTGGTGCGAGCAATGGGTCGCACTGCTTTCCTTTTCAGCGGCGGCCCTGAAGTGCGCGGTGCGCGATCGGTGGATCGGCTGGAGCTATCGGCAGCAGTACGCGCGCCTTTCGCTGCTGGCCAACAACACGCGGTTTTGTATTCTGCCCGAGTGGCACCGGCCGAACGTGGCCTCGCGCGTACTCGCCTTGTGCGAGCGACGGCTCGCGCAGGATTGGAGCGAAGCGTTCGGCCATCCGATCCTGTTGCTGGAGACCTTTGTCGATCCGCAACGCCACCGCGGCACCCTCTATCAAGCCTCCAACTGGCTGTACGTCGGGGACACGCGCGGCTACCGGCGTCGCCAGGGCGGGTACACCGACACCCCGCAATCGCCGAAGAAAGTCTTCCTGCGCTGCCTCAGCGGCAAGGCGCGCACCCTCCTGTGCCAGCCGCATCTGCCACCCCCGTATGTGCGGGAAGGACCGAAACTGATGCTCACCGCTGCGCAAATGCAGGCCTTGCCCGCCTTCTTCGAGAACATCCCCGATCCGCGCCGCGGCCAGGGACGGCGCCATCGGCTCTCGGTGGTGCTGGCGATTGCCGCCGCCGCGACGCTCTGCGGGGCGCGCGGCTACAAGCATATCGCCGAGTGGGCCGAGCATCTCTCCCAGAGCGCCCGGGCACGCTTTCGCTGCCGTCGGGTGCGTGGGGAGTACTTGGTCCCGAGCCTCTCGATCATCCGTGACGTGCTGATGCGGGTCGAGCCTGAGCACCTCGATCAGGCCCTGCAACGCTGGAATGGGCAGTTCGCCCCGCAGGACTCAAGCCTCGCGATCGATGGCAAGACAATGTGCAACGCGATCGATGCGCACGGGGAGCGCACGCACCTCATGAGCGTGATCGGCCATGAAACCGGCGCCTGCTACAGTCAAAAAAAGTCGGCACTCTGCCCGTAGCGGGCGATCCGGACACGCTCAAGCAGACCAATGAGATCAAAACCGCAATCCCGCTGCTCGAGGAGCTGGACCTGAAGGATAAGGACATCAGCGCCGATGCACTGCTAACCCAACGCCCCATCGCCGAGTTCATCCGTCGCCGCGGCGCTTACTACCACTTCAGCGTCAAGGGCAATCGCCCCGCGCTCCTGGCTGACCTCGAGCGCTACTTCCAAGACCGCTCCGCTCCCCAGTTCACCCAGACCTCCTGCGGCCACGGGCGCATCGAAACCCGCTGCATCTGGGTCACCGCAGCCCTCAACGACTACCTCGACTTCCCCGAGGTCGCCCAGGCCTTCCTCATCGAGCGGCGGGTGCTGAAGAAGAAAACCGGGGAGCGCTCCTGCGAGCTCGCCTACGGCATCACCAGCCGCCCCGCCTCTGAGGCTTCCCCTGAGCGGCTCCTGCAGATCAACCGTGGCCACTGGGTCATAGAGAACCGCTGCCATTACCTCATCGACTGGAACTTCGACGAGGACCGCGGCCGCATCCGCAGCGGCTACGGTCCGGAGAACGTCTCGCGTCTGCGCCGCTTCGCCGTCGCACTCATCCAATCAAAGCCCGGCCGCAGGGTCGCCGAAACGCTGCGCCGCCTCAATCGCAACGTGCGCACCGTCTTCGATTACCTGCTCATGAGCGAGAACTCTCGCCACCCTCCTCGGGCATCCGCTGCGCCCCGTCCTGCCGCCCCGGCTCCGGCCTGATGCTCCCCTCAGCCGCAAAGGGGGGGTGACGCCAGAACGAATTCACCGTGGGGACTGCATGCTGGGCATTTGCCTCTACCCGCACGGTGCCTTACAATGTGCCAATAGGTAAGGAGCGGGCAGATGTCCGAAGCAACTGTCACCAGCAAGGGGCAGGTCACCATTCCGGCTGATATCCGCCGAGCCATGGGGCTCGCGACGGGCGAACGAGTGGTCTTCACGCAGCTTGACGACGGCACCATCGTGTTCCGAGCGAAGCGGCGCTCCATCTTGGAACTCAGGGGATTGCTGAAGCCTGCACGGGCGGGCAAGCGCCCGATCCCCGTCAAAGACATGAGTATTGATCGACGCTGATCCATGGCTGGCCTCGATACAAACGTCCTGGCACGGTGGATCGTCGACGACGATCCGCGGCAGGCGGCACGAGTGAAGCGCTTGTTCGAAGAGGCAGTTGAGCAAGAATCCCCACTGTTCGTTCCCAGCACCGTGATGCTCGAGCTCGAGTGGGTGTTGCGCTCGCGCTACGAGTTCGACAAGTCCACAGTTCTCGGTGCGTTCAACGCCCTGCTCGAAACGCAGGAGCTCGAGTTCCAGGATGAGCCCACAATAGAGCGAGCGCTCAGCTTCTATCGGCAGAACTCGGCCGACTTTGCCGATTGCCTACACGCGGGTCAGTGCAACTCGGCAAGGCGCGTACCGATGGTCACGTTCGACCGAACGGCGAGCCGGATTCCAGGCGTTGAACTGCTGACTCCGTAGCCTCACAAGGCTCTCGCTGCAAGCGTATAGGTTACTCACGCATTCGGACGTCCGGTGTATCGTAAAATCCATCACGGGTGCAATGTCGGCAGTTGGCCGAAAGGACGCACAGCGTCAATCAAAACTCGACGTCGAGAAACCATTGTCGCCAAGCGAAAGGACGATTTCGCGGTCGATCCGTACGGCTCGAGCTTCCGACTACGATTTGGCGCGAGCCGGTATGGACGCACGAAATACTATGCATTCGTGCGCAAGGGGCGAGCGAAAGTTGCTGATGCACGGGCGATTCGCAATAGAGGAATACTCGCGACCTTAACCACAGCTCAACCACGTTGATCCGGAAACAGACCCGGCATCCAGCGAGATGCCAGCGCCGCCGGAAAAGCAAGCCGCAACGGCGCGCGGCTGCTCACGGAAATCACCACACCTCTCTCGATCAGCGCCGACACGACACGCCGCGCCTGACGGTCTCCGGTACCGACGATGCCGGCGGCATCACCGCGCGGCAGTTCGCCGCGGTAGAGCACGGCTTCGAGGATGGCACCGGACTTCGGCGGCAGACGATGGAGACGGATTTCCTCTTCGGTCCACAGCAGGATACGGGTGCGCAACGACTCCGGCTGCATCAGCCCTTCCATGAACGAGACCTGATCGAGACACGTGGCCAGGAAGAACCGCGTGAATTCCGCCAGGGCTTCCTCGCTCAGATTACCGTGACCGTCGAGATCGTTTCGACGGGTCATATCGCAAGCCGCCAAGTGACCCTTGTATGCAGCGACGTTTCGCGCCAAGCCGCGCGCGACAGACCAGACCGCGCCGGTGTCGAGCGCCTCCAGCAACGTTGCATGTGACATCAGCCGCGCGACGCGGCCGTTGCCGTCGAGGAACGGGTGAATCCACGCCAGGCGGTGGTGGGCCGCCGGCGCGGCGAGAATGGTTTCGGTTTTGCCGAGGCGGCTATAGACCCCTTCAAAGCGCCCGAGGAAGCGGGGCACCGCCGGCGCGCTGATGGCGATGTGATTGCCCACCGCGACGTCACGGGTGCGTAGTTCGCCCGGAATGACCCGTATGTGTTCGTGTGTGGCCGGGTCCTCAACCCACAGCAGGCCTTCGGGCAGCGATTCGCCGAACCGACGGTGAATCTCGCGGATGGAGTCCGCGGCAACTGCCCGGCCCCTGAGACCGCCTTCGTCAATCCATTGCTGGACGGTGATATGCGCCATGGCTTCGAGCTGCAGATCACGCTTCTTCGCATCCTTGCTGTAGTCGCCCTGCAGAGCGCGCTCGATTTCGATGGGGTGTGTGTCATGCCCCTCGATCAAGTTGCTGTAGTAACAGTTCATCGCGCGCACCAGCGTCGCCAGCGAGAACAGCAGGCTTTCCGGCAGCGAGCGGCGGAACCCAGCGCTGCGCTGCGCGAGTTCGAGCGCAAGATCGGCCAATTCCGGGCGGCGGCGAGAGGCTTCCCCGAGGACAAGCGGCTCCATCAGTCCGGGCTCCTCGCCCCGGTCCTTCGCCGTATTCATGTCCGATACATTGTCCGCTTTATATTTGGCCATATGGTACTATATTTCAGGCAGTTACCGATGACCAATAGGACGGATCACCACAACAACGTCCGGTTCTAGGTCCGGTGACCGGGAAGTTGCCATTCGCCGCAATTCGTGCGGTGAATCAGCGCCTCATTCACTGCGCCAGGCTGCTTAGGCAACTGGGCAAGAAGCACAGTGTACCCGCAGGGCCGCTGGGGGTATGGCCGGGGGTACTTCTGGGCAAGATTCGACTCCGACCTCGGGCAGACCCGGCACATCCGGCAGTGCCTTGGATTGAGTGCCCGGCATCTCGTGCTCCGTCGCACAGCGCCGAGCGCCACCGGAATTTGGTGCCGCCCGCGAGCACCCACCGCGTGTCAGGCCGGACACCGACCTACATGCGCGGCATCGTTGCCGCTAGTCTATGCCACCTCTTTGCGGCGATGCCCATGAAACCAGACTTGCGGCGACACATCCACGGGTTCGCATAGGGTCAAACTTCCGCTTCCCACGCTCTGCCGTCACCCGCCACGAGCGGGACTAAACGTCTGCCATGAGGTGAAAATCACATTCGGGCGATCGCCCGTGCCGGACACGATCTCAGGTGGAGCTACCATCGCCCCTGTTGATCCGGCGCCATATGATGTAGGAATACCCTGCCGATAGCGCTGCCGCAACACCAAGAGCAATCAAGCCAGGAGCCACAAATCCCATAAGACCTGTAGCAGCCATTACCACGCCCGCGAGGACGACGAGCCACCCACCGACACGGTTCGTGCGTACCCAGACTTCTTTATCTGCCAACGTCCAAGGTGTCCGAACGCCAACCACTCCATTCCGACTGAACTTGCCCAGGCTGTTGCCAATCACAATGAGCAAAAGGCCCACTGCGACGGCCGCATCCGACGGCATGTCGTGGCGCCAGCCCATGCCGTACGTGAGTACCGAGAGGTTACCGAACAACCATATTGCCGCGACACCGGCAACGATAGTCGGGTAATAGCGGACTTTCAGGTCATCGTCTTCCGTCTCGATCTCGCTCGGTTCGAACAGAATCAGGCAGAGGACCGTCACCAGCGAGCCAATAGGAGCAACAACCGCACCGCGCAATTTCGGCATCCACCCGTCGATTACGCCAGCAGCGTTCCAATGGGTCGGAATAACTGCGGGAAGCATCGGATAGAGCGCCGCGGAGGATGCGAACGCTGCGGCTACGAGCGAGATTGCGAGCCAGTATCGACCCAATGCTCTCATGCCTTTCGCCTCAGCGGCCTGGGAGATGGGAACAATTCCAGAAACATTGCCGCGATTTCCTCGAAAACCGAGGTATTTAGGGAATAGACCTGCTCCTGGGCGCGGCGCTCACAGCGAATCAGTCCTGCCGATTTTAGAATGTTGAAATGATAGGAAAGGGAGCCCTTGGTGATATCAAAACGCTCGGCAATCTGTCCGGCGGTCATCGAGCCCTGCTGCAGAAGTCGCAATATCTTCCGTCTATGAGGGTCTGCGATTGCTCGAAATACGGCGTCTCTCATAGGCCGGTCTGTAGTTTGAGAGTTCTCAAAATAGCAAGCTCCCGACTACTCGTCAAGGAGGTGATCTCGGCACCGCGAGACTGCTCATGCTGCCTGAGAGCTGCCGCTGTCACCAAAGTGACGCCGCCGTTCTGACGACCGCCGTCGAGTGGCTATGACTGGACGGTCAGAGCCGAAGGCGTTCCGTCGCGGAGCTACCCGAAGGCGCGGACAAACAGTTCATCCAGAGCAGCTACGATTGCCTCACCTTCCTCGGCGAGTGAACCGACGCGCTCGCCCAGGCGCTCGTTGGCGACCGATACAATCTCGAGCGGATGCAATACCACCGCGATGCCTTTGATCTTGAAGCTCGGATTGAGGCGTGTATTGGGAATCCGGCCAAGCTCGGTTCTCCGCACCAGGGGAATGACAACGCGGCGACGATAGTCGTCAAACAACCGGGATTGGGCAACGACGACAAATGGAATGCCGTCCTTATGCCTGCCGACATTGCGATGGACATCAAATTGCGCCATCAGAGTGTTGAATGATCGTCGGCGAACGACCCATTGCATTCCGCAAAGCTATTCCACAAAGTGGCTGTCGCGCGCGCCTGCTCAACGATGCCCGATCGGCGTTCCCGCTCCTTGGAGAGGAAATCGGCGAGGAGCGATTCGACGACTCCGGAAAGATTGCCGGTAACGCCTTTGACCTCCTCAACGAGGTCCTCGCTCAGCGTGAGGTTGACCGGACGCTTACGTGCCGTACTGGCGGGGCTGCGCTTCACTCCGATGCCTTCTGGATTGTCGATGCGCACTATATGCGCATTGCGCAGAGCCGGCAACGACAAGCCCAGCAACGGCCGCTCAACCGTAACCGACCCAATGGCCGGTTCATGGAATTACCTTCCGTCCACCTGGGAATTATGAGCGAGTCGACGTTTACGGTGACGCGCGGTATCGCCCAATGCTCCGGCGCCGCGTTCGAAGGACAACCCGGGAGTATCGGGATCACGCCGTGGAGAGCCGCGGGAGTATCCTCCGGGGCACACTCGCCTGCCAACCTGCCGCAGTGGCGTGTCATTCAATGACTTGCGGCAGCTTTTTGACTCCGACATCGGGCGCACTCAGCGCTTGCGGCCTTGTCACGGATTGCCCGCCCGGCGTGCCGTGCTTGCGCACACTGCGCGTTATGCCGCCAGATTCGCAGGCCGCATGCAGGACAGGCCAATCCGCCCTGCCGAGAGTTCGCCCTGACGCTTCCTTGCGCCGTTCCTGACGGCGCACGCCGTGTCTCGGTCCCTGCAGATCCTGTGGAGCCGCTGCGCGGTTCTGCGTGCGAGGACGCTGAAGCCAAACGAGCGTTGCCGGTGCGCTCGCCTGCGCAGCGCGAGGCCCCTGCGTCACTTGCGGGCCGCCCGCCCGTAGCGGGCGGCGAGCCGCACACCGTGATGATGCGCAGACCCCTCGCCCGAAGGTTCTTAGCCGCGATCTTCGCACGCGCGTGGAGCGCGCCGCTCCCATCGGCTCGCGCAAGTGTGACGGGCCGCACGCCTGAACCTGGCACACCGTCTCCGGGCGGCGACAGTGCGCAAAAACGTGAAATCACGTGCCCCCGGTATCCTCCGACGATCTATGTTGCGACAGGTCATGTTCGGCAAAGCGGCAATAGGGCGTAAGACGCCGGGATGGTGCGCGGGACTGCTGGTTCCGCTGCTGGCCGGCGTGGGCATCGGCAAGCCCGCGCACGCCGGCTGCTTCCCCGTGCGCGAGCCGCAGTTCGTCGCACTGCGCCCGCTGGTCTCGCGCGATGCCAGCCAGGCCCTGGCGCAGGCCGAGGCACGCATCGCCCGGCTGCCGCCCGGCAGCGCGCGCACCGATCCGCGGCGCGTCGCCGCGCTGTACGCCATCCAGGCGTCCGCCTACCGCGAGCTGGCCCTGTATCACGCTGCCCGCGCCTCGGCGCGCCGGGGCCTGGAGCTGCCCCGCGGCGCCGTCGACCCGCTGCGCGAGCAGATCCTCTCGAGCTACGCGGCCAGTTTCAACTCGCCGGCCGGGATCGCCCGGGCGCTGCGGCGGATCAAGCAGGCCCGTGCCTCGCTGCCGGCGAACTCGCCCAGCGCTCTGTGCCTGAAGATCACCGCGGGCGAGCTGAACATACTGCGTAATCGCTCCGACCTCGCGCTCCGCGAGCTCACCCAGTCGTACCTGCGGGCACAGGCGCTCGGCCTGCCCGCGGCGCGAATCGATGCGGGCGTCTTCCTGACCGACGTGCTGCGCAGAATGGGCGAGTACAAGCAGGCGCTGGCGCTGATCCGGCAGACGATCGGCTGGGACAAGGCGCACAATTCGACCAACTATCTGGCCACGGACCTGTATTTCGAGGGCGGGATTCTGCGCGCCATGCGGCACTATCATCGTGCGATCGCCGCCTATCGCTCGGATCGGGCCCTCAGCACCACGATCGACAATCGCCAAGGGGTCGCTTACGCGAATCTACGCATCTGTCAGGCCGACATCGCACTGCAACGATTCGGCGCCGCGCGCCGGGCATGCAACCGTGCCGCACCAGCGTTCGCGGCCGGCAACGCGCGCGCCATGATCAAAGAAACCGCCGTGCTGCGCGCGCGAATTGCGCTCGGCGAGCGGCGGCCCCGGCACGCCCTCGCGCTGCTCAACGGGGTGCTCGATCACTCCGGCGCGGACCTGGCGGCCACAATCATCGTTCCCGCCTATCTCGCCCGCTCGCGGGCCGAGGCGGCGCTGCACCGCTATGCGGCCGCGTATCGCGACCAGAGCGAGTACTTGCGTCGCTTCAAAGCTGAGAACCGAATCAGTCAAGCCCGCCTGAAAGCCGCTCTGGAGATGCGTTTTCGGACCTCGGAGGAGTTCCTGCGCAACGCCGTGCTGACGCGCAAGCTCCAGGCCGCCGCCCACCACGCCGCCAAGCAGCGCCAGCTGCTGCACTGGATGGGCACTGCCGGCGTCGCCGGCGGCCTGATCATCGTCCTGCTGTCCTATATCCTGATCTCGGGCCGACGCCACCGCCGGCAACTGCTGGTGTTGGCGAACACAGACCCGCTGACGGGCCTGCCGAACCGCGGGCACACTGCGCAGCGGGCCACCCGGGCCCTCGGCTCGGCACTCGAGCACGACCGGCCGCTCACCGTGGCACTGCTCGATTTCGATCACTTCAAGACCATCAACGACCAGTACGGTCATGCCGCCGGCGATTACGTGCTGCGCGAGTTCGCGCGTCTCTCGCGCGAGGCGCTGCGGGGAGGCGACATCCTCGGACGCTGGGGCGGAGAGGAATTTCTCCTGGTGCTGCCGGAGACGACACTCGACAGCGCGCTGCTCACGGTCGGACGGCTGTGCGCGCTGGCTTCGCGCATCGATATCCAAGCCGGCGAGCCGCCGACGCAACTGCGTGTCACGTTCAGCGCCGGACTGGCAACCACGGCGGACGGAGTCCGCACACTCGATGAGATCGTTGCGCGCGCCGATGCGGCCCTCTACGAGGCGAAGGACGCCGGCCGCGACGCGGTGCGCATCAGCCGCGCTGCCAGCGCGGTGCTGGGATCGGCCTGATCAACGCCGTGGCGCGCGGCTGGACCCGGTGGAGCCGCGCCGATTGCCCGGCCGGCGGTCCGCCTCGAGATCCCAACATCGCGGCCATGCGGTAGGGGCCGGCCAAGGCCTGCTTGCTCGCAGATGCGCCTGTATGGTCGACAAGGGACGCAGCGCCGCTTATGCTCCGGAGAGTTCCCCAACCGTTTCTCTTGCGCGGTGCCCCACCCCTCACCCCACACCATGAGCTTCTGCAGCCAGTGCGGCGCGCGGCTGACCGTGCGCGTGCCGCCCGGCGACCACTTGCCGCGTTACCTCTGCGAGGCGTGTGGCGCCGTCCACTATCAGAATCCCCGCTTGGTGGTCGGCTGCGTCCCGGAGCACGCCGGACGCATCCTGATGTGCCGGCGGGCGATCGAGCCGCGGCGAGGCTACTGGACGGTACCGGCCGGCTTCCTGGAAAACGGGGAGACGTTGCAGGAAGGCGCAGCCCGCGAGTCACGCGAGGAGGCGCAGGTCGAGGTCGAGATCGGCTCGCTGCTGTCCATCGTGCATGTGCTCGATGCCCATCAGGTCCATGTGTTTTTCCGCGCGGACATGCGGGCGGAGGAACACGGCGCGGGACCCGAGAGCCTGGAGACGGCCCTGGTCCGGGTGGAGGACATCCCGTGGGCGGACCTTGCGTTTCCAAGTACGGAATTCAGCTTGCGCCGTTACCTGGAGGACCGCGCCGAACAGCGCGAGACGCACCACTTCGCGACCCTGCGGCGCCGGCTCACCTAGACCCGGGGCCGCGCGGCTTTGCGGGCCGCGCGCGCCGCGTGGCAGAATGCGACGCCCGGCGCGGCGCTACGCTCGCCGCCGACCGCGGGCAGCATTACAGCCCGTTGTTCTGGAAGGAAATTCGATGACTTTCGTGGTGACTGAAAACTGCATCAAGTGCAAGTACATGGACTGCGTGG
>JAJZLX010000465.1 GCA_021850555.1 Pseudomonadota bacterium | reverse complement strand
TCAACGTCGCGCAGCGCTACGGGAAGACCGCCACCTTCATGCCCAAGCCCCTGGTCGGTGACAACGGCAGCGGCATGCACGTGCACCAGTCGCTGCAGAAGGACGGCAAGGCGCTGTTCGCCGGCGACAAGTACGGCGGCCTCTCGGAACTTGCGCTGTACTACATCGGCGGCATCATCAAGCATGCCAAGGCCCTCAACGCCTTCACCAACGCCGGTACCAACAGCTACAAGCGCCTGGTGCCCGGCTTCGAGGCGCCCGTCATGCTCGCCTACTCGGCGCGCAACCGCTCCGCTTCCATCCGCATTCCCTGGGTGTCGAACCCGAAGGCGCGCCGCATCGAGGTGCGCTTCCCCGATTCGAGCGCGAACCCCTATTTTGCCTTCGCCGCCATGATGCTGGCGGGCCTGGACGGCATCCAGAACAAGATCCATCCCGGCGAGCCCGCCGACAAGGATCTCTATGACCTGGAGCCGGAGGAAGCCCGGCACATCCCGACCGTGTGCCACTCCCTGGACATGGCGATCGAGCACCTCGACAAGGACCGTGAGTTCCTGACTCGCGGCGGGGTGTTCACCAACGACGTGATCGACGCCTACATCGGCCTGAAGATGCAGGAGGTCACGAGGTTCCGGATGGCCACGCACCCGGTCGAGCTGGAGATGTACTACAGCTGCTGATCGGACAGTGAACGAGACGCGCTCATTCACCGCCGGAGCCTCCTGTCCCAAGGGAGGCTCCGCGGTGGGTGCGATGCCTACATCGAGGACACAGGAGGTATCCTCGAGCCGCGGCCGCGGCCGCGGCGAGGCAGGATGCCGGCCGTGCGGCCATGAGCCAAGGATGCAGGTTGGACCGCAAGGGCCGCCAGGGATGGTTACTTGTCATAAGACCATGGTTTTGTGCCCGGTCGCAAATCGGTCTATGCTGCCCACCCATGCGCGCCACACGATCGACCCTGTCACGGCCGCTCGCCCTCGCCGCCCTCGTCTGTCTGGGCTCCACGGCGCTGGCGGGCAACGGCAACCCGGTCACCGTGTACAAGTGGGTCGACGCCCACGGAGTCGTCCACTACAGCGACCAGCCGCGTCCGGGCGCGAAGAAGCTGCAGATCGCCGGCGCCCAGACATTCTCGGCGCCGCCGGCACCCGTGCTCTCGTCCTCGCAGGCCCCGCAGGAGTCCGCGCCACGGTTGCGGGGCTATCGAAGCTGCACGATCGCGCAACCCGGCAATCAGCAGATGCTGATGAACGTCTACAGAGCGACGGCGGTCGTGAGCACGGATCCGCCGTTGCGCCCCGGCAACCGGATTCGCTTGTTCTACGACGGTCGCCAGCTCTCCGGCGGCGGCCCGTCTTTCACGTTTCCGGTGAATCGCGGGCAACATACCGTCTCTGCCGTCGTCGTGGACCGCTTCGGACAGATTCTGTGCGAGACCTCCACGGTGACGTTCTACGTGCACCAGCCGTCCATCCTCAACCCGCACAATCCGCTCTTTCATCACCCGCCGCCGCCACGGCGCTGACCCCGCAGAGGCGCACTGAATCGCCGGGAGGCCGTCGTGGCCTTTGAGCAAGGCCTGCCGTCCGCTCTGGCGCATTTCGATCCGGCGGGTCTGCTCGATGCACTGTCGACCGGGATCATCGTGCTGGATGCGCAGCTGTGCGCCATCTATGCGAACGTGGCCGCCCAGGACGTGCTCGCCTTCAGCCTCAATCAGGCGCGCGGCCGGCCGTTCACGGATTTTCTGCACGATGCCGACGGGCTGAAGGCGAACCTGCGCCGGGCGCTCGACACCGGCGCGGGACTGACCGACCGGGAGCTCACCCTGCGTCCGGCCTCCATGCCGCGCGAGAGCCGCACGCTCGATGTGACCATCACTCCGATCGAGGGTCAGGTCACCGGCACACACCTGCTCCTCGAGCTCGCCGACGCCACCCAGCGCCAGCGCATCAGCCGGGAGAATGATCTGCTTGCGCGCCTCGACGGCAGCCGCCTCATGATCCGCCAGCTGGCGCACGAGATCAAAAACCCGCTCGGCGGCCTGCGCGGTGCGGCGCAGCTGCTCGAGCGGGAGCTGCCCGCCGCGGCGCTGAAGGAGTACACGCAGGTCATCATCGGGGAGGCGGATCGCCTGGCCGCGCTGGTCGATTCCATCGCCGGCCCGGGCAGAGCGCCGCAGCGATCGCTCCTCAACGTACACGAGATCTGCGAGCACGTTTATCGGCTGCTGCGAGCCGAGGCGGGCGAGGAAGTCGTCGTCGACCGTGACTACGATCCAAGCCTGCCGAACGCCTGGCTGGACCGCAATCAGGTCATCCAGGCACTGCTCAACGTGACGCGCAATGCGTTGCAGGCGCTTGGCCGTCGCGGCCATATCGTGCTGCGCACACGCGCGCTGGGCAACGTGAGCATCGGCTCGGTGAGGCACCGCCTGGTCGCCACGGTGCAGGTCGAGGACGACGGCCCCGGCGTCCCCGAGGAGCTGCGATCGAGCCTGTTCTATCCCTTGGTGACCGGCCGCCCCGACGGCACGGGCCTGGGACTGGCGGTCGCCCAGGAGCTGGTCTGCCGCAACGGCGGCCTCATCGAATTCGACAGCGAGCCCGGCCGTACCGTGTTCACGCTGCTGTTGCCGTTGGAAGCGCCGTCATGAACCCGGCCGCGCACCCGGCGCTTCGCGTCTGGATCATCGACGACGACACCTCCATCCGCTGGGTGCTGGAGCGCGCCTTGCGCAATGGCGGACTTCAGCCACGCGCCTTCGACGCCGCGGAGCCCGCGCTCGAAGCGTTGAGGCGTGACGTACCCGACGTGTTGATGACCGACATCCGCATGCCCGGCCGCTCGGGCTTGGAGCTTCTGCGGAAGATCCGCGAATCGCGCCCGCTGCTGCCGGTCATCGTCATGACCGCCCACTCGGACCTCGGCAGCGCCGTGTCGGCCTACGAGGGCGGCGCCTTCGAGTACCTGCCGAAACCCTTCGACATCGATCAGGCGGTGGCGCTGGTCCGGCGTGCCGCCAGCGCGCATCCTCGGGTCGGGGCCGATGCGCAGGGCGAGACGCGCATCCCGGAGCTGCTCGGCACCGCCCCGGCCATGCAGCAGGTATTTCGCGGCATCGGCCGGCTGTCACGCTCCAGTGTCACCGTGCTGATCACCGGGGAATCCGGCACCGGAAAAGAGCTGGTGGCCCGCGCTCTGCACGATCACAGTCCCCGCTCGGGCAAGCCGTTCATCGCGCTCAACACCTCCGCCATTCCCGGCGAGCTGCTCGAGTCGGAACTGTTCGGTCACGAGCGAGGCTCGTTCACCGGCGCCGACGCCCAGCGGCGCGGCCGATTCGAGCAGGCCGACGGGGGCACTCTGTTTCTCGACGAGATCGGCGACATGCCGGCGCAAATGCAGACGCGGCTGCTGCGTGTGCTCGCGGAGGGAGAGTTCTACCGCGTGGGCGGCCAGACTCCGATCCGCGTGGACGTGCGTGTGATCGCGGCGACCCATCAGAACCTGCAGGACCGGGTGGCCCACGGCCTGTTCCGCGAGGATCTTTATCACCGCCTGAACGTCATCCGCCTGGAGCTGCCGCCGCTGCGTGAGCGGGCCGAGGACATTCCTCTGCTGCTGCGCCACTATCTTCGGGTGGCAGCGCGCGATCTGGGAGTGGAAACCAAGGCGCTCGCCCGGGACGCAGAGGAGAAGCTGTCGGGCTACCGCTGGCCGGGCAACGTGCGCGAGCTGGTCAACATCTGCCGGCGCCTGTCGGTGCTGGCACCGGGGAGCGAGATCCATGTGGAGGACCTGCCGCCGGAGATCGGGGCGGCGGATGGCCCCGGACCGGAATCCGACTGGCAGAAGGCGCTCACCGCCTGGGCGGACCGACAGGCCGTGAGCGGCCAGGGAACGCTGCTCGAGGAGGCGCTGCCGGCGTTCGAGCGCATCTTGATCCGCGCAGCGCTCAGGCGCACCCAGGGCCACCGTCAGGAGGCGGCCCGTCTCCTCGGTTGGGGGCGCAACACCCTGACCCGCAAGCTCAAGGAGCTCGATCTCGACATCCCGGAGTCGAGCAACGCTCCGCAGCCGCGGCAGGCCCCGGGGTCCTGATCAGACCCGAAGGGTGCCGGTCAGCTCCGCGACGCTGCCCAACCCGTGCTCGCGCAAATAGTCCGCGATGCCGGCGTTGATGCGCTTGCAGACCAGCGGGTCGTAAAAAAGCGCGGTCCCTATGCCGATCGCCGCGGCTCCGGCGATGAGGAACTCGATGGCGTCCCCGGCCGTCGTGATCCCGCCCTGGCCGATGATGGGGATGCCGTGCTTGCGCGCCACTTCGTACACCTGGTGCACCTTCAGCAGCGCGATCGGCTTGATCGCCGGGCCCGACAGGCCTCCCTGGATGTTGCCGATCACGGGCCGCCGCGTATGCGCGTCGATGGCCATGCCCATCACCGTATTGATCACCGACAGCGCATCGGTGCCCGCTTCGATGCAGCGGCGGGCGTTTTCGCGGATGTCGGTCTGATTGGGCGAAAGCTTGGTGATGAGCGGCTTGCCGGTCACCCGGCGGCAGGCCTCGACCACCTGGGCCGACATGTCGGGGTAGTTCCCGAAGGCGACGCCGCCCTCCTTGACGTTGGGGCAGGAGATATTGATCTCGATGGCGTCGATGGGCGACTGGTCGAACAGGCGCGTGACCTCGGCGTATTCCTCCACGGTCGAGCCCGACACGTTGGCGATGAAGCGGGTCTCGCCGAAGTCGAGCTCCGGCAGGATGCGCCGGATGACATGCTCGGTCCCCGGGTTCTGCAGCCCGATCGCATTCAGCATGCCCGCGGGGGTCTCACATACCCGGTGCGGCGGGTTGCCGAGCCGGGGGGCGAGCGTCGTGCCCTTGAGCACCACCGCGCCGGCGTCGCGGTTGGAGAAGCCTTGGATGCGGGTGTATTCCTCGCCGAAGCCCACGCAGCCCGAGAGCAGCACGATGGGCGAGGCGAAGTGCAATCCGCAGAATTTGAGTTTCAGGGAGTCGGACATCGCTCCATTATGGTCGATAAGGCGGCGCTGCAGTGGTCCATCATGGCATCGGCGGCCCGCCGCGGCCCGTGCGATGGATGTGAATCTGAATCCGCCCCTTGGGGCCGATCAGCCAGGAGGCGAGCCACCCGGTCACCCAGACGATGAGCGCGGCCTGGAAGGCCGGCCAGAATCCCGCGACGTGAAATCCCGGCAGCATCCACGCCACCAGGGCGAGCATGGCTGTGTTGACCACGAGCAGGAACACGCCCAGCGACAGCACGGTGAGCGGCAGCGTCAGCAGGATGACGATCGGGCGCACGATGGCGTTGACGAGGCCGAGCAGGATGCCGGCCAGAACCAGCGTGCCGGCATCGTTGATGGTGATGCCGGGCACCCAGCGTGTGGCGGCCCACAGTCCCAGCGCGCTGATCACGGCGCGCAGCACGAAAGCGGTCACGATTTCTCCGGATTTGAGCCGTGAACCAGGGTCTTGAGGCGCATCAAGGCCGCCCGCCAGCCGGTCCTCAAGCGCAGGTACTGGACATCCCAATCGGGCGATCCGGGAATACCGGAGCCTAATAATCGTAAGATGGTGCCCGGCCGGGAGGGTTCAAGAATGAAATCATCGACCAGGGCGCTGTCCGCCGGCGGCAGCGAGGCGGACGGGAGGTAGATCAGCCGCAGCCGCCTTCCGGGCTCGAACACGTCGATGCAGGCTTCCAGCTCGGTCACGCGGTCGACGCATGCGCAAAACAGGCCGCCGGAGCGGGCGTTGATCCGGGCATCCGGCGAGCACCACAGGGACAGCCGTGAAGGATCGGTCAGAGCTTTCCAGACCGTCTCCACGTCGGCGCGCAGGTCGAGCCGGTGTGCGTAGCCCCGGGACTTTTCCATGGACGCTATTGTGCCATTACCGGGTGCCCGGTTTCGCCTATGCTATGTCTCTCTTCGGGAGATGCTCATGGCGCTCGTCAATCTGGTCATCGCTCTTGCCCTGATGGAGTTTTTCGCCTTCGGCGCCGCGGTCGGCAAGGCGCGCGGGAAGTACAAAGTGGCGGCTCCGGCGACCACCGGCCACGAGATTTTCGAGCGTTACTTCCGGGTGCAGATGAACACGATGGAGCTGCTGATCATGTTCATCCCTGCCATCTGGATTTTCGCCCATTACCTGAGCCCGGTCATCGCCGCGGCGCTGGGTGCGGTGTTCCTGCTCGGCAGGGTCATCTACTTCCTGGCCTACGTGAAGGAGCCTAAGTCGCGCGAAGTGGGGTTTGCCCTCTCAGCCGGACCGGTCATGCTCCTTGTGATCGGCGCGGTCTTCGCAGCGGCGCGAAGCGCCCTGCTCCACCTTTGAGATCTGCTACTGCGTCTCCGGCTTGATCGGCCGGGACATCAGCCCGCGCACCGCTTCCCTCGCCGGCACGCCCTCGTAGAGGACCCGGTAGACGCTCTCGCACAGCGGCATCTCCACGCCGGCGCGGGCGGCGACATCCCGCAGCGCGCGCGCTGCGGGATAGCCCTCCACCACTTGGCCGATCGCTTCCAATGCTTCACCGGGCGAGCGGCCGCCAGCGACCTGCAGGCCGAAGCGCCGGTTGCGCGATTGGTCATCGGTGCAGGTGAGCACCAGGTCACCGAGGCCCGCGAGTCCCATGAACGTCTCGCGCTGCGCCCCGAGAGCCACGCCCAGCCGCATCATCTCCGCGAGTCCCCGGGTGATCAACGCCACGCGCGCATTGGCGCCCAGTCCCAAGCCATCCGAAAGCCCCGCCCCGACCGCCAACACATTCTTGACCGCGCCGCCGACCTCGACACCGACGATGTCGGTCGATGTGTAGACGCGGAAGTTCGCCGACGACAGGTCCTGCGCCAGCGCGTTGGCAAACGCCGCATCCGGGGAGGCAATGACCATCGCGGTGGGCAGACCCGCGCCGACCTCGCGCGCAAAGGTGGGGCCGGAGAGGACCGCGACCGCACGCTTCGGCCCAAGGACTTCGCGCGCCACCTGGTGCGGCAGGAGACCGGTCGGCAGCTCGAAGCCCTTGGTGGCCCACGCCAACTGCGTCTCCTCGGCGAGCACCGGCCTGAGCTCGGTGAGCGTCGAGCGGAAGGCATGACTCGGCACCGCGATCAACAGATCACGGGCGCCGCGAAGCGCATCGGCCAGATCCGGCTCCACCACCAGCGACTCGGGGAACGCGCCGGAGGGGAGGTAGCGCTCGTTGCGCCGCTGGCGCGCCATGACCGCGAGCTGCTCGCGGTCCCGGCCCCAGAGCCGGGTCGGGCGACCGCTGCGCGCGAATTGCACCGCGAGCGCCGTTCCCCATGAGCCGGCGCCGAGCACGGCGACGGGCGGATCGCTCCCGGCTGCGGCGCTCATGATCCGGGGCTCGCGGGCGGCGCAGCCGTTTCAGTTGGCCTGCGCGGCGCTCGGAGTCGGCTGGTTTTGATTGGCCGCGTAGAGGGCTTCGAAATTCACCGGTGGCAGCAGCAGCTGCGGGAACCCGCCCAGGGTGATCAGCTGCGACACCTGCGCGCGCGCATACGGGAACAGCACGCCCGGGCAGATGGCGCCGACCGCGCGCTTGGTGTCCTCCTCGGACAGGTTGCGCAGCATGAACACGCCGGCCTGCTTCACTTCCACCAGGAAGACCGTGGTCTCGCCCTGTTTGGCGGACACAGTCACCGTCAGCACGACCTCCTGCACCTCGGGCGCGAGCACGGTCACGCCGGTGTGCAGATCGAGGTTGATCTGCGGGTTCCAGTTGCCTTCGCCGCGCGGGCCGTTCGGGGCCTCGTACGAGCAGTCCTTCAGATAGACGTGCTGCAGGTGCAGGATCGGGCCGTTGGCATCTTCGGGTGCCGGCGCGATGCCGGCGGCTTCATTCGCCATGTGTCAGACTCCGGTTTTCAACAGTGTGTCGAGGCCGCCGCGGGCATCGAGCTCGTAAAGATCGTCGCATCCGCCGACATGCGTCTCTCCGATGAAGATCTGCGGCACGGTGTGCCGCCGGCTGCGCCGCTGCATCTCGGCGCGCGCCTCCGGGCGCGCGTCCACATCGATTTCCTCGAAGGCGATCCCCTTGCGCGTCAGCAGCTGCCGGGCGCGCGCGCAGTAGGGACACCAGCCGGTGGCATACATGAGCACCTTGGGCTGGCTCACGCCTTGTTCCCCGCGCCCTTCTCCACCGGCAGGTTCTCGGCCCGCCAGGCCGTGAGCCCGCCGCGCAGAGCGACCGCCTGGGCGAACCCCTGCGCGCGCAGCTGGCGCACCGCGGCGCCGGCCAGCGAGCCGCGGTCGCAATATACGATGAGCGGTTTCTGCTTGTGCTTCTTCAGCAGATCTGCCCCTTTTTGGATCTGCTCCCCGTCCATGCGCCGGGCTCCCGAGACGTGGCCCGCCGCATACTGCTCCTGCGGCCGCAGGTCGATCATCAGCGCACCGCGGTTCATCAGCTGGATGGCTTCCTGGGCCGAAACGCCGGCGAAACTCTCGCTGCGGGCGCGCATCTCAAACAGGATCGCGATGACCGCCACCGCCACGGTCGAGGCGGCAAGCCAGGGGTGGACGTGTATATATTGAGCGAGATGATCCATGAAAGGCGTCTAGAAGACCGTACCGGCCGTAAAAAGGTCGCGCATTATAGCGTCCCTATGCAATATGGCAGGGATCATTGGTCGCCGAAGCGTCTCTCGGGAGCGCACCGCGCGCTGATCTTCCTGGCCGTGATCACGCTGGCGCTGGGGGGCGGTCCGGCAGCGACGGCCTCGACGCCGCAGGCGAGGGCGCACAGCACGCAGGCACGGCTGCAGGCCGTGCAGGCGCAGATCGAGCGCATCACCCGTCAGGTGCAAGCATCGAGAATCGAGCAGAGCCGGCTGACCGCAGGCCTCCGGGCCGCCGAGCAATCCGCCGGAGCGGCGCGCGCCGCGCTGCAAACGCTCCGCCAGCGGCTCTCGGCCGACGCGGCCCGGCGGGCGGCGCTTGCGGCCAAGAAAAGTCTTCGGCAGGCGGATCTCGATCGCAGCCGCCACGCGCTCGCCGATGAGCTGCGCGCGGCGTACCTGGTCGGGCGGCAGGGGCCGCTGACGCTGCTTCTCAATCAAGGGGATCCGAGCCGCGTAGGCCGGATGTTCGCCTACTACAGCTATTTCAGTCGGACGCGGGCCGAGCGGATCCACAGCATCGAGGCCGATCTGCGGCGGATCGATCAGCTCGACACCGCACTGCAGGCCGAGGACGCACAGCTCGCCAGCCTCGAGCGCCAGCGACAGGCACAGCTCGAGCGACTCGATGAGGCCAGCGCGCGCCGCAGGCTGGTGCTGGCCGGCATGGCCGCCAGGACGCGCACACGCACCCAGCGTCTGGTCCAGCTGCGCCGCCAGCAGATGGCCCTGGAGTCGCTGCTCGCGGCGCTGCGTCGGGCCGAGGCGCGCAGCCCCGTGGAGCACGGTCGCTTCGCGGGCCTGCAAGGTCATCTGCCTTGGCCGGTCGCCGGTCAGCTCATTGCCCGGTACGGCCAGATGCGTGCCGGCGGGCTGCGATGGGACGGTGACCTCATCGCAACCCGGCTCGATGCGCCCGTGCGTGCGGTGGCCCCGGGGCGGGTGATCTACGCCGATTGGCTGGCCGGCCTGGGGCTGCTGATCATCGTCGATCACGGCAACGGCTACATGAGCCTCTACGGGCACAATGACCACCTTTATGCCCACGTCGGCGAGTGGGTCAGGGCCGGGCAGATGATCGCCGAGGCGGGCGACACCGGCGGCGCCGCACGCCCGGAGCTGTACTTCGGCATCCGCAAAGGCACCCGGCCGGTCGACCCGAGGCTGTGGCTCGAGCATCTTGCCCGGTAGACTTGTCAGAAACGCCGGATCCGGGCATCGTGCCCCCCTCCCGGCGCGGCGTCCGGCAAAAGGCGCGGCCCAGGCAGGACGCCGTGCCCGACGCTCGCCACCCTCGGCGGCGGAGATGTCCGCATGCCTCAGCCACTCTCCGGTATCACCTGACGGCTTCGACAAACTGTCACGATATTCTCCATGCTCGCCTGGCTCATAGATATCGTCCTGCACCTCAACCGGCACCTCGCGGCGCTCCTGAGCGCGGTCGGCATCTGGACCTACCCCATCCTGTTCGGCGTCATTTTCGCGCAGACCGGCCTGGTGGTGGCGGTGTTTCTGCCCGGGGACTCGCTGCTCTTTGGCGTTGGAGCGCTCGCGGCCGTGGATACGGCCACACTCAGCGCTCCGGTCGCCTCGCTCGTGTTGGGGTGTGCGGCCGTCCTCGGCTACGCCGTCAGTTACGGCCTGGGCCGGCTGATCGGGCCGCCCGCCTTCAGCGGCCGCTACCGGCTGCTCAAGGTCGAATACCTGCGCCGCACCGAGGCGTTCTTCCTGCGCCACGGCGGCAAGGCGATCACCGTGTCCTGCTTCATCCCCGTCATCCGCACCTGCATGCCGTTCGTGGCCGGCATTGGTCACATGCGCTACGCACGCTTCCAGCTCTACAGCGTCCTGGGCGGCTTCGCCTGGGTGCTGCTGCTCATCTGGAGCGGGTATTTCTTCGGCAACGTCCCGCTGGTGCGGCACAACTTCGGCATTGTCACGCTCATCATCATCGTCGTGTCGCTGATCCCGGTGGCGATGCCCTTCCTCAAGCGGCGGGCGTCGGCGGCTCCGTAGATCCCGGATTCCTCCAAGTCGCGCTTCTTGACAAACCCATATCCAGAAAGTTATTGTTCATCCATAATTGTCGGGCTATATATCGGGCGTGAGCGCCATCCCAAGCACCGTGTTCAAGGCCCTGGCCGATCCGACGCGCCGCTCGATCTTCGAGCGCCTGTGCCGGGACGGCGAGCAGACCGTGTGGATGCTGACCCGGCATGCCCGGATCTCGCAGCCGGCCGTATCGAAGCATCTGGCCGCGCTCAAATCCGCCGGGCTGGTGCGCGCCCGGTGCGAGGGACGCGAGACTCACTATCGCGCCGAGCCGCACGGCCTCTCGCCGCTCATCGACTGGCTCGGGCTGTACACGGCCTTCTGGGGCGAGCGGCTCGACAGGCTCGAGGCGCTGTTACGGAGGATGGACAAGTGAGCGATTCGAATACTGCGCGCTCGATCGTGATCGAGCGCACGATGCCCCATCCGCCGGAGAAGATCTGGCGCGCGCTCACCCAATCCTCGCTGATTGCCGAGTGGCTGATGGAAAATGACTTCGAGCCCCGCCTCGGCGCCTCCTTCCGGTTCCGGGCGAGGCCCATGGGCAACTGGAACGGCGTCGTTGACTGCGAAATCACGGTATGCGACCCGCCTCACCGGCTGGTGTATACCTGGAAGGGAGGCTCGACGCGCAGCCTCGGTTACGGCTCGGCGCTCGACAGCGTGGTGGAGTGGACGCTCGCCGCGGTGCCCGGAGGAACCCGCGTGAGAATGGAGCATTCCGGTTTCGGTCCGCGCAACGCTTCCGCCTACGAGACGATGTCCGGCGGCTGGCCGCGCGTGCTCGAGCGCCTGGAGCAGGTGGTCGTCACGAGATGACCGATTCCTATTTTTACGAGCCGCGCTGCGGTCACGGGCTGGCTCATGACCCGATCGGGTCGATCGTCGCGCCGCGGCCGATCGGCTGGATCTCGACCCACGACGGCGCCGACACGCTCTTTCGGCTGACTCAGCCGGGGTGAGCGGATGAACAGATCCGTCATCAAGCTCAAGCGCACCAACGTGCAGCGCAAGCGCGACGCGCTGATCGCGGCCGGGGTGGCGCCGAGCGGCTTCGGCAAGCGCAAGCCCGCACAGCCCCACCGCGACCGCAAGCATGAGGCCGCGCGCGGGGAGCGCAAGCACAAGAAGGGCTGGGGACCGGAATAGCCGCCCGCGGCAGCTTAATGCAGCCGCTCCCGCAACCGCTCGAGGAGCGAGCCCGAGCGCATGCGTCGCAGCGTCGCGGCCCAGCGGTCCTCCACAGTCAGTTTCCTTTTCATGTCCTTCTCCTCCTGTCGCATCAGCTCGAGCACCCTCGTGTCCTCGTCGCTCTCGAGCCAATAGCCATGCTGATTCTCGCAGAATTCCATCTCCAGATCGTAGAACCGGTACTGGAAGCGACTCAGGGCCGCCGCGCACTCGGGACATTTCAGACTCGACGGGGTCGAGCTGGGCACGAGCGTGCCCTTCGCATGCTCGCCGAAGTCGAAGGCCTCGTCTTCGAGCTCCTCGACCTCCTTGCGCTCTAACCACATCCCCCGGCAGGAAGGGCAGGCCTGCACGCTGATTTTGTGCCGAACCTCGGCCACGAGATCCAGGTTACATCTGGGACATTTCACATCACACTCCGAGCGATATCGGCCGCATGATCGCACATGCTCGACCCCGCGCCCGTTGATGTCAAGGCGCGAGGTCCACGCCCGGGGCCTGCGACTTGCGACGCCGGCCGGAAGCGCGTGCAGCGTCGGGCGGGCCGGGACGCAAATTCGCTGACCGCGGTCCGGCGTGCGGTTCGCCATCGGTTATCCACGACAGATCGCGTGCCGGGGAGTGGATATGTTTCAACTGGATTATGATCTTCCACGCGCGCCGTCACGCAGGGGGCTGTCCGTGGCCGAGACTTTCGACTACATCATCGTCGGCGCCGGCTCGGCGGGCTGCGTGCTCGCCAACCGGCTCAGCGCCGATCCGGGCGTCAGGGTGCTGCTGCTCGAGGCGGGCGGCCGGGACGATTCCTTCCTGATCCGCATGCCGGCCGGGATCGGGCGGCTCACCACGCCGGACGTCAATTGGCTCTATGAGACCGTGCCCCAGACGCAAATGGCCGGCCGGCGCATGTTCTGGCCGCGGGGCAAGACATTGGGCGGCTCGAGCTCGATCAACGCCATGGTCTACATCCGCGGGCAGCCTGAGGACTACGACCACTGGCGCGACCTCGGAAATCCCGGCTGGGGATACGAGCAGGTTCTCACCTATTTCCGGCGCTCGGAGAACAACGAGGCCATCGCTGGCGATCTGCACGGCCGTGGGGGCCCTCTCAATGTCTGTGAGCGCCGCTACACCAACCCTTTGAGCCGCGTGTTTGTCGAGGCCGCGGTGGCGGCCGGCCTGAGGCGCAATTCCGACTTCAACGGCCGCGAGCAATCGGGCGCCGGGCTGTATCAGGTGACGCAGAGAGGCGGTCGAAGATGCAGCGCCGCCACGGCCTACCTGCGCCCGGTGCTGCACCGGCCGAACCTGACCGTGATCACCGGCGCGCTGGCGCAGCGCATCCTCCTCCACGGGCAGCGGGCAGCGGGCGTCGCGTATGCGCACGAGGGCGCATCGAGGCAAATCCGCGCGGAGCGGGAAGTCCTCATATCGGCCGGCGCGATCAACTCGCCGCAGCTGCTGCTGCTCTCGGGAATCGGCCCGGCGCGGGATCTTCAGCCCCTGGGCATCGCCGTCCGTCACGACCTGCCGGGCGTCGGCAAGAATCTCCAGGATCACCTCGACATCAATGTCATTCACGCCTGCTCCGAGCCGATCACCCTGGACCGCTCGGCAACCGGGCTCGGAGCGCTCAAAGCCGCGCTGCAGTTCGCCGTGCTCGGGACCGGGCCGGGCGTCAGCAACATCGCCGAAGCCGGCGCCTTCCTGCAATCCGGGCCCGATGCCGCGACACCCGATGTGCAGCTGCACTTCATCCCTGCCTATGTGGTCGATCACGGGCGGCGCAAGATGCCCGGTGCCGGCATGACGCTGCACGTCTGTTATCTGCGCCCCGGCAGCCGGGGCGAGATCCGGCTGCGCTCGGCCGACCCGGCGGACCCGCCCCTGATCGACCCGAGATACCTGTCCGTGGCCGCCGACCTGACACCGCTCATCGCCGGTGTGCGCCGCGCCCGCGAGATCTACGCCCAGGCGCCCTTCCGCCGCTATCTCGGCGCCGAGGTCTTCCCCGGAACCAACAGACGATCGGACGCCGAGCTCGGGGAGTTCATCCGCGGCGCCGCCGAGACCGAGTATCATCCGGTCGGCACGTGCAGGATGGGCGAGGATGCGCAGGCGGTGGTGGACCCGCAGCTGAGGGTGCGCGGCATCGACGCCCTTCGTGTCGTCGACGCCTCCATCATGCCGACGCTGATCAGTGGCAACACGAATGCGCCCACCATCATGATCGCCGAGAAGGCGGTGGACATGATCCTGGGCGCGCACGCGCCTCCATGAGCTCCAGACTCCTTCATCTCACTGCGGCACGCCAAGCCGGTACTCGCCCAACGAGTCGCCGTCGCTGATCCGCGACCCGGAGCGCGGCGCCGCCGTTGCGGCCCTTTCATCATCGCGCAGGCCGCGGCGGGCTTGCGCCCCGCCCCGCTCCTCCGGCCCGCAGCAAGCTTGGGCTCGAGCAGGCGCAGGCCTCGAGCCGCAGTCCGGCGCGCGAGCGGCAGTCGTGCGCAAGACCCCTGACATTGCACGCCCGCGACGCGGTGCGGACAATGGACTGCGCTGCGTCGCGGCGCGCTCGCCTTTGACCACTCCTTTTTCGCCCGAGACTCAACTATGCTTCATACGAAATGGCTTGATTCATATCGGGATCTGCTCACTCACGTCGGCATCATCGCTTTGGTTGCAGCCTTGCTGGTCGTGTTGATCCGGCTCATCGGGCTGAGGCTCATCCACCGATCGACCGGACGGGCAGGACCTCTTCGCAAGGCGCTTTACCGCTCCGCGCACTCCCCCTTGCTTGCGTTGATCATGCTCTGCGCCGCCTATCTGATCGGCGGGCTGATCAACGGGCAGATCCACGCCTCGGTGCTTTCCCAAGTCCTCGATCCCTCGCTGCACGTCGGAATTCTCGTGGTGCTCGCCTGGGCGGGCTGGAACCTGATCGAAATCTATCCGCTCATCCGTCATCCGCACGGTCATGGTCTGGATCCGATGATTTACGATCTGGCAGGCAAGGTTGCCCGCCTGGGGCTGCTGGCAATCATCGGGTTGATGATTCTGCGCACGCTGCATTTTCCGATCGACAGTCTGCTGACCGTCGGCGGTGTCGCGGGCA
This sequence comes from Pseudomonadota bacterium, assembly GCA_021850555.1. The sequence continues at coordinate 47,779 of JAJZLX010000465.1, read as the reverse complement.
TCGCGATCGGCTTCGCCGCTCAGGGCCTCGTGTCCAATCTGTTCGGGGCGGTGGTCATTTACCTGAATCAGCCCTTCAAGATCGGCGAATGGATCGTTCTGCCCTCGTTGAACATCTCCGGAACGGTGGAGCACATCGGCTGGTGGTCCACGAGGCTGCGGGGATTCGACACGTACCCGTATTACGTTCCGAATCATGTGTTTAACACCAGCGTGGTTGAGACGCCTCCCCGGATGCAGGCCAGGCGCATCGAGCAGACTCTGCCGGTCCGCTATTCGGACGTGGAGCGACTGCCTGCGATCCTGGCGGAGCTGCGCGCCTACATCGGCAATCATTCCGGGATCGATCATAACCAGAGCCAGATGGTGTATTTCACCAACTACGGCACCCACTCCCTCGACATCCTGATCTACTGCTTCGCCGCAACGGTTCAGTGGGGCGAGTCGCTCGCCATACAGGAGGACGTCCTGCTCAACGCCTCGCGCATCATCAGACGACACGGCGGCCAGCTGGCATTGCCTGTCACGCGCGTGCAGATGCAAATGACCCAGCCCGAAGAGGGCGCGGACGGGCAGAGAGTTGCGACCCAGGCCTGACCTCCTGGAGCCCGAGGAGCGCAACAGGCGCCAGCCTGAGCGCGCCCGCCCCAGGTATCATCCGTCGCCGTGAACACCCAGCCCCTCGCCGGCCGCACCATCGCCGTTCCCGAGGCCCGGGAAATCGAGATCTTCGCAGGGCTGCTGGAGCGGCGCGGGGCGCGCGTCATCCGCTGCCCCATGGTCGCAATTCACGATGCGCCCGACCCGGCACCCGTGCTGCAATGGAGCCGGCGGCTCGCCGCGGACGGCTTCGATGACCTGATCCTGCTCACGGGTGAAGGGCTGCATCGCATCCTCTCCTGCATGAGGCGGCACGAGCCGGCGCTGTGCCCGGGTTTTCTCGAGGCGCTCTCTCGCATCCGCAAGATCACTCGCGGGCCGAAACCCGCCAGGGTATTGCGCGAGCTCGGGATGAAGACGGACATCGCGGCGGAGCGGGCAACCACCGACGGCGTCATCGCGACACTGCGTCCGCACGATCTGCGCGGCCATCGCGTCGGGGTACAGCTCTACGGCACCGAGCCCAATCGTCCACTGGTGGACTTCCTGGAAGACGCCGGCGCGGCTGTGTCCGTGGTGGCACCGTATGTCTATGCGGATGCCGCCGAAGACCAGGCGGTGCGGGCCCTGCTCGGACGGCTCGGCGCGGGCGGCATCGACGCCATTGCCTTTACCAGCTCCACCCAGATCGAGCGGCTGATCGCCATCACATCCGAGCAGGCCGTCAGGTCGGCGCTGCGGAAAACCCTCGTCGCGGCCGTCGGTCCGGTCGTGGCCGACACGTTGCGTCGCCATGGCGTCGAGCCGCGGCTGATGCCCGGGGAATCTTACTTTCTGAAGCCGCTGACGGCTGCATTGGAAGAGGCGCTCGGCGGGCCCGCAGCTTGACCGACTCCGCCCACGGCGCGCGCCCGGGGCGATTTCCCTCAGCCCCCCCTTTCATCGATACGGTCACGCCCACCCAAACGGGTAGCCGCCGGGTCGGCCGTGGGGCGCCGCCACCCTGCGGATGATTGCGGTCGTCGCCGCCCGCGGCACAAACTCCAGCTGAGACTTCATCGCGGACCCGTTGGGGAGCTCAGGCTCCTGCAGCCGCCAAGGAGCACGACCATGCCGAACCCTGTCGCCGCCCTGCAGTCGGTGCTCTTCCCCATGAAAAAGGGGCCGTTCCAAAACAACGGCGCGAGTCCCTGGCTCACCGCCACCTCGCTCGGCACTCCTCCGCAATCCCTCAAATTCGCGATCGATACCGGAACAAACATCCTGTGGTCCACTTCCTCGCTCTGCGCCCCCACCAGCTGCCAGCACTACGGCGGAGGACGTTTCGTCTGGGAGAGGTCATCGAGCTTCGCCTGGGTGGACCGCAACCGCATTCCATACAGCTTCGGTCCATGGGGCACCATGATCGTCGAGACCGCCAGGGACTTTCTGGCCGTGCCGGGCGGCGCGTCGCTGCCGGTCAGCCTCTATCTGTCCGCGGAATACTCCGGAGCGCAATTCGAGCAGATCGACTGGGACGGAGGTATCGGGGTTCCCTCCGGCAGCGCATATGTGCAGCAAGGCAACAGCTTCATCGTTCAGGACCTGATGAACAACGGGACGATCTCCCCCGCGATGCCCTATGTGTCCTTCGACTGGGATCCGGCCTCGCGCACCGGCACGTGCCAGCTAGGAGGGCTCGACCCGGGAAAATTCATCCCGGCCGAGGGCATATTCATGCCGTGGACTCCGTACACGCAGTTCAAGGGAGTAGAGTACATCTGGACCACGCCGCTTCAGACCTACAAAGTGGGTTTCCAACCGCTCGGCGGTAATCTGCAATTCGCGCTGGACTCCGGCTCCTCGCAGTTCAAGGGCGACGACAACCTCATGAATACGACTCTCTTCCTCCTGGCCAGGCTGGGCAATCCGCCCGTGACCCTGGGCATCAATGGCGGGGAGATCACGGTGACATCCGATCTTTACAGGGTCGGGATCGAGGCGGGCCCGGACCAGGGCAAGGTCATTCCGCAGTTCATGCCGCTCGGCCTGACCAACCTGGTGCTCGTGGGCTCCGTGCTGATGGAATACTGCTACACGATCTTCGCCTATCGGGCGGTAATCAACCCCTCGGGGGTGATTTCGCTCGCGCCCGACGGCATGTATGCGTTCAACAAGCCCGGGGGGCGCAAGATCATCACCAAGCCCTCCGGCAATCTGCGGCTGCCGGCGTCCGTGCAGCCGGTCAGATTTACCTGAAAGCCGGCGCACCTGCCGTGCATTGACCAACAGGCATCGGGGAGACCGATATGTCGCTCGCAGGCGTGTGGAAGAACTCGTACGGGTCCACCATGTCGTTGAGGCTCGAGAGCCCCAATCTGATCACCGGCACCTACAAGTCATCCACGGGATCGGTGGGCACGTATGAGGTCGTCGGCTATCAGACGACCGCGGACCCGACGTCGGGCGCCGGCCAGGCCGCGGCGCTTGCCATCGACTGGCATTCGGTCGAGCAGGGGCCGCCCGATAACAGCTGGCATTGGGTTTCGGGCCTCAGCGGGCAACTCGGCATCCACAACGGTGTCGAGCAGCTCGTCCTCTCCCATGCCCTGGTCGCGTCCATCGACTTCCCCGGCCTCGCCGTCGCGGGCACGTATGTCGATAAGCTGATATATCAGCGGATCTCGGAAGCATCTGAGATGTCCCCGGCTCCCGCGCCCGTGAAGGGCCCGGCGGTGAGAGCGGTCGATCCGCTGGTCGGGAGCTGGCTCGCCACCGACGGCACCGCGCTCCTGGTCTCCTCGGTCGTTCCCTATCCTGGTGACGCGTTCGGCTGGGTCATGGGAAAGCTCGTGTGGAACGGAGGGTCATCGCCGCTTTACGGTATGACCGACATCAATGCCCTGGGCGGGGGCTTGCAGCGTCAGTCCGTATCCATCGTCGGATTGCCGGGCGGCGCAGGCGGTCCGGCCGTCTCACTGTCTGGAACGCTCGACCTGGGCAGCGGAACACTCTCTTTGTTGAGCCTGCGATCGCAATCGACCGCGCCTGGAAACAGCTATCTGCAGACGCTGGTTTCCTCGCTCGAGCTCTCCAAGCGATGAGCCGGCCGCGGGCTTCGCGCCTATCCGGATGCCTCGGCCTCGCCAGGCGGTACCAGGTGCTTCTGCAGCGCCGCTTTGACCGCCGCGGCGCGCGATTCCGCGCCGAGCTTCCTGAAGATGCGCTTCAGGTGAAATTTCACGGTATTCTCCGAGAGATCGAGAATCTCGCCGATCGCCTTGTTTGATCGCCCGTTGCACAGCTCTCGCAGCACGGCAAGCTCCCGGGCGCTGAAGCCGCATTCTCCGCCGGGCTCCCCATGCTGCATCATGCCGATCGCCTGAGAGATCAGATCGCGCTGTGCGCCGGATAGAATCAACTCCTGGTTGCGTCGCAGCGCGAGCAGCAGCAGACGCTCGAGGCTGCGGCCCTGCTCGAGCAGCAGTCCAACGGCTCCTTCGGTGGCCACGTACTCGAGCAGCCGCTGCAGCCGCGAAATCGCTTCTTCCTGCGCGCCGCGCTGCCTCAATACTGCGATGGCGAGGGTCTCGAGCCGCAGGCTTGGCAACAGCAGCCCGGCGTCGCGGAACTCCATGGCGGCGCCCTCCAGCAGTTGCAGGGCCTCCGCCGTCGCTCCCTCGGCCGCGGACAGTCGGGCGATCGCCATGGTCGCGGCGAGGCGAAGTCGCCAGCGCACATCGGGCACGCCGCGCACCTGCGCAGCCTCGAGGACCTCGCCCGCCGCGGCTTCGCGTCTGGCCTCGCACCGCCGCCCGGCGAGGGCGAGAAACTCCACACGCCAGGCGGCGGCGACCCGGCCGAGCCTCGGAAGCTGCCGGTCATGCGCAAGCCGTTCCGCCTGCGTCGTGATTTCCAACGCCCGCGGCAGTCCGCCCCGGATGAATGCCTGGCGCGCCTGCAGCTCGTAGGCGGTGGCAAACAGATCGACCCAGCCGTCCGTCGTCTTGGCAAGGGATTCGAGCAGGGGGTTGGAAGCCGCCTGATCGCCCCGCAGGTACAGGCAGTAACCCAGGAATGCGCCGCATAGCGCCTTCAGACCCGAGTCAGCGCCGAAGTTCTCCTCGGCCATGACGAGGGCTTCGCGGAACAGTGTCTCGGCTTCGCGCAGGCGGCCGCGCAGCAACTGGCTGTGCGCGAAGTGCAGGAAGGCGTAGTTCACGCCGACGATGCTGCCGGAGTTGCGCATCTCCCTGATGCCGCGCCGGCTCGCCGCCTCCGCGTCGGACGCTTTGCCCCAACAGAGCGCCGAGACGGCGAGCGCGCAGCTCAGCGTGCCCCTTCCGAGGTGATCGTCGGGCTCGAGGAAGTCGTGGCGGCGGTCGAGCTCGGAGAGCCAGCGCTCGTCGGACACTTCATCGACATACACGCTCCAGATGGAGTCGATAACAACGAAATCCCGCCGGATCCTCCCGGCGACATCCGCGGGCGCCGCTGCGGCGAGCGCCAGCAGCTCGCGCGCGGCCTGAAGCCGGCCCAGCTTGATATCGAGATACGCCTGCGTGATCCGCATCGTCGGGGTCGACCGGATGGTCGCCGGGTCGAAGATCATGAGCACGCTGCGCAGGTAACCGATCCCCTTTCGCAGGATCAGCTCCCAGCCGCCCGCCTGCTGCGTGAGCGCCACGGCAAGCGCGGTGTCCCCGGCGGCCATCCCATGCCGCACCGCCTCCGGCAGGTCGCCCACCGCCGCCAGCGCTCGCGCGGCGTTTCGGTGCAGCGTCATGCGTTTCTCCATCGCGCCCCGCCTCAATCTCTGGCCCAGGAAATCAGCGAACAGATGATGGTATCGGTACCATTCATGCGCGTTGTCCAGCGGGACGAGCAGAGCATCGAAATGCCTCAGCCGGTCGAGCAGAGCGTCGCTGTCGTGGCGGCCGCGCACGGCATCGGCGAGCGGCGCGTTGAAGCGCTCCAGAATGGAGGTCTCCAGCATGAACTCGCGCTGCTCTTGCGGGAGATCGTCAAGGATCTGCTCCGTGAGATATTCCGTCATTTCCGTCGTGCGGCCCGAGAAGTCCTTCAGCGCCGCCGGTCTGTGTCGACCGCGGTCGAGCCACAAGCGCGCCAGCTGCAGTGCCACCGCCCACCCCTCCGTGCGCGTATGCAGCAGCTCCAGGTCGGCCTGTGATACCTCCGGACCCACCACCTGCGCGGCCTGCTCGAGAGACAGAGCAAGGTCCCTGGCGTGCAGCATCGTGACCAGTCCGCGCGCCAGCAACGTTGAGATCTGAAGGTGCGGACGCGACCGGCTGCTCACGGCAACATGCAGACTTCCGCGGCTGTACTCGATCAACGTCGAGACAACCTCGTCGACCGCCCGGCTCTGGGCGCGATGGAAGTCGTCCAGAATCAGCACCACAGGGCTTCCGGCGCGCTGAATGGCATCGAGCAGGGCGAGCGCGATCGGACGCACGTGGGTGTCGATGGACTGTTGGCGCGCCGCCACTTCCAAAAAGCCCACATCGATGCCGGAGGCGGCGACGGACATGATCAAGCCGGCCATGAAGCGGCTGACTTCCGCGTCGATTTCATCCAAGGTGAGCCAGCAGGCGTGCAGGCCGGGCCGCGACCTCAAGCTGCGCCACCACTGCGTCAGCAAAGTGGTCTTGCCGAAGCCGGGCGGTGAGACGATGACCGAGAGAGGTCGTGTGAGCCCGGCCTCGAGACGCTCGATCAGAGACTCCCGAGCGACGACGGTCACCCGCTGCTCGGGCGGCGCCAGTTTGCCAACCAGCAGCCATTCACTGTCGCCGTCCGCCTCTGGCGCCGCATCGAGCTCCGGTCCGCCGGCGCTTGCCTTGCCCGCAGATGGGAAGTTCATGATCGCAACGATACACCGGAGCGAGCGGTTCCCCCCAAGCCAGAAGATCCGGTGCAGGACCGCGGGCCGGTTGGCATCCATAAGAAGCTGATTTTGAAAAGAATTCAAGTCCCGTGGCCCTGCGCTGGACCTGCGATCCGGCGCAATGGTGGCCAAAGCATCGTCCTGGCCCCCGGGGTAATGTGCATGAGCGCTTCGCCTCGAGCGGACCGAGGGTTGCACGCGGTGTCGATCACGGCGGGATGCGTGCCGGCACAAGCCTCCGATTGCGGGGCCGCGGCATCCGCGCACGAGCCGACCCCCGGGTAGGAGCGCCCCGGGCACCCTACCCGTACCGGTGTCCCCGCCACCCGATGCGGGAGTCGACACCAAACGCCGCGCGCCCTAAAACCGACGACTCAGGGTCAACGCCACTGGCAATCCAAGCCTCAGCGCCTTTCCGACAACACAGAGAAGCCAATCCATGCGCATCGCCGAATCGAGCCTTTGCCCATCCCGGTCCGCCAGTGAGGCCTCCATCGGCCCCGAATCCGCCGGGTCCGTCGAGCAGGCGGTCTCCCTCGAGCTCCACGGCGCCACCACACGGCCGCGCACCCGGTGCCGCGGCGCGCTGTTGACTTCCCTGCTGTTGCTGGCCGCGCCTCTGGCCAGCGCAAGAGCCGGCCATACGAGCGAGCTATGCACGGGCATCCGGAGGGGCACCGGCTGCCCGAAGCACGCCCCGCTGCTCGCGCAGGCCGGCTCGAGACCAGGGGATGCCGCCACGATGGCGCCGCCCGATCCCGCCTCGGACGCCCCGGGCGCAGGTGCCCAACCCGAGCCCAGGCTCGCGGAGGTCATCGTGACCGCGCACGGATTCGCCGAGTCGAACTTCCGCCTCCCGGCCGTCGACACCGCATTCACCGCCAAGGACCTCGGTGAGCTGCGCAGCCCGAACATCGAGGGACTGATGGACCTGGTTCCCGGCATGGCATTCACCCAGTCCCAGCAGGCGGGCCTGAGCTTCATCTCGATCCGCGGCATCTCGCAAAATCGCAACACCACCTCACCGGTGGTCACCCGGCTCGACGGCGTCAACGAGATCGACCCCGAGCAGTTCAACCAGGTGATGTTCGACTTGAGCAGCGTGCAGGTGATCAAGGGCCCGGAGGGCGCCTTGTATGGTCCGGACGCCGTCGCCGGCGCCATCATCATCAATACGGCCAACCCGACCAACTACTATACCGGCTACGCCGAGCTCAACGAGGGGGACTACGGCCAGTACGGCGGCTCCTTCGGAGTCGGTGGTCCGATCGTCAAGAACGTGCTGCAGTTCCGTCTGGCCGGCATTTACTCGAACAACAGCGGGTTTTTCAGCAACGTCACCCTGCCGGGCTTCGGCGAGAACCCTCAGGAGCGCTGGGGCGTGCGCCTGAAGCTGCGCCTGCTGACCGGCAAGTACCTCCAGTTCGATCTGAACAGCTCCTTCCAGCGCACGCTAGGGACGGCGAACTTCTACCACTACGAGCCGGCCCTGGTCACCCCGGCAGGCAAGCTTGCTCCGGGGCCGGACCCGTTCAACTTCTCGCTGGTGAACGCCAACACAGTCAGCTACACCTTCTACAACAACTATCCGGGCCTCGACGACTACAAGCTCGATCAGCAGTCCTTCAAGGCCACCTATAGAGGGCTGCCGTTCGCGCGTATCAGGTCGACCACGTCGTACACGTACCTCACAGAGCTCACCGAGGCCAAGGCGTTTCCCTACACGGGCAGCCTGTCCAGCAACACTGTGATCGGCAACGTCGACGGTGCCCAGACGCAGTACTTCAACATCCGCGGCTGGACGGAAGAGCTGCGCATGACCTCGACGAGGTCGGCCACCGCGCCCGGGCTGCACTGGCTCGCCGGGCTGTACTACTCCTACGTCAACCGCTTCATCTCTTCGACCACCAGTCAGGACCTGGGCCGCGGCATCATTCCGATCTATTACGTTCCGCAGCCCAACAGCTCCATCAATCCGACCGACACCTTCTTCGCGGACGACAACCACAATTTCACGCGCTCCGTTCTCGGCAGTGTCGGATATCAGCTGCCCTATCACGTCGGGATCGATATCGCCGACCGCTGGGACGAGGTGAAAGCGAACCAGTTCGTCTCGCCGCTGCAGATCGGCGGCGGTGTGCCCGGCGCGGTGAACCGCGCACGCTTCATCCGCAACAGTCCGCGGGTCACGCTGCAGTGGCTGCCGATGAGGAATCTGAGCCTCTACGCCACCTGGGGCGAAGGGATGCGGGCAGGGGGTTTCAACCAGAACGGAACAGGCGCCACGGCAGCCCTGCTCGGCCTGAAGGGCGTCGGTGACCGCATCAAGGCGGAAGTCACCCGCACCACGGAGCTCGGCTTCAAGTCCAGATGGCTGGACGATCGCCTGCAGGTCAACGGCGACGCCTATGCCATCCACGATTCCAATCAGCCGTTCTTCGTCTTCGTCGGGCAGGTCGGGGCGCAGATTCTCATCAACATCAACCGGGCGAGGATGTATGGCGGCGACCTCGATGTCCGCGGCATCGTCTTTTCCAGCCCCTCGTTCGGCAAGCTCACCGCGTACGCGAGCGGGAGCTACAACCACAATTTCATCACCCGTTATTCCCTCAATCCGGCCGACGTCGGCAACATGCTGCCGCAGGCGCCGCGCTGGCTGTGGAACGCCGGCTTTCAGTACGAGCGGCACCTCTTCGACGTGAGAGACGACCTTTTCGGTCCCGTGAGCCTGTTCACCCGTTGGGATCTCGCAGGGCGCACCAAGGAGGCCTGGGACGCCGACAACTCGAGCCTGCAGGGTGGCTATAGCACGCTCAACGTACGATTCGGCCTGAGGGGACGGCGCATGTCGGTCATGGCGAGCATCCTGAATGCAACCAACAAGCGGTACAACGAGGAGTTCGTCGAGGGAGGATTCACCGAGCCCGCGCTCCCGCGCACGGCGATGGTGACGGTGACGATGAAGTTCGGCGAATGAGGGCGGAGCGCACCCGGCAGGCGGCGACCGTGCGGCACCGTGTTTACTTAGTGCCGGCCGGGAGGCGCATCGGCCGTGGCGCCGCCCGGATCGCCGCCGGTCCGGTCCGGCGCAGACGCGGACGGATGGGCATACGATGAGCGCAAGCAAGATGAGCAGAAGCAAGCTGCGGGTGGCGAGCGATGTCGGCGGCACCTTCACGGACGTGGTTTGTTATGAGATCGACGCCGAATCGGGCGAGCTGAGAGCGATCCGGACGGAGAAGGCGCATACCACCCCGCCTCATTTCGAGGACGGCGTGCTCAATGCGCTGGTCAAAGCGGGGGTGGACGTCAGCGGCGTCGATGAGTTTTTCGCCCATGGCACGACCGTGGTCATCAACGCGATCACCGAGCGGCGCGGGGTCAAGACCGCGCTGATCACCACGCGGGGGTTCCGGGATATTCTGGAGATCGCCCGCGGTGATCGGCCGGACTTCTTCAACATCCGCTACCACAAGCCGCCCGCCTTCGTGCCGCGTCATCTGCGCCTGGAGATCAGCGAGCGCATCGATCATCTGGGCCAAGTGCTCGTGCCGCTCGATCTCGGGGAGCTGCCCGCTCTGGTGAGCCGCCTCAAGGAGGAAGGCGTCGAGGCGGTCGCGGTCTGCCTGCTCAACGCCTACGCGAATCCCGCGCACGAGCGGACGCTGATGGCGGCCCTCGAGCGTGCCTGGCCGGAGGTTGCCGTCGTCGCCTCGCACCAGGTGACGCGGATGTGGCATGAGTACGAGCGCACGAACACCACGGCGTTGAGCGCCTATGTCCAACCCATCGCGCAGCGCTATCTCGATGGTCTGCAGTCGAAACTGAGGCAGCGCGGTCTCGGCGGCCGGCTCTATATCATGAAGTCGAACGGCGGCATCGATACGCTCGAATCCGCCCGCGCGACCCCCATCACCATCATCGAGTCCGGCCCGGCGAGCGGCGTGCTGGCAGCGGCCGCCCTCGGGAGCCTGATCGGCGAGCGCAACGTCATTGCGCTCGATATCGGCGGCACGACCGCGAAGTGCTCGCTGGTCGACGACGGGCGTGTGCAGGTGATCAATACCTACCACATCGATCGAAGCCGGCTTTCGAGCGGCTATCCGCTGCTGGTGCCCGTCGTCGACATCGTCGAGATCGGCAATGGCGGTGGCAGCATCGCCTGGCTCGACGGGCAGGGGAAGCTGCACGTGGGCCCGAGAAGCGCCGGTGCCGTGCCGGGGCCGGTTGCCTACGGCAAGGGCGGCACGGAGCCCACCACGACGGACGCCAATCTGCTCACCGGGCGCATCAATCAGGCGTGCTTCTGCGGTGGCGAGCTCGATGCGGACATGGCGGGCGTGCGGGCGGCATTCACTCGGCTGGGAGAGCGGCTCGGGCTGTCTGCGCAGGAGGCGGCGCGCGGTGTGATCCGCATTGCCAACAACAACATGGTGAATGCACTGAGGCTGGTATCGATCAACCGGGGCTACGACCCGCGTGACTTCGCTCTGTTCGCTTTCGGGGGTGGAGGCGCGCTGCACGCGGTAACGCTCGCCCGAGAGCTCAATATTCCCAAGGTCGTGATACCCGCGCATTCCGCGGTCTTCTCGGCCTGGGGCATGCTGATGTCCGACCTGCGCAGAGACTGGGTTCTCACGCAGCCGACGCCCCTGACGGTCGAGCACATGACCGCCGTGAATCGCAACATCCTCGATCTGGAGCGACTTGCCACGGAGGCCTTCGCAATCTCCGGGTATGAGGCGGCACAGCTGCGTTTCGAGCGCATGGCCGACATGCGCTACGAGGGGCAGGAGCACACGGTGCGTGTTCCGCTGCCGGCCGGATCGCTGGAGGAGGCCGCTTGCAAGGCGATCGCCGACTCGTTCCATGCGCACTACGAGCGCCAGTACACCTACCGGCTCGACAGCCCGATCGAGCTGGTGAGCTACCACCTGGCCGCCTTCGCGCCGATCCACCAGCCCCGCCCGCCAACCCTCGCTCCCGGCCACGGCCGGGAAGACAAGGCACTGACGGGCTGGCGGCAGGTCGATTATGACGAGGAGGGCCTGGTGCAGACGCCGGTGTACGATCGGGCGAAGCTCGGCGCCGGAGCGCAGGTGGTGGGACCGGCGATCATCGAGGAGGCCGCCAGCTCCGCGGTGGTCCCGCCGGGCCTGCGGGCGCATATCGACGATTACGGAAATCTGCACATCGAGATCCGCCCTTCAGGCGGCCAGGCCACACCCACCCGAGTGAACGCGCCATGAACGATCAGGCCGACTACGACCCAGTGACGATCGAGCTCATCCAGAGCTCGCTGGACGCGATTTCCGACGAGATGTTCGCGACCATGCGCAAGACGGCCGTGAGCTCCATCATCTACGAGGTGCTCGACTTCGGCGTGGCGATCACCGATCGCAACGGCTTGCTGGCGAGTTCCGGGGCGGGCATACCGAGTTTTGTCGGCATGCTCGACTACGGTGTGCGCGCGATCATCAAGAAGTTCTCGCCCACGGGGGATATCCACCCCGGGGACATCTTCGTGGCCAATATTCCCCATTTCGGCGGGGTGAGCCACATGAACGACGTGGTGCTCATCCTGCCGGTGTTCGCCGAGCAGAAGCTCCTCGCCTGGGTCGCCAACAAGGCGCACTGGGCGGACATCGGCGGCATGGCTCCGAGCAGCATCCATCCGGATGCCACCGAGGTGTTTCAGGAGGGACTGCAGCTGCCCGAGATCAAGCTGTTCGAGCGCGGCGCGCCCATCGCCTCCGTGATGGACATCATTCTAGCCAACAGCCGCATGCCGGAGACGGCGCGCGGGGATCTGTGGGCGGGCGTCGCCTCGATGCGGGCGGGCGAGCGGCGGATCCAGGACCTCGCCGCCAAGTACGGCGCCGCCACGGTCATGCATGCCATCGAGCGCTTTCTGGATTACGGGGAGGCGGTCTCGCGAGAGGCGCTCAAGCGCCTGCCGAAGGGAACCTTCCAGGCCGAGGATCGGCTCGATGACGGGCGGGTGCTCATCGCGAAGGTGACCATCACCGAGGATGAGTTCATCGTCGACCTGCGCGGCAATCCACCCCAGGACAAAGGCCCCTTCAACTGCTCGTTCGCGTCGACGGAGGTGGATTCCAAAGTCCTCTTCAAGGCGATCACCAGTCCGGACACCCCGGCCAATGCCGGGTCGTTTCGACCCCTGAAGCTGATCTGCGACGATCGCTCGATGTTCAATGCGCAATACCCGGCGGCCATGGGGCTTTACTACGAGGTGGGCATCCGGGCGCTCGATATCATCTGGAAGGCGCTCGCGCCGCGGCTGACCGATCGTCTCACCGCAGGACATTATGCGTCAGTCTGCGGCACCTTCATCGGCGGTACCCACCCCGACACGGGCAAGCGCCACGTGTTCATCGAGCCGCAGCTGGGTGGTTGGGGTGGCGCTCAAGGCGAGGATGGGGACAGCGCGCAGTACACCGCGAGCCACGGCGACACCTTCAATTGCGCCGTGGAGGTGACCGAGGCGCGCAATGGCGTGCGCATCGACCGACTGGAGCTCAACGATGAGCCGGGCGGGGAGGGCAAGTACCGCGGCGGCAAGGGGATCCGGCTCGACTATCGCATCCGCGGCGAGGACTTCTGGATCACCGCCATGTATTCCCGATGCAAGATCGCTCCCTGGGGACTGAATGGGGGCCACGACGGCTCGTTGAACTACATCCAGATTCTGCGTGCCGATGGCAGAGAGGAGCGGTACTCGAGCTGCGCGGTGCTGCCTTTGCGCCGGGGGGATGTGGTGCGCATTGTGACGGCAAACGGAGGCGGATTCGGCGAGCCCGCACGGCGATCGCGCGGCCGCGTACTCGCCGACCTCAAGGACGGGTACATCACCCCGCGAATCGCCAAAGAGATCTATGGCCTCGACGTCGCCGGCGAATAGCGCCACGCACGGCGTATCGGGGACGGCGCCGATTCTCCTGCCCGGCGTACGCACACTCGAGCACGCGGACCTGATCGCGATGGAAGGTAACCCGCTGGAGGAGCGTTCCGAGAGCGAGGAGCAGGGCGGCCGTCCTGCGCTGATCATGAAGGCCGGCGCGATCCACAGGTCCGCTCCCTAGGGCGCAGCCCGTGAACAGGACCACCATGCCTGCCCCTTCCCCGGACGACCCGCGCGCGCTCAGCGCCCTGTCGGGCCTGGGTGTGATCAGCGCTCTCGGCACGTTCTCGTTCCTGCCTCTGGTGGTCAGCCAGGCCATCGCCCAGCTCGGCATGACTCCCCGCGCCGCAGGTCTGCTCGCGGCGGCGGAGATGGCCGCCGGCGGCGTGGCGACATTCCTCGCCTCTTTCGTCGTGCATCGGGTCGATCGCCGGCGACTCTCCCTCCTGAGTCTGTGCCTGATCGCGGCGGGCTCGGCGATCTCGATGGCGGTGGGTCACTTTGCGATCATGGTGTTCGGCCGTGTCGCGACGGGCTGCGGCGAGGGCGGCCTGCTCGCCGCGGTGATCGCCTCGATGGCGGGCACACGGTTGCCGGAGCGCAACTTCGGGATATGGACCATCGCCAACATGGCCGCGGCCAGCGTGCTGCTGTTCATCGTGCTGCCCGCGGTGATCGCGCGCTGGGGAATCGATGGTGTGTTCGCCGCGTATCTGTGTCTCGCGCTCCCGGGCTTTGCGCTGCTCGCCTGGTATCCGCGCAGCGCTCCGGCGCCGAAGAGCGCGCCGGTCGCGGCAGGGCCTGCGAGCCGCTCTGAAGGAGCGGCCGTGATCCTGTGTCTGCTCGCGATTCTGCTCGCGCATCTGGCTCATGGCGGCATCTGGGCGTACATGGCGCGGTTCGGGGAGGGTTCCGGCCTCACGGCGAAGGCCACCGCGAGGGCTTTGGGCTTCGCCGCATTCGCGGGCCTTCTCGGCGGTGTAGGGGTTACCGTGCTCGGAACTCGTTGGGGCCGCGTGTGGCCGAACGTGGCGGCGCTGGCGCTGTCCGCCGCGAGCGCGCTTCTGGTGGCCGCCGGCCGCACTCCCGCCATGTTCGTCATGGCGGCCATGTGTTTCTACCTGGCCTGGGTATTCGGGCTGCCCTATCTGATGGGCATCGCCTCGGCGCTCGATCCCAAGGGGCGTGCGGCAACGCTTGGGATCGTCATGCAGAACATCGGCCTCGCCGCGGGCCCTGCCGCCGCAGGTGCTCTCGCGGCCGCCTATGAGTATCGCGCCGTCGCCCGCATCGGCTTTGCGCTCTACATCCTCGCATTGCTCGTCACTGCGCCCCTCGCTCGGCGTGTGGACCGCAGGGAGCTCATGTCAGCGGATGAAGATCGCGCACCCGCTTGATCGCCGTGCCGCGCTCCCTCACCTCGAGCTTGGAGAAGATGCTCTTGAGGTGAAACTTGACTGTGTTCTCCGAGAGGTCGAGCGCGCGGCCGATTTCCTTGTTGGACATTCCGTGCATCAGCTCGCCGATGATCTCCCATTCACGCGGGGTGAAGGTGACTTCGATCGCGCCCCGCTCGCCCTGCCGCCACAGGACCTTCTTGTCGAGGGATCCCTGGATCAGGGTGCGACGCGTGGAGTCGCCTTGCGCATCCGAGGCGAGCATGGCGGCAGTCGAGGGATATAACAGCAAAGGACGGCGGATCTGGGCGGCGATGCCGAGATCCAGACCGTCTTTCAGCGCGGCGAGCGCATCCGTGCGCCGCCCCAGCCGCCGCTCGAGGTCGGCTTTGACGGTGAGGGCGGCGAACAGGTAGGGCGGGGCCTGAATGCCGCGCAAGCACGCGATCAGGTCGTCTGTGAATGCCACCGCGGCTTGCCGATTCCGCTCCAGGTGGTGATGCGCCAGGCTGAGCGCGACCTGGTAATAGGGCCGCCAACGATGCGGCTCGGACCGCCAGCACCCGAGCCTGTAGCGGGTCTCGATCTCCTGTGCGAGCGCTTCGGCCTTGGTCGCCTTTCCCTCAAGGTCGAACAACCGCAGGCGGTAACCCGCCGCGAGGTCCGCGAGGCGGCGGATGCCGCGCGCGGCCGCGATGCGGTCCGCCCGGTCCACCGCGGTCCTCAGGGAGTGAAGGTCGCCCGACTCCATGGCGAGGCCGGCTTCGACTTCGAGTCCGCCGGCATACAGCTCGAACCAACCGTCATTTTCCTCTATGTACGACAGCGCCTTGTGGAAATTGCGGCGCTCGTCCTCATTGAAGGTATTGCACCAGTAGTGCACCGTCGCGAGCAGCAGGTCGGCTGCATTGCGCAAACCGCTGTCGGCGCCGAAGTTCTCTTCGGCCATGCGGCGCGCTTCGCGCAAAGTCTGATCGGCCAGATGCGTCCGGCCCTGATAGAAGGCCGCGAGGCCGGCGTGCAGGTAGCAATAATTGAGGCCGAGAACGGTGCCTCCATGACGCATCTCCCGCATGGCCTGCTCGCTGACGGAATGGGCCTCCTCGAACCGCCCCAAGGCCATCGCGGCCATCGCCCGCTCGCAGTAGATCACGCCATGGGTGACCCGGTCCTCGGGCGCGAGCGAGTCGGTGATGGACGCCAACTCGTCGTAATTCTGGGGAGTGAGCCAGTTGTCCTCGTAGCCTGAAATGAGCGTTCCGACGTTGAGAGCGTCGCGCCGGAACGCCGCGGAGACCGTGTCTGCCCGGCTCGCCGCCGTGGCCGCGTTGAACACGGCCCGGGCGGCCACGATTTTTCCGTCCTTGAGGTGAAGGTAGGCTTTGGCCATCTGCAATCGCGGGTACTTGGCCAGCTCGCGCTCGGGCACCGCTCCGAGCAGATTCCTCAGATAGGCGATGCCGCCGAAGAGAATGAGCTCCCAGCCCCCGGCGGCTTCCGTCAGCCGCGCACTGCGGGAGACGTCGCCGGCCAGGCTGGCATGGCGGACGGCCTCCGAGACCCGGCCCTGGCCCTCGAACCAGAGCGATGCCCGGGAGTGCAGCTCCCGTAGCAGCTCCGGGTGCTTTCTCGCCAACAGGTTCTGCAAGCACTCGGCGAACAGATGATGGAAGCGAAACCACCTGTGCTGCGCATCCATCGGGATGAGCAGGGCATTGAGGTGATCGAGCCGCCAGAGCATGTCCCAGGCATCCTGGCGTCCGCAGATGGCGTTGGCCAGCTCGGCGTTGAAGCGCTCCAGAATCGAGGTGCGCATGAGGAATTCCTGCAGGTCCTCGCTCAGGCCCGCCACCACCTGTTCCGCCAGGTAATTGGCGATATGACCGTGATCGCCCGTCAGCCTGCGGATCCTGTCCGGCTCATCGGCACGGCCGGCGAGCAGCAGGCGGGCGAGTTGGATGGCGATGGCCCATCCCTCGGTGCGCTCGAGCAGGGCATCGAGCATCTCCTCGCTGAGCTCAGTCGCGAACGCCGCCCGCGTCTCCTCCCGAGAGAACCGCAGCATCGCCGCGGTGAGCTCCGCGCCTTGGCCGGCAGCGATGAGACGCGGCAGCTCCAATGCGGGCCGCACACGGCTGCTGATGGTGACGTGAAGGTTCGGGGGCGAGCAGGCGAGCAGATCGCGCGTCACCCGGTCGACCTCCTCGCATTGCGCCCGATGGTAATCGTCGAGGATCAGATGGACCTGCGTGGGCTCGGTCGTGATGAGCTCGAGGAGCCTCGCGAGCACCGCACGCACCGAGACGTCCTGAAGGCCCTGCCCGGCCTGGTGCTCGAGATCGGCCATCGGTACACCAGCGGAGCCGAGCGCAAAGATCAAGTAGATGAGAAACTGGTGTGGGTCGCGGTCGCCTTCATCGATATTGAGCCACGCGACCTTGTCTCCCATGCGCAGCCGCCGATGGCACCACTGCGCGAGGAGGGTTGTCTTGCCGAAGCCGGCCGGAGCAATGGCAAAGGTCGCGCGCCGCCCGCCATCCGCCTCGAGGCGCTCGAGGATCTGCTCCCGTTCGATGTGGATGACCTGCTCTTGCGGGCGATCCACCTTGGCTCGGATCAACCAGGAATATGGGCTCATAGTGTCAGTCCCGCCATGCAAAATCGGGGCCGTGCCCGTCCGCGCAGCTCGCGGCCCGGTCCCTTACGGAAAAAGGTCGGCCGGTAGTAACCGGTGCGGCGGGCAATTCGACACGCGGATTGCGGCGCGCACGGTCCGTCGCTCCCCCTTTTTGGCACTATCCGAGCATTCTACCTACCCGGGCGGGCCCGATCCCCAGGAAGATGATCGTTCCGTTGCCACAATGCCCATCGTGACGGCGCGACCAGCGTAATTCCTTGAATTGGAGGGTTCTGCACCCGTGCGTCGATGTGGCGGAAATCGCTGCGCTGACGTACGCACGCCCGGCTCGCCGCGATCCCATCACTGCCGATGCCGTACTCGTGCGCGGGGCCCGTGGCGCCAGTCCATGCCGGGCACCCGAGGCGTCGCGCCACCTGTCGCGAAACTGTGATTTCCCCCGCTGGTCGCTTGAGCGTAATCTTGCTCTTTTGCTACAACGAGCGGGGGCGTCGATGCCGGACGACCATTCGATTTTGGCTGCCGCGCGCCAGGCGCGCCCGGCGAGCGGCGTGGATCTGCGGCGCACCGCAGCCAATCCCGATTACTGGTATCCCCTGGCCTGGTCCGACGAGCTCAAGGCCGGCCGGATCCTGGGGCGCCGGTTCGCGGGCGAGCCGATTGCGTTGTACCGCGGGGCGAGCGGACGGGTTTTCGCTCTCGAGGACCGGTGCGCCCACCGGCAGGTGCCGCTGCATCTCGGGGTCGTCGCCGGCGATGTCTTGAAGTGCCACTACCACGGTTGGGCGTATGACTGCGCCGGAAAGTGTGTGGATGTCCCCTACCTCGGCAAAGAGCGCAGGCCGAACGGGGTCCGAGGCTATCCGGCGTGCGAAATCGACGGGCTCATCTTCGTCTTCCCCGGCAACCCCGCCCTGGCCGGCGAGCGCATGCCGTCCTCGCTCGGTTCCTCGCAGCGGCGCGACTACAAGACGCGGCGGCTGAACCGCGAGGTGGCCTGCCACTACACGTTCATGCACGAGAACCTCTTCGACATGAACCATCAGTTCCTGCACCGCAGGCAGATGGGCTCGATCAAGGCGAGCTGCCTCGGGCGCCGGCACGGCGAGCAGTGGGCGGAGGTTGAGTACAGCTTCAGCCGCACGGAGGGAAAATCCTCCGTCGGCGAGCGCGTCATCGTCGACCTGATGCGTACGCGGGGGGATGAGCGGCAGGACTTCCGCGACCATATGCGTATCCGCACCGACTATCCCTCGCAGAGCCTGAAGGTGTGGGTGGGGCGCAATATCCAGGAAACCCAGGACCCGGTGCTCGACGTGTGGCTCTGCTATACGCCGCTCGATGCGCAGCACCGCACCAACCGCACCTTCGGCTACCTGTCCGTGAAGAAACCCCCGATACCGGGAGTGATCCACCTGGTCTGGCCGTTCGTCACCTGGTTCACCGAGAATATCTTCCGGGAGGACAAGGAAATCGTCGAGCATGAGCAGCGCGCCCACGATGCGCAGGGTGGCGACTGGAACAACGAGGTATTTCCGCCACTGCGCGACCTGCGCGAAGTGCTTGCGCGCTGCGGCGTTCCGTTCTGATCCGGGTCCCGCGGCGCGCGGCCGGTCATCGCCGCGGCGCCGGCGACCGGGGTAAGGGGCCTGGGTCGGGACCGGCGGCCCTTCAGGTTCCCGCCCGCAACGTGCCCATGGGCGGCTGCTTCACCGCCGTACGGGTTGCCAGCCAGCCGCTCGTGCCCACGAGCACGACTGCGCCGACGAATCCAACCACGCAGGCCCCCGGATTGAATGCGTAGCGCAGATGCAGGACGTGCGTCGTGAGGAACCAGGCGGCACCGGATGCGCCGGCCACCGCCAGCACTCCGGCGAGCGCCCCGAGCGCCGCGAACTCCGCCAGCACCCCCTTGAAGACCGTCGCGCGGCTGGCCCCCAACGTGCGCAGCATGGCGCTCTCGTAGCGCCGCTCGTCGCGGCTCGACTGAACCGCTGCCAGCAGCACCGTCAGGCCCGCGAGCAGCGTGAAGAGAAACACGCTCTGCACGGCCAGGATCGCCTTGTCCAGCATCGAGCGCACGTCGGAGAGCAGATCCTCGATGTCGAAGATCGAGACGCCGGGAAAGCGTCTGGCAAATGCGGCGAGCGAGCGCGCATCCGCCGGTGCGAGGTAAGCGCTGGTGAGATACGTGCCCGTCTCCTTCTCGAGCAGCCCCGGCGGGAATTCGATGAGGAAGTTGGGCTTGAAGCTGTCCCATTCGACCTTGCGCACGCTCGCGACGCGCACGGAAAGCGTATCCCCGGCGATCTCGAAAGTCAGCTCGTCTCCCAGACGCAGACCGAGCCAGTGCTCGAACTCGGTGGCCACTGACACCAGCGGCTCGCCGAACTGCGCGCGGGTCCACCATCGACCGGCGACGATGCGGTTGTCGCCGCCCAGGGTGGAGGTCCAGGTGAGGTTCTGCTCGCGCATCGCGAAATGCCTGCCCTGCTGCTCCTTGAAGTGGATCGAGCCGACCGGCCGGCCGTTGATCGCGGTCAGCCGTCCCCGCATCATCGGCAGCATGCGCGACGTGCGCGCGCCGTGCGAGTGTAGAAAGTCGAGTACGGCGCCGCGACTGCGCGGTGGAATGTTGATGAAGAAATAGTTTGGCAGGTCAGCCGGGAGCGTTCGCCGCCA
This sequence comes from Pseudomonadota bacterium, assembly GCA_021850555.1. Next base: position 27,654 of record JAJZLX010000465.1, on the reverse strand, counting down.
GCCCGAGTCGAGCTCGCCCCGAATCAGCCCGAGCAGCAGCAGCGCCATGATCCCTACACCGAACGCCACGATTTGCACCACGCTGTCGGTACGCCGCCGGCCGAGGTTGGCTGCTCCATAACGCCAGGCAACACCCGCACGGCCGCGAAGCCGGGTCGCCGCCGCCGCCAGCATTGCGCCCGCCCCCGTGAGCACCCCGATGAAGACGGCGAGGCCGGCGGTGAATTCAACGAACAGTTTCCAGTCGAGAACCACCCAGTAGATGAGCGCCCCGATCACCACCACGGCGGGGCCGAAGGCGAGCAGCACGGCCGGCGGCGGCGGCCCGAGGTCCCGGCGCAGCACGCGCACGGCCGGTGTGCGCGACATCTGCCACAGAGGCGGCAGCGCGAAGCCGGCGAGCAGCGCCACCGCCGTCAGACCACCGATGCCCACTGGTGTCAGGCTCGTGGCCGGCAGGGTCCTCTCGGCGAGCACGCCGCGCAGCGCGTGCGCGAGCCACGCCTGCGCCAGGTAGCCGAACGACGAACCGGCCAGGGTGGCTAGCGTCGCCACCCCGAGAAGCTGCAGCGCCGTCAGGCGCAAGGTCAGGTTGCGAGAGGCGCCGAGCGTTTTCAGCAGCGCGACCAGATCGAGATGGCGCGCGACGTACCGACGGGCCGACATAGCCACCGCCGCGGCGCACAGCAGCACCGCCACCAAGCTCGACAGCGTGAGAAATCTGCCGGCGCGCTCGACCGCACTCTCGATCTGCGGGCTCGCTTCGGCGATATCGCGCAGGCGCTCCGCCGGGCCCAGGTGCGCCTCGAGCCAGGTCTTGAACGCCTTGATCGGTGCGCGGTGGCCCGCGAACAGCGCACTGTAGTGCACGCGGCTGCCCGGCTGGATGAGCTGTGTTCTCGGCAGGTCCGCGGCATTCATGAGCAGGCTCGGGACCAGACCCGTGAAGGTCCCGCCCTGATCGGGGCGTGAGATCAGCACACGGCCGACCCGCAGGGTAGCCGCACCCACGCTTACCTGTGAGCCAACGTGACCGCCGAGCGCGGCAAGCAGTCTCGAATCGAGCCATACCACTCCGCGCGGAGGAATGCCGCCGGCAGGCTCTCCCCGGGCGAAGGGCTGACCGGCCACGAGCACCCTGCCGCGCAACGGATAGCCTGGGGTGACGGCGTAGATGTCCGCCAGCTGGCTTCGCTGCCCGTCGAACACTACGCTCAGCATGTCGGCGGTGCGTGCGCTGCGCAGGCCATCCTGACGCGCCTCGGCAAAGTCGGCTTTTGCGATGGGCTGGGGCGAGTCCACGCGAAGGTCCGCGGCGAGCACCTGAGTCGCCTGCATGGCCACCGCGGTGCGGATCCGGCCCACTAGAAATCCCACTCCGGTCAGCGCCGCCACCGCGATGGTGAGCGCGAGCAGCAGCACACCGAGCTCGCCCGAGCGCCACTCCCGGCCGAGCATGCGCAGCGCAAGGCGGATGGAGCCCATGTCAGAGCAGCCGGCCGGCTTCCATGTGCAAGACTCGCCGGCAGCGCGCGGCGAGGTCCTGATCGTGTGTCACCAGCACGAGAGTGGTGTGCGAGCCGGCATTCATCTCGAACAGCAGCTGGCCGATGCGCGCGCCGGTGGCGGTGTCGAGATTGCCGGTGGGCTCGTCCGCGAACAGCACGGCGGGCTTGGTGACGAAGGCCCTCGCCAGAGCGACGCGCTGCTGCTCGCCGCCGGAGAGTTGGCGGGGATAGTGGCCCGTCCGATCCGCCAGCCCCACGCGGCGCAGGGCCTCGAGTGCCGGCTCGCGCGCACGCGCGTGCCCGGCGAGCTCGAGCGGCAGCGAGACGTTCTCGAGTGCTGTGAGGGCGGGGATCAGGTGGAAGGCCTGGAAGACGAAGCCTACGCGCTGGGCTCTGAGTCGTGCGCGCCCGTCCTCGTCGAGTGCCGTGAGATCCCGTCCCTCGAGCAGCACCCGTCCGGCCGTCGGCAGATCGAGCCCGGCGAGCAAGGCCAGCAAAGTCGATTTGCCCGCGCCGGAAGCGCCGACGACTGCCACCGATTCGCCCGAGGCGATGTCGAGCGAGACGTCGTGCACAATAGTCAGCGGGCCTTCCGGACTGTCGACCTGCTTGGAGAGATGCTCCGCCGTGAGAACACTGCCACCTCCCCCAGAGGCCTGTGCGCCCGTGTCTGGCGCGACATCGCCTGCGATATCCTCACTCTGTGCGCCGGCCCGGTCTTCCCGGCTCTGGGCCGTCGCTGCGGGCATCGGCTTGCTGTTCATCGCACTCCAGTGTGCGGCGGCCGCAAACCGCACGATCCTCGTGTTTGGCGACAGCCTGAGCGCCGCGCACGGCCTGCGGCTGCAGCAGGGCTGGGTGGCGTTGCTGGCCCGGCGGCTGCGCAGGCAAGCGTACCGGTACAGGATCGTCAACGCCAGCGTCAGCGGCGAAACCACTGCCGGGGGTGTGGTGCGGTTGCCGCACGAGCTCAAGGCGTGCCGGCCGGGTATCGTGATCCTGGAGCTCGGCGCAAATGACGGGCTGCGGGGGTTGCCGCTCACCCTCGCCGAAAAGCACCTCGCCGCCATGATACACATGGCGAAGACGGCGGGAGCGCGCGTGCTGCTGGTCGGCATGCTCATCCCGCCGAACTACGGGCCGCGCTACACCAAGCAGTTCGCCGCCATGTACCCGCAGCTGGCACGGCGCTACCACGTGCCCCTGGTGCCTTTCCTTCTCGAGAAGGTGGCGCTCGACCCGCATCTGTTGCAGTCCGACGACCTGCATCCCAATGCCCGCGGCGAGCCGCTGGTGCTCGATACGCTCTGGCCTTATCTGAAGCCCATGCTCACCCGGAGGCGCTGAGGCGAACGACGCAGGGACGATCAGGCGGCAAGCATCCAAAGGCCGAAGTCCGCCGTGCCGAGCAGCGCGCGGAAGCCCTCCGGCATGCCCTCGTGCAGCATGGAGCGCAGCAGGCCGTGTACGCCGAGCGAGCCCAGCTCACGCCACATTTCCTCCGGCAGGGGCGCGGACACCGCCTGCATGATCAGCGCCAGCAGATAGAGCACGATCAGGTGGTTGTAGGCCGTCGTCAGGTCGAAGGGAAAAGAATACACCTTGCAGTACAGCGTGTTGCGCAGGATCTGCGCCAGGATGGGCGCTTCGCGAACCTCCAGGACGGACAGTTCGGGCGGGATCTGGCGCGGCAGATGGCGCAACGTCGCACGATCCCAACCGATGATGCGCTCCAACATGCCGTGCAAGGCCGCCCTCAGCTCCGCGGTGATCGGCGCCGGCGACTGCCCCATCCAGGCATTCAAATCGATCGGCTCGTTGCTCCTGAGCGCGCCGAGCAGCCGCGCTCCGACATACAGCCGTCGCCGCATCGGCAGGTCGGCGGCGGCCAGGCACTCGCACAACCCCTGCTCGATCTCACGGAAGCGCGGCCAGGGGATCTCGAGGCCGGGGGCCAGACGATATACGTCGGTCGAGCGGGGTGCGGCGTGCACCAGGCGCTCGCGCAGATCCTGGGCGCGGTCCCGGGGACTGATGCCGAGCCCGAGCCGCGCGCTGCCGCAGACCGGGCTCAGGCCGACGGCGATCCCCTCCGGAGTACGTGCGAAGGAGAACGGGAAGACGCAGCACGGGCCGAAGGGCTGCCGACCGAGCGTCCGGTGAATCAGACATTGGCCGCGGGAGTCGAGAAACCGGCAGGCCTCATCCAGCCGTTTCAGCTGCAGCTTGCCGTCGGGCCGCGGCGGCAGACGCGTTCCGGCCAGCCGTGGCTCGAGCGTCTGCCACGGCAGGGCATCGATGAGCAGCTGCGCTTCGGCAGGCAACGTGATCTCGAAGTCGTGTTTGCAGCAGGCCGTGCTCATCTGACAGCCGAAGCGCGCATCCGGCAGCGCGTTGAACTGCACCGCCGAGGGATGGCGCCGGAAATAGCCGGCATCGAGCAGCGCCCGGGGTGCGGCCGGATCGGTTGCCCGCATCCAGGGATAGTCGGCGAGCGACTGCAGGAGCCCATCACGAAACGACCACGGCTCGGGCTTTCCCGCCGGCGTGCACCAGACGACCCGGTGCGCGCCGGCGACCGTTCGGGTGCCCAGCGCAACCACTAGTGAGCGCCCCTGACGGGCTTCGGACACCTCGAACCAGGCAACCGCCTCGGACGCAACCGGATCGGCCGTCGCGTGCAGGAGTACCGGGTCCGAAAAGCGGGGCAGCCGCTCCCCGCCCTCGAGGCTGATGTCGCGATGGCGGCGGGCAAATTCCTGCGCCTCGATGCGCTCCGCCGGCGCAATGCCCGCCAAATCGCGCACGGGTGCATCCGCGGCATGCATTCGATACAGGACGCTGCCACCTTGGGGATCGCAGAGCGCATCGAGAAACGCAGAAAATAACGCTAGCAGCTCGTGCGGCTGCGCGCCGGCGTCAAGCATGGGAACATCGTCAGAGGGCGGGGTGGTCATTCGGTATTCGAAGGTTCACGGTATATGGAGCCCTCCGTGCAGCTTGAGCGCCCCGGTGGGAGTGTGGTTCTCATGCTTGACCCAGGCCCGGCGGCGCGCTCAGCCGCCCCGGCGCGCGAGGAGCAATCCGCAGCCGACGCCGATCAGCAGCGTCCCGGTGATGCGGCTTTGCAGCCGGCGCCGACCGGGAGCGATGAGCCAGCCGCGGGCGCGGCCGGCCAGCAGCGCATAGGCGCCGTCGGAAAGCAGGCCCATGATGACCATGGTGACGACCATCACGAGAAGCTGCGGCCCGGCCGGCCGATGCGGATCGATGAACTGCGGCAGGAAGGCGATGTAGAAGACGATGGCCTTGGGGTTGGTGATCGCGACCAGGAATCCCTGCAGGAAGACGGCGCGGGAGGACCGTTTCGCCACCGGCGCGAGGGCCATTCCTTGTCCGCCGTGGGCCCTCCACGCCTTGATCCCGAGCCAGATCAGATAGACCGCTCCGGCCCAGCGCACGACCTCGAAGATCTCGCTCAGCACTGCGAAGAATGCGATGAGCCCGGCCGCGGTGGCGATGAGCAGGATGGCGTTGCCGAGGCTCGCTCCGGCGACGGCCGCAAGCCCTGAGCGGATGCCATCGCTCAAGGAACGGGCGACGACCAGCATGACGACCGGTCCCGGTATCAGCACGAGGATCGCAACGGCGAGGCAGTAGGCAAGAAAAAGATGAAGGCTCATCCGCACTCCCCGGCGCCGGCACCCATGCAGCCGCTTGAAGGATGACCGCGGGGCGCGGCCGGCGCAACCGACGGGTACCCGGATCTTTTCTCGCGCCAGCGCCCGGCTTCCCAGCCCGGGAGGCTCAGCGGTGCCCGGAAGCGGATTCCGGCGGAGCCGATGCTTTGATGAAATCGATGAACGCCCGCAGCGGTGCGGGCACCAGGCGCCGTCCGAAATAGTAAAGAAACGGCCCGGGGAAGCTTTGCCACCAGGGCTCAAGAACGGGCTCGAGCGCGCCGCTGTCAAAATGCGGCTGCAGCCACCCTTCGAAAAGATTGATGATGCCGACTCCGGCAATCGCGGCGTCCAAGGCGAGATCGGTCGCGCTGCCCAGGCTCACGAGCAATGGCCCCTTGGGGTCGATCTTCACCACCTCACCCTCGCGCTCGAGCTCCCATAGCGGCATCGCGCGGCCGCTGAATCGGCCGCTCAGGCACGCGTGCTGGAGAAGCTCGCGCGGATGGCGCGGACGGCCATGGCGATCGAGGTAGGCGGGAGCGGCGGCAAGGGCGAAGCGCTGGCTGCGAGGGCCGATCGGCACCGCGATCATGTCCTGCTCCAGGCGCTCGTCATACCGGATCCCGGCATCGAAACCGGCGGCGAGCACATCGACGAAGCTGTCCTCGGCGACGACCTCCAGCCTGATCCGCGGATAGGCGGTGAGAAAGGGTGGCACGATCCGCGGCAGGACGAGTCGCGCGGCGCTGATCGGCACATTGAGCCGCAGTGTGCCCGCCGGCTGGTCGCGCAATCCGCCCACTGCATCCAGAGCAGACTCCACTTCAGTCAGAGCCGGAGCGGCTCGCTCCAGCAGCTGCCGGCCGGCCTCGGTGGGCACGACGCTGCGGGTCGTTCGATTGAGGAGGCGGGTGCCGAGCCGGGTTTCAAGCCGGCGCACCGCTTCGCTCAGGCCGGATGCGCTTGTGCCCGTCGCCCGGGCGGCATCACGAAAGCCGCCGGCGCGAACGACGCTCAAAAAAGCGCCCAGATCACCCAGATCCGCCCTCATTGTTCGGATTTTCGCACAGCCTGTGCGAATTGCACCTGATTATCGCTCATGCGGACAGCCGCTAGAGTGTGCCCAGGAATCACAGGAGATCGACCATGTCCCAAGCCAACGAGTCCAGCACATTCGCGCTCGGCGATCGCACCACGAGACGGCTCGGCTACGGAGCCATGCAGCTCGCGGGGCCCGGGGTTTTCGGTCCGCCCAGGGATCCGGATGAGGCGGTTGCCGTCCTGCGGGAAGCGGTGGCGAGCGGCGTGAACCACATCGATACCAGCGACTTCTACGGTCCGCATCTCACCAACCAGCTGATCCGCAAAGCCCTGCATCCGTATCCCGATGACCTCCTCATCGTGACCAAGATCGGAGCGAGGCGCGGCGACGACGCATCCTGGCTGCCGGCCCTGTCCGAGCAAGAGCTGACTCGGGCGGTGCACGACAACCTGCGCAACCTCGGCGTGGATGTGCTCGATGTCGTCAACCTACGCAGCATGCTCGGCATCCACGGGCCGGCCGAGGGCTCGATCGAGGAGCCGCTCAGCGTGCTCGCCGAGCTGCGGCACAAGGGACTGGTGCGTCACATCGGCCTGAGCAATGTCACCCCCGCGCAGATCGCGGAAGGGCGGCGGATCTGTGAGATCGTCTGCGTGCAGAACCACTACAACCTGGCGCATCGGACCGACGACGCCCTGATTGATGAGCTCGCCCGCCGTGGCATCGCCTATGTGCCGTTCTTTCCGCTGGGTGGCTTCACTCCGCTGCAGTCGTCCACGCTGTCCGAAGTGGCCCGGGGCCTCGGGGCCACTCCCATGCAGGTCGCGCTCGCCTGGCTGCTTCGCCGCGCGCCGAACATCCTGCCGATTCCGGGCACTTCCTCCCTCGCGCACCTGCGCGAGAACCTCGCCGCCGCAGAGTTGGATTTGCCGGAGCACGCGGTCGCGACGCTGGAGGGAATCAGATAGCTGGCCGGTACGGATTCCCTTTTGGCCCGTACCACGTACACGTCCGAGACAGAGAGTCCACCTGAGCAATCCGCCGCCGCACCGGCGCAGTTGGTGCCGGCGGCGATCTGCGCTATCGTTGACGCCTTTCGGAACCGGAGACCGCGTCATGACTTCGCCTGTCCCGACCGTTTCGCGTATCCCCCGCCACCGCTTTCCGGGGATGATCTCGGCGGCGCTCAAGCCGGCCGCCGGCGCTCTGGCCGCAGCGGTGCTCGCGTGCGGCGCTCCCGCAACTTTTGCGGCCACGCCCCCTTCCGTGCAGCGGGCTCTGGAAGCGGCCATTCACGGCTCATGGCGCCCGCCCGCCTACGTCGAGCGCGACAAATACCGCCATCCGCTGCAGACGCTGGAATTCTTCGGGATCCGGCCCAACATGCGCGTCGTCGAAGTGCTGCCGGCGCCCGGCTGGTATACCCAGATCCTGGCGCCGTTTCTGCGCGCCCATGGCCAGCTGATCGAGGCGACGCAACCGGTGGCCGGCACGAGCGGCTACGCGCATCGCTCGGCCGTGGCCTACTACCACATGCTCGCCGCCGATCCGGCCGTGTTCGGCAAGGTGCGCCTGGAGCCGTTCGAGTTGCCGAATTACCTGCGTCTCGGGGCTCCGGATTCCGCCGACATGGTGGTCACGTTCAACAACATGCACGATCTGATGTTCGAGAACGTGCATCACGACGTGACTCCAATCTTCCTGGAGAGGTTCCTGCGTAATGCTTTTCGTGTGCTCAAGCCGGGCGGCATACTCGGCATCGTCGGCCATCGCGCCGCGCCTGGCACGCCGCTCGCCAAGTGCTTTCCGATGGCGCGGCTGCCCCAGGCCTTCGTGATTCACGAGGCCGAGAAGGCCGGCTTCGAGCTCGGTGGGACCTCGGAGATCCTCGCGAACCCGAAGGATCCGCGCAATATCCCGGTCTTCTTCCTGCCGCCGACGCTGGCGGACAGCAGTCCGGCGGCCCGCCGCCATTACGCGGCCATTGGCTACGCCGACGACTATACGCTGCGATTCATCAAGCCGGCGCGCTGAGCGGCGCGCCGGGATCGGCCGGCGTCGCCCCTGGGGTCTGCGGCCGTATCAGCGCCCGGCCGAAGTACTTGCGAGCACTGCGCTCTTGGCTTCCTTGCCAAGCAACGTCGCCACCGTCAACGCCACGGCGACGATGCCCAGCGTCCAGGCCAGCACCCACGCGTAGTCGTTGCCGTGCCGCTCGGCGATGCCCGCCTGCACCGGGGCGAGCAGCGCCATCACAAAGTTGCCGAGCTGGTACGCGAACGCCGGCAGCACCGCGCGCACACCCGGCGGGGACAGCTCGTTCAGGTGCGCGGGCACGATCCCCCAGGCGCCCTGCACCATGAACTGCATCAGGAAGGCGCCGAGCGCGAGCAGCGGCACGCTTGGCGCATAGGCCCACAGCGGGATCACCGGCAGGCACAGCACGGCCGCAATCGCGATGGCCTTTCGGCGTCCGATGCGCTCGGACAGCGACCCGAAGCCGATGCCGCCGAGCAGCGCCCCGACGTTCATGATCATGATCAGGTCGTCGGCCGTGGCGTTGCCCAAGTGCAGCTGCTTCAACAGGAATGGCTTGTACAGGTCCTGCGAGCCGTGCGAGAACGCGTTGAAGAACGCCATCAGCACGATCATGTACAGCAGCAGCAGGACGTTGGTTCTAACGATGCGCCACAGCTCCCCGATCGAGGCGTGCTTGCGGTGGCGGCCGGCGAGCCATGCCGGCGACTCCGCCACGCCGCGGCGGATGTAGAGCACGAGCAGCGCCGGCGCCGCCCCGATCACGAACAGCCCGCGCCAGCCCACCACGGAAAACAGCAGCCGCGAGAGCGCCGCGGCCAGCAGGAAGCCGAGAACGTAACCTTCCTGCAGCAGCCCGGAGAAAAATCCCCTGCCCTGCGCCGGGAGCGTCTCGAACGCCAGCGCCGCCCCCACGCCCCATTCCCCGCCCATGGCGAAGCCGAACGCGGCGCGCAGCGCGAGCAGCACCGCCAGATTTGGCGAAAACGCGGTTGCCAGCTCGATCAGCGCATAGGACAGCACGTTCAGCATCAGGACCGGCCGTCGCCCGTACTTCTCGGCCATCCAGCCGAACACCAGCGCCCCGACGGGGCGCATGGCGAGCGTCAGCGTGATGCCGAACGCCACCGCCTGGATCGTGGTCCGGAAGTCCGAGCTGATCGCATCGAGGCAGAGAATGAAGATGAAGAAATCGAACGCGTCGAGCGTCCAGCCGCCGAGCGCGGCGAAGTAAGCGTGGCGCTGCGCCGGGGTCAGCCGGGTGAAGTTGCGGATCAGCTTCATGCCGCCTCCGGAGCGGGCGCGGCCACTACCGGACGCCTGCCATCAGCCGCTTCAATGGCGCAGTGACCAGCAGCATGACGGCCCCGCCGATGGCGGTCCACCAGAAAAGCCTCAGGTACAGCGCCGGCAGCGTCGCGAGGTGATGAGCGTTGTAGTCGCCCGAGAACAGACCCGCGAGAAAGCTTCCCAGCGTCAAGGTCAGAAACCAGAGGCCCATGCTTTGGCCGGCGAAGCGCGCAGGCGCCAGCTTGGTGGTGGAGGAGAGGCCCACGGGCGAGAGGCACAGCTCGCCGCAGGCGTTCAGGAAGTAGGTGGCCGTCAGCCACAGCAGAGAGACTTTCGCGCCGTGCATCACCCGCAGCGCCGCCGCATACATGACGAGCATGCTCGCCGCCATGAGCAGCAGTCCCCAGGCGAACTTCGCGGGTGAGGACAAGTCCCGCCCCCGCCGCCCGAGCCGCACCCACAGCGCCGCGAATGCCGGCGCCAGTGCGATGATGAAGATCGGGTCGATCGTCTGCGTGACGCCGGCCGGCATCCTCCAGCCGAGGATGTCGAGATCGGTGTAGCGCTGCGCAAACAGCGTGAAGGACCCGAACATCTGCATGTAGGCCATCCAGAAGACCGTGGAGGCGGCGAACAGCGCCATCATGGCGAACACGCGGCTGCGCTCCTTGCCGGTGAGCCCGCCGAACAGCGCCAGGTACAGCAGATACCCGCCCATCAGGATGCCCACCAGCCACGACACCGCCTCGGAGAGCGTCACGGGATCGATGGTCACGGCGCCGCTCAGCATCACCGCCGTGATCGCGGCGATGACGGCGACGAAGCCCCAGAGGGCCAGCCAGGAGCGGCGCCTGGTCTGCGCCGGGGCGGCACCGGCGTGACCCAGGTAGTGGCGCGTGGCCAGGAACTGCGCCACGCCGATCAGCATGCCGAGCGCCGGCAGGGCGAAGCCCGCGTGCCAACCGTACTCCCTGGCCACCACCGGCACGAACACCGGTCCGAGGAGCGACCCGATGTTGATGCCGATGTAGAAGATCGAGAACGCCGCATCGCGCCGCGAGCCGCCCTCGGGGTAGAGCTCGCCGACCGTGGCGCTGACATTGGGCTTGAGGAGCCCGACGCCAAGAACATTGAAGATCAGGCCGAGAAAGAACAGCCGTGTCCCGCCCGAGGCGAGCAGCGCGTTGCCGGCGGTAATCAGCACGCCGCCCGCGAGCACCGCCTGTCGCCCGCCGATCAACCGGTCCGCCACCCAGCCGCCGATGAGCGACAGCAGATACGTGCCGCCGAAATAAAGCCCCGCAATGGCGTTGCCGCTCTGGTCGCCGAAGCCGAGGCCGCCGCGGCCCGAGGCGGCCACCATGAACAGGATGAGGATCGACTGGATGCCGTAGTAGGTGAGCCGCTCCCACATCTCCGTGAGGAACAGCGTCGCGAGGCCCCGCGGATGGCCGAACAGCGTCGGGCCCGCATCGGCATCCGCCGCGGTGGCCTGCAGGGTCTCCGGAGTTGAATTCATGCCGAATCGTCTTCTTGTTGTGGATGGATTGCCGACCCCCTGCGGGGCCTCACGATGCCGCCGCCCGCTCCTCGTCCTCGTCTGATGCCCGCTTGGTGCGCACCAGGATGCGTGCCATCACGACGCCGCATTCGTACAGCAGATACATCGGGACGGCCATCATGGACTGCGAGACCGCGTCCGGCGGGGTGATGAAGGCGGCCACGATGAACACTCCGAGCAGCACGTAGCCGCGAATGGACCTGAGCTTCTCGAGCGTCACCACGTTCATCACCACCAGCAGCACCACCGCCACCGGCAGCTCGAAAGCCGCGCCGAAAGCGAAGAACATCACCAGGATGAAATCGAGGTATTGGGTGATGTCGGTCATCATCGCCACTCCCTTGGGGGTGGTGGCGGCGAAGAAGTGGAACATCGCCGGGAAGACCGCCAAATACGCGAAGGTCATGCCGATGTAGAACAGAACGATCGCCGAGACGAGCAGGGGCAGCGCGAAGCGCTTCTCGTGCCGGTACAGGCCGGGCGCCACGAAGGCCCACACCTGGTAGAGCACGTAAGGCATCGCCGCAACCAGGGCGACGAAAAAGGCCAGCTTGAACGGGGTGGTGAACGGCGCGGCCACGCCGGTGGCGATCAGATGGCTGCCCCGGGGCAGCATCTTGATCAACGGTCGGGCCACCAGGGTGAACAGATCATTGGCGTAGAAGGCGCAAGGCGCGAACAGCACGCCCACCGCGAGCAGGGCGCGGATCAATCGCTCTCGCAGCTCCAGCAGATGGGAGATGAGCGAGCCTTCGGCGAGGCTTTCAGGCTCGTCGCTCATTCGCATCCGGCGTCGGGGAAGTCGCCGCCTCTGCCGCATCGGTCACGGGCCCGTGGGAACCTGCCCCGGGTGACGCGTCAGTCGCGGACTCATGTGAACTCGTCCCAGGAGTCGTCTCGGGCTGAGCCGGCTCGAGCGGCTCGGTGTATACGGGTGGGTCCGGGGGCAGCGGAGGAGATACGGGGCGAGCGCGGCTGCCGTCCAGATCGATCTCCTCCTCCAGCTGCTCTTGCAGCTGGCGGGCCATGGCGCGGGCCCTGCCCACCCAGCGGCCGACCTTGCGGACCACGCCAGGCAGCCTCTCCGGTCCCAGCACGATCAGTGCCAGGACCAGAATCACCAGGATCTCGGAGAAGCCGAAGTCGAACATGGCGCTCGGGAGAGCCTCTAATTAAGCTCCCGCGCACTCGCTGAGGGCGCTTTGCGCAGCGGCGAGTGGGCGGGCACGGAGTTCGCGCCGGGCGCTCTCGGAGCAAGAATAGCGCAGCGGGGTGCTGATTTCGCCTGGAGCGAATCGCCGCAGCTTACCGCGCACGGCCTGATGGGCCATGCCGCTTTGGCATTCTGTCACGGGGCCTCAGGCGTTCCGATTGCTCTTTTCGGCCGGGTTGGCGGTCTTGACCCTCTCGGGGAAATCCGCATCCGTGCCTTCGGAACGGATCTGCCGGGTCGAGGTGGACGTCTCCTCCTGGTCCCCTTCGTTCATCGCCTTCTTGAAGCCCCTCACGGCATGGCCGAGGTCATCGCCGATCGAGCGCAACTTCTTGCCCCCGAAAATGATCAGCACGACGACCAGAATGACCAGCAGTGTCTTGAAATCGAAATCCATAAGCTCTGGACTCCGCTTGATACTTACAATGTGAGAACGCGAAGCATCATAGGCCAATTGAGGCCCGCCGGCCGAGAAAGTTTGGTCGAGGCGTATAAGGGAAATTACGGATCCCTGCTCAGTCGCAGCCTCCGCGGGCCTCCAGCCAGAACGTCACCGGCCCATCGTTGACCAGCTCGACCTGCATCTCCGCGCCGAATTCTCCCGCCGCCACACGCTCGTGGCTGGCACGAGCCTGTTCCAGGAGGTAGGCGAACAGCGAGCGCGCCTCCTCGGGGGCGGCAGCCGTGCTGAAACCGGGCCGGGTGCCCTTGTGGGTATCCGCCGCCAGGGTGAACTGCGGCACCAGCAGCAATCCCCCGCCGGATTCGCGCAGAGAGACATTCATGCGGCCGGCCTCGTCCGGGAAAATGCGATAGGCGAGCAGCCGCTCGAGCAGCCGGTCGGCCGACTGGCGCTCGTCCCCCCGCCGCACGCCGATCAGGGCCACGATCCCACGCTCGATGGCGCCCAGGCATCGCCCTTGGGAGGTCACTTTGGCCCCTGTCACGCGCTGAATGAGCCCGATCACCGGCCTAGAGCCCCATTTGTCCACTCGCCCCGCTGGCGTCCGAGGCGGCCTGTCCGATAAGATCCGACACTGCTTTGCGCACCTGGCCGGAGATCACGATGTCGGAACTTTGGCTGCGTTCATATGTGCGTTCGGGCGTGCGGGTTGCCACGGCGGCCCTGCTGGCCATGGCCTGTGGGTCACTCGGTGCCTCGGCATCGGCCCAGCCGCCGCCTGTGGCCAACGCCCGGCTGGGCAGGGTCATCGGATATACCTGTCTGGGGTGCCACGGCATCGTGGGCTATCGAAACGCCTACCCGAACTATGCCGTACCGCGGCTGCGCGGTCAGCATGTGCAATATCTCATCGACGCCCTCAAGGAATACCGCAGCGGCGCGCGGGCCTATCCGACCATGCACCTGCAGGCGCTGTCGCTGTCCCTGCAGCAAATCGTGGATGTGGCCACCTACCTGGCCGGCAAGCCGGTGACGAGCACGACGCCGGTGGCCATGTCGCAAGTGCCGAAAGCGGCACGCCTGTGCACCTCCTGCCACGGCAGCGACGGCATCGGAGTGTCGCCAATGTATCCGACGCTCGCCGGTCAGCACGAGAGCTACCTGATCCGTGCTCTGCGCGAATACCAGACCGGTTACCGTAAGAATCCCATCATGAACGCCATGGCCGCTTCCCTGACCCCGGCTGAAATCCGGACGGTGGCCGCCTACTTCAGCCACCTGAGGCCGAGCCTGCACACCGTGCCGCGGCCCTACTTCAGCTGGACCGCCAAGCCGTTGCACTTGACCGAGCGATTCATCCGGGACAGCACCGCCCGCTAGGGCGCGTCCCCACGCGCTTGGGAGGGGGGGGCACGGTCCGGTTCCCTCGAGGCATCTCGACAGGGGCTGATCGGTACCGCCTGGGAGCCTCCCTTGCGAGCACCGGCCGGAGAAACGCGGCCCGGGGAGCGAGCCGACACGGCGCCTCCTCGTCCTGCGGCCAGCCCTTGCTGCGCCGCTCGCTTGTCGCCCGCCCATCTCCAGGCAGACGTCCGACCTCCTGCTTAACCGCTCTTCGCGACGCACGTTCCATCCTGGGACCCATCCGCTTCGCTGTCCTGTTTCGCGCAAGTCCTAGGCGGTCTTCCGCCCGCCCGTGCGCCGTGTCGGCTCACTCCCCAGGCCCAGACATGGGACCACCCGCCGGGGCGGCGGGTGGTCCCGCTCTCACTCGACTACTGGATCTGGATCGGCACGAAGGTCTGCACCCCATTGCGCTGTATCAACAGCGCGACATGGCCGTGAGACTTCGAGACCAGGTCATGCAGCTGCATCGCGCTGGAGACCGGCTGTCCGTTGGCGGACAGTACGATATCTCCCGGCTCGATGCCGGCATCCTCCGCCGGCCCGCTCACCTGCTGGACCAGCAATCCGCTCGGAACGTTGGCCTGTTGCCGCTCGTCCGGTGTCAGTGGCCGCACGACCAGTCCCAGGCGCCCACCCGGATGCAGCGGGCTGCCCGCGGCGGCGAGGGTCCCGGTGCCCATGGCGCCGAGCTTGGCGTCGATGGTGTGCTCGGCACGATTGCGCCAGATCGTCAGATGTACCAGCGTGCCGGGCAGCAGGCTCGCGACCCGCACCGGCAGTTGCCGCGAGGTCTCCACCTTTTTGCCGTTCATGGCGAGGATGATGTCGCCCTGCTTGAGCCCGGCCTTGGCCGCCGCGCTGCCAGGATAGACAGTGGCGACCAGGGCGCCCTCCGGCTTGGGCAGACCGAACGCGTCGGCCAGGTCCTGATCGACCGGCTGGATGAGGATGCCGAGCTCGCCGCGGCGGACGTGACCATTCGCCAACAGCTGATCCGCCACGTGCATGGCCACGTTGATCGGGATGGAGAACGACAGGCCCATATAGCCGCCCGAGCGGCTGTAGATCTGGGAGTTGATGCCGACCACCTGGCCGGCCATGTTGAACAGCGGCCCGCCGGAGTTGCCGGGATTGATGGGCACGTCGGTCTGGATGAACGGCACGTAATTCGAGTCCGGCAGCAGACGGCCCTTGGCGCTGACGATGCCCGCCGTGGCGGTGTTGTCGAACCCGAACGGCGCGCCGATCGCGAGCACCCACTGGCCCACCTGCAGCGAGTTGGAGTTGCCGAGCTGTACGGTGGGCAGATCGTTGGCGTCGATCTTGACCACCGCCACGTCCGACACCTTGTCCATGCCGATCACTTTGCCGGGATACTCGCGCCGGTCGCGCAGCTCCACGGTCACCTTGCTGGCGCCGGCGACCACATGTGCGTTCGTGAGGATCACTCCGTCGGGACGGATGATGAAGCCCGAGCCTTCGCCGCGCACCGGGGCCTCCTGCGGGCCCTGGAAGGGGAAGCCGTGGAAGAACGGCGCAAACGGACTATTGGGCCCGAAGGGGTTCTGACTCTGTCCGGTGCTCGAGCCGGCGGCTTTCTCGATCACGCTGATCTTCACCACCGCCGGGCCGTACCGCTTGATCAGGGGGGTGAAGTCCGGCAGCGCCACGGACACGGCGCCGCGAGGCTGGGTCGCGGCCACGGCCATATTGGCCGCATCGGCGGGGCGCAGAGTGTAAATGGCCGTCAGCGGTGCGGCGCCGAGCAGCGCGCCGAACGCCGCCGCGACCAGCGGGTTTCGAAGTGCGGTCCTGATGGTCATATCAGCCTCTGGAAGTCCTGTTTTTGGATTACGGGTGGAGTGGGGGCTCAGGATAGGTGAAGCAAGCTTAAGTGACGCTTAAATGGGTCAAACGGTTCCTCTCCTCAAGGGGCATTTGATCATGCGCGCCGCTCGAGCCAGTGCGCCAGCCCCTGGGCGTTGAGCTCGAGGTCGCCACGGAGAAGCTCCCGCAAGCGCTCGTCGGAGACCGGACAGCCCTGCTGGTGCGCCAGATCCCGCCACAGTGCCCACATGCCCTCGAGGATCGCCCCCTGCGGGTCTTGCGCTGTGGAGCTGGCCCGCGTCAGGCGGGCCAGCTCACGGATCTGGCTCTTCAGCGACCCGGCGAGGCGAGCCACATCCGTGACGCGGCTGTAGTGCATCAGGTACATCGCCTTGGGCGCGTACGAGAGCATTCGGTCGATGGAGGCGCAGAGCTGGTCCGGATCGAACTGTGTCGGGGTGGTGGTGGGGACGATGAAGGGGCCGGCGGCACTGTCGAGCTCCCGATAGGAGATGCCGAAGGTGTCGCCCGTGAAGATGTTGCCGGGGCCCAGGTCCACGAAGACTTGATGGTGCAGGGCATGTCCCGGGGTATGCAGGATTTCGAATTCCCGTCCCGCCAGGCTCAGCCGCTCCCCGTCCCGCGTCACCCGCACCCGCTCGGCGGGGATGGGGACGATGTCTCCGTACAAGCGCCGGAAGCGCTCCTCTCCGTAGACGATCTTGGAGCCGGCAATGAGCTTCGCCGGGTCGATCATGTGAGGCGCACCTCGCGGATGCAGCACCGCCACGGCGTTCGGGAGCAAGCGCATCAGCGCTCCCGCTCCGCCGGCATGATCCAGGTGGACGTGGGTCAGAAGCAGGTAATCGACCGCAGCGGGCGGGATGGCCAGCTCGCGCAGCGCCGAGAGCAGATACGGCACCGAGTCGTTGGTACCGACGTCCACGAAGGCGGCGCGGCCGGCGTGTTGCACGATATGCGCGGCCGCGTGTCCGGGGTACAGATACTCGGCGTCCACCGCCGTGATGCCGTCCGGATGGCGCGTCAATCTCGCAGGAGGCAGCGAGGAGACTTCGTTTTGCATGTACAGATGGTAGCGGGTTGCGATAGCTTAACCCGGATTATTTCTCATGCCGCTCTGCGGCAGCGTTTCCGATGCCACGACGCTGAGTCTCCTCAATAGTTCGCGCTAAATATGACGTCGATGAAGATTTTCGGCCGCGCGCCCGCCGCTGCGGCGCTGGGGGCTATCGTCCTTGCATCAGGGATTGCTCCGGGCGCACCGGCCCGGGCCCAGTCCGCCGACTACCGTACGCGGGGCGCGCTGACCTTCGACGGCATCCCCCCTTTGAGCCCCGCGCTGGAGAGGCGCGTTGCTCGCTACGTGGCCTGCCGCGGGACGAGCTTTCTGCAGTGGCTGCCGCGCGGAGGCATGCTGGTGGCGATCCATTCGTGTCAGTCCGTTCGCCTCGCCCGGCTCAACGGCCCGCTCGCCAAGCCTCGGCTGCTCATCTCTCTCGGGCGCCCGGTCCCCTGGGCCCGGTCCCAGGGCGGCAGGCTGGCCTTCGTGCGGCGCTCGGACGGACATCCGCAGCTTTACCTGGATGAGGGTTCCACGCCGGCGCGGCAGGTGACCCGAGGGGATGGGCTGCGCGGTCCCCCCCTCTGGTCGAGCCACGGCCCAAGTCTCGCGTTCTACGGCGCCGGCCCTGCCGATGGGCGAGGCGCGGTGTATGACGAGAACGTCGCGCAGGGCGGGTTGCCGCGGCTGGTGGTCGGAGCCTTGAGCGGCCGTTGGCACCTGCTCGACTGGTCGGCGGATGGCAAGAGGCTGCTGCTGGCTGATGTCACCCGGCCGGAAGCCAACGTCTTGTATCTCCTTGAGATGTCGAGCGGCGCGCTCGAGCGGCTGCCGGTGCCCCCCGCGCGCATCGCCTCGGCCCGCTTCGCCGCAGGAGGCTCGGCGATCTACCTGCTGTCGGACCAGGCTGGGCGATTCGAGCGGCTGTTCCGCTTCGACCTGCGCACCCATGTCCTTGAGTCCGTATCCGCCAAGGCGTCCTGGGACATCGAGCAGCTCGCGGTGAGTCGCGACGGGCGCTATGTCGCCTACACCATGGACGAGGACGGCCGCAGCATCCTGACCGTCATCGACAATCGGCTGAAGCTCGCCCTGCCGATTCCGTGGCTGCGCGATGGGGTCATCGAGAACATCCGCTTCGACTCCAGGGACCGCCTGGCCTTCACCTACCAGTCGGCGCGCCACCCGCCCGGGGTGTATGTCTATGACCCCGGCCGCCGAGTGCTCGAGCGCTGGACCCCTCCCGTCGGCAAGCCCGGGGCCCGGCCTCTCGCCGCCGCCCGGCTGATCCACTACCCGACCTGGGACCGGGTCAACGGCAACTGGCGGATGATCTCGGCCTACGTGTATCTGCCGCCGGCGCACGGGCCCGCTCCGGTGTTGATCCTGCTGCATGCGGGAGTGCACTCGCAGTTCCGTCCGCGCTGGCGTCCGTTCATCCAGTTCGTGGTCAACGAGCTCGGCTACGTGGTGATCGCGCCCAATGTGCGCGGCTCTTCGGGGTATGGCACGGCCTTCCGCGCCCTCGCCGAGGGCTGGCGGCGCCAGTACGCCGTTCGCGACATCGGCTCGCTGTTGGTGTGGATCGGATTGCAGCCGGGATTCGATGTTCATCGCGTCGTGCTCATGGGCCGGGGCTACGGGGGTTGGTTGGCGTTGGACTCACTGGCGACGTTCGATGGTCATCTGCGGGGCGCGATCGATGTGGCGGGAATCGCAGACCTGGCCGACCATGTGGCCCATGCGCCCGCGGGGCGGATCGAGCGGCGCATGGCGGAGTTCGGCGATACCGATGACCCTCCGGTTGCGCGGTTTCTGCGGCACATCTCGCCCCTTGGCGAGGTGGAGCGCATCCGCAGCCCCGTTCTCATCGTGCAAGGCCTCGATGGGACGGGCTCCCGGGCAGCGCAATCCCGCCAGCTCGCCTACCTGCTGCGCTTTCATCATGACACGGTATGGCTGCTCACCGCGGGCAACGCGGGCAACGATTTCAGCCCGCCCGCCGATCGTGCGGCGTTCTTTGCGACCGCGGCGCAGTTCCTTACGCGCCTCGCGAAGAAATGAGCTTTTTTGGGGCGCGGCGGCTCTCCGCCGCAGCTGGGGAAAAAAACCAGTCTCTTTGCTCATCGCCGCGCTTGGCGCGATGTCCGGATCAGGCGCTTCCGAGAGGGCATCAATTGGCGGATGAGAACACCACGCTCACCGACAGTCCCCGTCCTCCCTCGCCCTCTCCCAACTCGATGCGCGCCCCGTGCGAATCGGCGATGGCCTTGACGATGGCGAGCCCGAGGCCGCTGCCGGGTGCGGCCGTGCCGGGCCGGCGGTAGAACCGGTCGAACACGCGCGCACGCTCCTCGGGGGCGATGCCCGGGCCGTTGTCGGTGACCTTGAGCAGCACCTGGGAGGGCGTCGCCCCGGACCGCTCGACCGAGACATCCACCCGGCCGCCCGAGGGGGTGTAGCGCACCGCGTTGTCGACGAGGTTGCGGATCAGGGTCGCAAGCGCTTCCCGGTCGCCTTGCACGAACGCCGGCAGCGCTTCCGAGATCCCAAGATCGATTCCGCGCGCATCCGCGAGCGGCACCAGCTCGGCCACCACATCTCGGGCGAGCTCATCGAGAGCGATGCGGATGTGCGCGGGCTCGGCCCGCGGCTCCTGACGGGCGAGCGAGAGCATCTGCCCGACCAGGCGGATGGAGCGTTGCACGCCCTCCGACAGCTTGCTCATGGCCTCCGCGCGCTCCCCATCCGACCCCGCGCGCTCGAGCGCGCCCAACTGCAGGTGCAGCGCGGCGAGCGGCGTGCGCAGCTCATGGGCCGCATCGGCCATGAAGGCCCGCTCGCGGTCGAGCGCCACCGTCAGGCGCGCCAGCAGGTCGTTGAGCGCGCTCACCAGGGGCTGAACCTCCTCGGGCAGCCGCTCACTCGAGAGCGGCTCCAATGCGCCGACGCGGCGCGCCTTGACCGAGGAGGCGAGCCGCTGCAGCGGCTGCAGCGCATGGCCTACCGCGAACCACACCAGAAGCACCAGTACAGGCACGGCCAGCGCAAACGGCAGCAGCGTCCTGATCGCGAGCTGTATGGCCTGATGGCGGCGCACGCTCATCAGCTGCGCCACCTGAATCACCCGCGTCGGGGACTCGACGGCATAGGCGCGCCAGCGTCCCTCGCTGGTCTTGACGGTGGAAAATCCGATGGTGGTGAAGTTCGGCAGCACGGCATGCGCAGGGGACAGGTAGATGCGCTGGCCGTCGATGGTCCAGACCTGGACCACGAAACCATAGGCGGCGGCGCGTGAGGGAATGGACAGCGGCCAGAGGTATTCCACCGGCTGGTCGCGCAGCACGAGCGCCATCTCCTTCAGGTGATAGTCGAAGAACCTGTCGTACTGCCGCAGCGTGTTGTGATAGACGACCAGGCCGCCCGTCAGGCCCACGATCGAAATGCCGCCCAGGAGCCAGGCGAGCAGCCGCGCTCGCAGCGAGCCCATGGTCATGCCGGCCGCACCCGGTAGCCGACGCCGCGCACGGTCAGGATGTAGTCCGCGCCCAGCTTGCGGCGAAGGCTGTGGACGTGCACCTCGACCGCATTGCTTTCCACCTCCTGGCCCCAGCCGTAGAGGCGCTCCTCGATGCGCGCCCGGGAAAGGATGGTCCCGGGGCGCTCCATCAGAAGCTGCAGCAGCGCGAATTCCTTGGGCGAGACGGCGATGTCCTCCTCGTCGCGCCGCACGGTGTGGGCCGCGGGGTCGAGCACCACGCCCAGGTGCTCGATGGCCGGTGCGCCGCGCCCCGACTTGCGGCGCAGAAGGGCGCGGATGCGCGCGGCCAGCTCGTTCAGGTCGAAAGGCTTCACCAGATAATCGTCGGCGCCGGCATCGAGGCCCTGGACCCGGTCGGAGACTGCGTCCCGCGCCGTCAGGATGATCACCGGCAGTCCCTCGTCCCGCTCCCGCAGGGCAGTGAGCACCCCGAGTCCCCCTTTTCGGGGCAGCCCCAGGTCAAGCAGCAGCAAATCGAACGGCTCGGTGCGCAGCACCGCCTCGGCGGTCTCTCCGTCGTGCACCCAGTCCACGGTGAAGCCATCCTTCCTCAGACCCGCGCGGATGGCCTCGCCGATCATGGTGTCGTCTTCCACGAGAAGCAGTCTCATTTCAATCCAATGCCTTGCCGGTCCGCGCGCCGGGCGGCGAATTTGCCGTTCCATCCCCCGCGGCCTCTGCCAAAATGCCTCTTCCGATCCGACCGACCCATGAGCTGCCCTGCCGTGCTCGCGGCGACACCCTCACAACAGACCGGAGCACTCGTGCACGCCGCCGCCGCACTCGGCGTGGCGTTGACGGAGCACGATGCCCTGCGGCTGCTGCAACTGCTGGAAGAGCTGGCTCGTTGGAACCGCCGCTTCAATCTGACAGGGATCAGGCACGGTCCCGACATGGTAACGCACCACCTGCTCGACAGTCTGGCCGTGAGCCGGTATCTGCAGGGGGACACCGTGGCCGATGTCGGCACCGGGGCGGGCTTCCCGGGGTTGCCGCTCGCGCTCGTCAACCCCGAGCGGCGCTTCACCCTGATCGACTCCAACGGCAAGAAGATCCGCTTCGTGTCCCATGCGCTGCGGACCCTTGGGCTGGTGAACGTCGAGGTGCTCCAGGCCCGGGTGGAGGCGCTGCGGCCGGACCGGCCGTTCGACACCGTGGTGGCGCGCGCGTTCGCGCCGTTGCCCGAGATGCTGGAGCTCATCGCGCCGCTTTGCGGCCCGCACACCCGCGTGCTCGCCCTGAAGGGCAGGCGGCCGGCACAGGAGATCGCGGCCCTGCCCGCCGGCTGGCAGGCGCAGTCGCTCCCGCTCACCATCCCAGGCCTCGGCGAGGAGCGGTGTGTGATCGTCCTTAACGCGGCCCCGGTTTAGCCACCGCCGCCAGCGGCAGCGCCGTAGTCTCCTTGATCACCGACAGCGCAATGAAGGAGTGGACCGACTGCACGCCGGGAAAGCGCGACAGGTGGTCGAGGAAGAACGCCTCGTAGGCCTTGATGTCGCGACAGACGATGCGCAGCAGGAAATCGGTCTCGCCCATGAGCGTGTAGCAGCCCTGGATCTCTGGGTGCTCGCGGACCGCCTCTTCGAACTTCAGCAGCGCATCGCGTCCGTGTCCGGTCAGCTTGACCTGCGAGAACACCAGCACGTTCAGGCCCACCTTCTCGCGGTCGAGCAGTGCCACCCGATTGCGGATCACGCCCAGCTCCTGCAGGCGGCTCATGCGCCGCCAGCACGTGGAGGCCGTCATTCCCAGCCGCTCGGCAATCTCGGCCGCCGACAGGTCGCCATGGCCCTGGATCAAGTCCAGGATCCGGACATCGCCTCGGTCGAAGTCTGCTTGCATCGATCGTCTCGCTGACTAGCCATGATATGCAATGAATGATTCATCCTGGCGGCAAATAGAGCAAGCTTTGTGAGATGCCTTGCGGGCTTGCCGGCGTATGGTGCCGGTTTCCCGGGCGGGCGCGCCCTGCACAGAAGCGGAGACGCAGCGATGGATTTGTACGAGATGCCGGATTTCGACGGCCACGAAAAGGTGGTCTTTGGCTTCGACGCGGCCACGGGTCTGCGCGCGGTGATCGCCATTCATTCCACTGCGCTCGGGCCGGCCGCCGGCGGATGCCGGATGTGGTCTTACACTTCCACCGAGGAGGCGCTCACGGATGCGCTGCGCTTGTCGCGCGGCATGAGCTACAAGAATGCCATGGCAGAGCTCCCGCTGGGAGGCGGCAAGGCCGTCATCTTGGGGGATTCGCGCCAGGACAAGACCCCGCGCCTTTTCCAGGCGTTCGGCCGGCTGGTCGATTCGCTCGGCGGCCACTACATCACTGCCGAGGACGTCGGCACCAGCACCGAGGACATGGAGCAGGTGGCGGGCGTGACCCGGTACGTGAGCGGCCTGTCGCGCAAGGAGGGAGAGGTGGGCGGCGATCCGGGGCCGCAGACCGCTCTCGGGGTGTATCTCGGCATCAAGGCGGCCGTGAAATTTCAACTGAACCGGGACCTGGCGGGGCTGACGGTGGCCGTGCAGGGCCTGGGAGGGGTCGGCCGGCCGTTGTGCCGGCTGCTCGCGGGGGACGGGGCGCGTCTCAAGGTGGCCGATGCCCGCGCGGACGCCGCCGAGCAGATCAGAAAAGAGCTCGGCGCAGAAGTAGTCTCCCCCGACGCCATTGCCTCCGAGGCGGCGGACGTTTTCGCCCCTTGCGCCCTGGGAGCGGTGCTGAACAGCCGCTCCATCCCGACCCTGCGCACACGGGTCGTGGCCGGCGCGGCGAACAATCAGCTGGCGCGCGAGCAGGACGGCCATGCGCTGATGCGAGCCGGCATTCTCTACGCGCCGGACTATGTCATCAATGCCGGGGGCATCATCAATGTGTCGCACGAGTACCGGGGAGGAGCCTCCGAGGCCCGGGTGCGCGCGGACATCGGCAAGATTCCCGGCCGGCTCACCGAGATCTTCGAGCGTGCGCGCCGCGAGGAGCGACCGACCAGCGTGGTGGCCGACCAGATGGCCCGCGAGCGGCTGAAGCGCGCCGCCTAGAGAAGATCCCTTTTCGGCCGAGGCAGTGTGTTCACGCAATAGCCACTCGGCCCGAGGCTCCTAGTACACTGCGCGCCCATGAAGCGCGTCATCGCCATTGCCAACCAGAAAGGCGGCGTCGGCAAGACCACCACCGCGGTCAATCTGGCCGCCTCGCTCGCCGCCACCAAGCGGCGCGTGCTGCTTCTGGACCTCGACCCCCAGGGCAATGCGACCATGGGCAGCGGCATCGACAAAACCCGGCTCGAGAGCGGCACCTGCGAGGTGCTGCTCGGCGAGGCCGAGCTCGCCGCGAGCCTTTGCTCCATCGAGCGCGGGGGCTACCAGCTGCTGCCGGCCAATCAGGACCTCACCGCCGCGGAGGTGCGCCTGCTCGGCATGAGCTGCGGACGCGAGACGCAGTTGCGGGAAGTGCTGGTTCCGGTGCGTGAAGGCTACGATGTGATCCTCATCGACTGTCCGCCGGCGCTCAACATGCTCACTGTCAACGCGCTGGTCGCGGCCGACAGCGTGCTCATCCCCATGCAGTGCGAGTACTACGCCCTGGAGGGGCTGTCGGCGCTCATCGGCACCATCGAGCAGATCCGCGCCACGGCGAACCCGCCGCTCGAGCTCGAGGGCATCCTGCGTACCATGTTCGATCCGCGCAACAACCTCGCCAATGAGGTGAGCGCCCAGCTCATCATGCATTTCAACGACAAAGTGTTTCGCACCATCATTCCGCGCAATATCCGCCTGGCCGAAGCGCCGTCCTTCGGCTGCGCGGTGCTGTTTCACGATAAGGAGTCGCGGGGCGCGCTCGCCTACCTGGCGCTCGCCGGCGAGATGATCCGCCGAGATGAAGAGGCCGGGCGGGGGCATGAGAGCGGATCGCCGGACGATTCGGACCACGGGGCGAGCGCGTCGGGGATCCCCTCATGAGCCAGAAGAAGCCCACCCTGGGCCGCGGGCTCGCCGATCTGCTCGGCCCGCGCGGTCCGGCGCTGAGCCCCGCGCCGCAGCAGGACGCGGCTCCCCAGTCCCCCGAGCCGGGCGAGCAGCTGACCCGGCTGCCGCTCGATGTTCTGCAGCGCGGCAAGTACCAGCCCAGAGTCGACATGCATCCCGAGACCCTCGAGGAGCTGGCCGGCTCGATCAAGGTCCAGGGCGTGGTGCAGCCGATCGTGGTACGCCCGCTCGCCTCGAGCCCCGGACAGTCGCAGCGCTACGAGATCATCGCCGGCGAGCGTCGTTGGCGCGCTGCGCAGATGGCGGGTCTCGATCACATCCCCGCGATCGTGCGCCAGATTCCTGACGAGGCCGCGATCGCCGTGGCGCTCATCGAGAATATCCAGCGGGAAAACCTCAATCCCCTCGAGGAAGCGCGCGCTCTGCAGCGCCTCATCGGCGAATTCGAGCTCACCCACGCCCAGGCGGCCGACGCGGTCGGGCGTTCCCGCGCCGGCGTGAGCAACCTGCTGCGGCTGCTGGAGCTCGCTCCCGAGGTCTGCGAGCTCATCGAGCGGCGCCAGATCGAGATGGGACATGCGCGCGCGCTCCTAGGCCTCTCGCAGCGCCGCCAGCAGACCGAGATCGCGCTGCTCGTGGCGAAGAAGGGACTGTCGGTCCGGGAAACCGAAGCGCTGGTGCGCAGAATGCAGCAGCACGGAGACGCGGAAGGAGGCGCTCAGGCTCCCGCGCCACGCAATGCGGATGTACGCCACCTGGAGCAGGAGCTCGCGGAAAAGCTCGGTGCCAAAGTCGCCATCCATCACACCCAGGTGGGCAAGGGCAAGCTGGTGGTGAGCTACAACAGCCTGGACGAGCTCGACGGAATCCTCGCGCACATCAATTAGTCATACTTACGGCGCCGAGCGGCGCGGCCGCAACGGCCGCGGCTGCTCTGTTTCGGCACAAAAATCCGTGGCCTTCGCGCGGGCTCGAGGATAGGTAGAAATCCCCGGATTTCACACGGGATTTCACACGCTTATGCAGTAGACTCCCCCCCGGCCGGTCAATATAATCGCGCGGCTTTTCGACCCGGCGAGTGCGGACGCCCGCGGACCGGGTCGCGTTGCGGCGCGCAGCGCGCCATCAGCAACGGCATAGCGGGCGACGGGCCGTCCGTTTCCCGGGGCGCATGCTTCGGCGCGGACGGGTCTGAGCGGGCCCGCGGTAATTGTGTAGGGTCTTGTGGAAATCGCCTCGGCGACTTCCACCAGTGTGATGAGATGATTGAGATCGACCTGCCCCATGCGCGGCGGCTGGCTTTCGGCGTCGTGCTGGGCCAGGTGGCCGCAACGGTGATGGCCGGAGGGCTCGCTTGGGCGATTTCCGGACGGCTCGCTGCTTTCTCCGCCCTCGTCGGCGGAGGCATCGGGACGGCGGCGGGTCTGGTGATGGCGCTCGTGGCCTTCGGGAGACGGGCGGTGGACGCGCGAGGCGCGCTTGGGGCCTTCTACAGGGGGGAGGCCTATAAGCTCCTCGTCGTGATCGGACTGTTCGTGGCGGCCTTCAACCTGATGAAGGTGGCGCCGCTGGCGATGTTCGCGGCCTTCGCCGCGACTTTTTTCGTGTACTGGATCGCGTTTGCCGCCGCCCTGTGGCCGCGCGGCCGCGCGCGCGACCGGAAACTGGCCGAGCCCTCGCCATCCACGGCGGCGGACGCCACGCATACAACGAGAGATTGACGTTCATGGCAGCATCGGACTCGGCTCGGATCGGTGAGTACATCACGGAGCATCTCACCTATCTGACCAACAAGCCCCAGACGTCGCTCATCAATTTCACCGTGATCAACTACGACACGGTGTTCTTCTCGGTATTGCTTGCCGTGCTGTTCGCCGGCAGCTTCTATTGGGTGGCCCGCAGGGCGAGCTCGGGCGCGGGAGGCGGCGCGCCGCGCGGCTTCCAGAGCTTCGTCGAGCTCATCGTGGAGTGGGTGGACACCCAGGTGAAGGACGTCTTCCACGGCAACAGCCGGCTGATCGCCCCGCTCGCGCTCACGATCTTCTGCTGGGTCTACCTGTTCAACTTCATGGATCTGATACCGGTCGACCTGCTGCCCGACATCGCCAAAGGGATGGGAATTGCGCATCTGAAGGTGGTGCCGAGCACCGACCTCAACGGCGTGTTCGGCCTGTCGCTGACGGTGTTCATCCTGACCATCTTCTACAGCTTCAAGATGAAGGGGGCGCGCGGCTTCCTCGCCGAGCTCACGCTGCAACCCTTCAGCAGCAAGAACGCATTCCTGCAGGCCCTTTTCGTACCGATCAACTTCATGCTGGAATCGGTCACGCAGATCGCCCGGCCCATCTCGCTGGCGCTGCGTCTTTTCGGCAACATCTTCGCCGGCGAGATGATCTTCGTGCTGCTCGCGCTCCTCACCCTGGTGCACGGCTACGCGACGCTCGAGACCTTCAGCGGCTGGGGGTTGACCATCATGCAGGCGGTGCTGACCTTCGCCTGGGAGGTCTTCCACCTGCTGATCATCACGATCCAGGCCTTCATTTTCATGGTGCTCACCATCGTCTATCTTGCGATGGCGCACGAGCACCACTGACCGGTTTGTCCCGTCCAAAACGCTTTCCTACTCGAGGAGAATTAAATGCATGACGTCGCACTGATCCAAGCCATGACCGCGCTCGCGGTGGGCATCATCTTCGGCATGGGCGCGCTCGGTACCGCCATCGGCTTCGGAATTCTCGGCGGCCGGTTCATCGAGGGCTCCGCCCGCCAGCCCGAACTGATGCCCGCGCTGCAGGTCAAGATGTTCCTGGTCGCGGGCCTCCTGGATGCGGTGTCCATGATCGGCATCGGTTTCGCGCTGTTCTTCATGTTCGCGAACCCGTTCCTCGCCGCGCTGCACGACCTGCACTGAGCCGGGCGCGCCGCTAGAGTGCTGTCCGGAAGGAGGCGACCGTGCACATCAATCTGACGCTCCTCGTCCAGATGCTGGCATTCGCCGCGCTCATCTGGTTCACGATGAAGTTCGTCTGGCCGATGATTCTCGGCCCGATGCAGGAACGCGAGCGCAGGATCGC
>JAJZLX010000501.1 GCA_021850555.1 Pseudomonadota bacterium | reverse complement strand
TCCGCATAATCATGTTCGCCGCATTAAATCGGTTATGCGGTGCACCGCATAATCGATTCGTGGTGACCACGATCGATCCGCGCTCGTAGCGCTCGGAGATGATCTGGAAGAGCAGGTCCGCGCCGAGCTTGTCGATCGGGAGGTAGCCGACCTCGTCGCAAATGAGGAGCGAGGGCTTCAGGTACCGCTGCATGGAGCGTTTGAGGGCACCCGCGCCGACGGCGGTGGCCGCGCAGAGGGTGTGGATGATGTCGACGGCGGTGGTGAAGAGTACCGAGTGGCCGTGCAGGCAGGCGGTGTGGCCGAGGGCGATGGACAGGTGCGTCTTGCCGAGCCCGACACCGGAGACGAAGATGGCGTTGGCCTTCTGCGGGATGAAGCCGAGGCGAAAGAGGTTCTGTACCTGCGGGCGGTTGATCTTCTTCGGCCAGTTCCACTGGAACTGATCGAGGGTCTTCACAAGCGGGAAGCGGGCTTGGCGGACGCGCCGTTCGAGGCTCTTGTCCTCGCGGCGAGCGACCTCGCCGCGGATCAGGTGCTCGAGGTACTCGATGTGGCCCCAGCCCTGCTGTGCGGCTTGCTGGGCGAGCTGATGGTAGTGGGTGCGCAGGAAAGGAAGCTGCAGCCGCGTCAACTGCTCGGGAAGCGGCGGGACGGCGGGCGGGCTATCGTCGTTGTCGTCGTGATCGTCACTCATGATCGGGTATCTCGTAGACGGTGAGATCGGGTTCCGGGAGCTCGAGCTCGAGGAGGTCCTGCCTGCGGGTCAGGGAGAGGGGACTGGCGGGGTGGGCACGGGTCCGTGCGCGCGCCTCGAGCAGATGAGCGATGTAGTGGCTCGAGAAGGCGTGGAAGGCGAGCGCGTCCTCGATGGCGCGCGCGATGGCCTCGTGGCCGTAGATCTCGCTCAGCGCGAGGATTTTGCTCAAGTGCACGCGAGCGTTGAGCTGGCGGGCGGTGAGGCCCTCGTAATACGCCGGGGCCTGAGGGGATAGGGTGAGGAACTGCGAGAGCAGGCGCTGCTCGCGGGCATTGCGGCGCTGCTTGAGCAGGGCCTTCGGATGGTCTGGGTCCTCGAAGTCCTTGTGCCGGTCGTAGCGGCGGTCGTGGCGGGCGATGAGCTGATCCTGGTGGTAGATGCAGAGCCTGTCCGGCCACACCTTCACCGTCAGGAGCCGCCCGGTGTACTCGGCCGGAACGGAATAGCGGTTGGTGTCGACGCGCACCCGGAACTGCGGCGAGGCACGCAGCATCAGGACACGCGCCAGGTCGTAGGGGTTGGCGTTCGGGGCCTTGAGCATCGAGCGGTCGGCCTCGTATAGATCGACGGGCCTGCGGTGGGTCTCACCGTGGATGCGCACGTTGGCGGTCTCATCACACCAGATGCGCGCGGCGGGGTTGGCGGCGGAGAAATCGGTGAGCTCGAGGCCGTTGAGGAGATTTTTCTTGACGTATCCGACCCCCGACTCGACCCGTCCCTTCTCCCACCCCGAGCGCACGTTGCACGGCTTGATCCGAAAATCATGATGGCGGGCGAAGTCCACGTACCGGGGGTTCAGGACCGGGTCCTCGCCGATCAACCGGCGCAGCACCGCGGACTTCAAGTTGTCGACCATGATCTTCTCGGGCACCCCGAGGGCTGCGAAGGCGTGCTCGTGGCAGGCGAGGAAATGCTCCATGGTCTGCGAGACGGTGAACTCGAGATACATCATCCGGGAATAACACAGCACGTAGACGAAGAAGGAGAGCTTGCGGCGCGTGTTCCCGACGGCGATCGTGCCGTACTCGCCCCAGTCAACTTGAGCGCATTCTCCGGGGGCGAAGGCGAGAGTGAGGAATGCCTTCTGTCGCGGCGGGCGGATGATGCGCACGTAGTTCTTGACGATGGTGTGTCCGCCGCCAAAGCCAGCTTCGCGCAGGCGCTGGAAGACCTGCTGGGCACTCAAGGGGTGCTCGTCGAGCCAGCGCACGATCAGGCCTTTGTACGGATCCAGGCGGCTGCCGCGCTTGGGTTGCGGCCGTGGGCGGTATTGCTCCATGCGCGACCATCGGGAGACGGTCTGCGGATGCAGGCCCAGCGCCTTGGCGGTCTGGGTGATCGTCAGCCCTTGCCGGGTGCGATGATCCTGGATCTTGCAGTAGGTCTCGTAGTCGATCATGAGCGCGGTTCCGCGAGGGGGAATGCCTGTCGCTGCAGGTGCGCCGGCAACCGCGCGAGCGCCGCCTGCGCGCTCTGGAGCCCGGGCATGCGCGGCGGGGTTGGCGGATCGAGGCCGAGCACCTGATACAGCGGGCGCTCGTAGGCGATGAGCCTGGCACCGATCAGGGCCACGCGGGCGCGCTCGAGGGCTTGCTGCGGTATCGAGAGCAGCCGGCAAACCGTGGTATCGCCGTAGTAGCTCAGGCCCTGCGCGTCGGCGACCGTCACCAACAGCAGGTACAAGGCGAGCGCCTGCACGTCGCAGCGCTCGAGGTATCCCTCGCGCACCAGGCGCTGATCG
>JAJZLX010000362.1 GCA_021850555.1 Pseudomonadota bacterium | reverse complement strand
GGGCAGTGTTTCCACCACCTCACCCTCCATCTGGATGGCGTCTTCTTTGGACATATGATCCTTTGCGTTGCGAGGGCGCGGATTGCAGCACAAAAGGCCGCGGCTGCGCAATTTTCCAGCGCCGGCTCCGGGGACGCCCGGCCCGATCCGGCGCCGCGGCGAGCCGATGAGGTGCCGTGGGGGGCGCTCCGGGGGGCGAGGCGCCGAGCCCCCGGGCGCGCCGTCCGTGCCCGGGGGCGTACCGGCGCGCGCGGCGCCGCGGTGGTTTACGCGCTGCAACGCCGAGGCGGATCCTGCAGGGGCAGGGGCGTGAGGCTGACCCAGCGCTCGAGCAGTGCTTGAAACTGCGCGCGGCTGATCGCGCGGGCCCCGAGGCTCGACAGATGCGAGGACGGCATCTGACAATCGATCAGGGCGATGCCGTTGGGCGCGCACAGCGCCGCCAGATGCGCCAGGGCCACCTTCGAGGCGTCGCGCTCCCGGCTGAACATCGACTCGCCAAAGAACACTCCGCCGAGACGGACCCCGTAAAGACCGCCGGCGAGCGTTCCGCCGCGCGTCACTTCGATACTGTGCGCGAAGCCGAGCCGGTGCAGCCGCACGTACGCCTCGCGCATCTCGGCCGTGATCCAGGTGCCGGGGCTGCGCGCCCGGGGAGCGGCACAGGCTGCGATCACCGCTTCAAACTGCCGGTCGATGCCGGTGTCGAAGCCTTTGTTCCGTATCGTCTTTGCCAGGCTGCGGTGACGGCGGAACTCCTCGGGGAAGAGCACCGTGCGCGGGTCGGGCGCCCACCACAGCACCGGCTGACCGGGGGCGTACCAGGGGAAAATGCCGCGCCGGTAGGCGGCCACCAGGCGCTCGCTCGACAGATCGCCGCCGGCGGCGAGCAGCCCCGCCGGCTCGGTGAGCGCCTGCTCGAGCGGCGGAAACCACTCGGGCGCATCGTGCGCGGACAGCCAGGTGATGCGCCTCATGGGGGCGCTTTGCGGTAGGGCACGTGCCGGCGGACCTCCCCGGCATACGCTTCGACCCAGTCGGCTTCGTGCTCGAGGAAATGGGCGATCGCGGCGCGCAGGCGCGGCTCGACGATGTGGTGCGCCGACCAAGTCAGACAGGGCTCGAAGCCGCGGCTGATCTTGTGCTCCCCCTGGGTCCCGGGCTCGAAGCGGGCAATGCCCCGCTCGATGCAGAACTCGATCCCCTGGTAATAACAGGTCTCGAAATGCAGGCTGTGGTATGCGCCCTCGGATCCCCAGTAGCGGCCCCAAAGCGTTTCGGCCGACCAGAAGAACACCGCCGCGGCGACCGGCCGGCCCTCGTGCAGCGCGACTTTCACCATCAGGGCGTCCCCGAGCGTACGGACGATCTCGGCGAAGAACCTGCGCGTGAGGTACGGCTCGTGTCCGTGGCGCAGGAACGTTTCGCGGTGAAAGGCATAGACGCGATCGAGCAGCGCCGGATCGAGCTCGGGGCCGAGGTAGGTGCGGAAGCGGATGCCCGCCTCGGCGACGCGCCGGCGCTCGCGGCGCGCCTTCTTGCGCTTCTCAGCCGTGAAGGTCGCCAGGTACTGCTCGAAGCTCCGGTAGCCGCGATTGTGCCAGTGAAACTGGCAATCGCGCCGCAGCAGCCAGCCCGAGGCGGTGCACGCCTCGCGGTCCTGCTCGTCGAGAAACAGCGCGTGCGCCGAGGAGCATCCGTGCTCGCGCGCCAGATCGCGCAGTGCCGCAAGCAGCCGCGCGGCGAGCGTGCGCCGCTCCAGGCCGCAGCGCACCAGCAGGCGCGGGCCGGTGGCGGGCGTGAACGGCACCGCCAGGGTGAGCTTGGGGTAGTACTCGAGTCCGTGCCGCGCATAGGCGTCGGCCCACGCGAAATCGAACACGAACTCGCCGAAGGAGTTGTCTTTCAGGAACACCGCGGCGGCGGCGGCGAGCCCATGAGCATCGCTGAGCGTGATGGGGCAGGGCTGCCAGCCGCGCTCGGCGCCCACACAGCGGGTGTGCTCGAGCGCCGCGAGGAATTCATGCCGCATGAACGGATGAGCCGCTCCGGCGAGCATATTCCACTGCTGCGGATCGATCTGATCGATGCTCGAGTGGACGGCGAGCTTCATTCCGGTGCGCTATTGGGCGGTGAGATCCAGCGTCTCGAGATATCGGTCGGCATCGAGCGCGGCCATGCAGCCGGCGCCGGCCGAAGTGATCGCCTGGCGATAGATCGGATCGGCCACGTCGCCGGCGGCGAATACCCCGGGCAGGCTCGTGGCCGTCGCGTTGCCCTCGGTGCCGCCGCGCACCAGGAGGTAGCCGTTGCGCATCTCGAGCTGGCCGGCGAACAAGCCGGTGTTCGGCGCGTGTCCGATCGCGATGAACACGCCGGTGACCGCAAGCTCACGCGCCTCGCCGGTGCGCATGTGCGCGAGTCGCACGCCCGTTACGCCCCGTTCATCGCCCAATACTTCGGCGACCGTGTGGTCCCAGACGAGGGTGATCTTGCCGGCCTC
>JAJZLX010000663.1 GCA_021850555.1 Pseudomonadota bacterium | reverse complement strand
TGAAGCAGCACCTGGCCGTCTCGGCGATCGGCAGCGACAGAACAGGGATGGTCCACGAGCTGACCCGGGTGATCAGCGAGTGCGGCGGCAACATTACCGAGAGCCGCATGGTGGCGCTCGGGGCCGAGTTCGCGATGCTGCTGCTGGTGTCGGGCAACTGGCACGCGCTCGCCAAGCTGGAAAGCGAGCTCAAGCGACTGGCCGAGTCGGGCAGCCTCAGCGTGCACATGAAGCGCACGGAGCCGCGACCTGCGCGTACGGACATGCTGCCGTACTCGATCGACGTCGTCAGTCTCGATCAAGGCGGCATCGTCGCGGGCCTGTCGGGCTTCTTTGCGAGCCGCAGCATCGACATCGCCGAGGTCTCCACTCGCAGCTACCCTGCGGCTCACACCGGCGCCCCCATGTTCTCGGTGCAGATGATCGTCAACGTGCCCAGCCGCATCCCCGTGGCGCACCTGCGCGAGGAATTCATGGACTACTGCGATTCCCTGAACCTCGATGCCATTCTCGAGCCGGTAAAGTCCTAGGGCACCTCCCCACGATGGCGAAAATCACCCCAGGGGCCAAGGTCCCCGATTTCTCTCTCCCCGCCACGGGCGGCGGCCCCTTCAGGCTGAAGGATGCCGCAGGGCGGGCCCTGGTGGTCTACTTCTACCCGAAGGACATGACCTCGGGGTGCACGCGCGAATCCCAGGACTTCCGCGACCTGCATGGCGCGTTCCGCAAGGCCGGCGCGGACATCGTCGGCATCTCGCGTGACAGCATGAGCTCGCACGAGAAATTCAAGGCAAAGGAGCGGCTGCCGTTCGCGCTGCTCTCGGACGAAAATGAGCGCGTATGCAAGCTCTTCGATGTCATCCGGGAGAAGAGCCTCTACGGGCGCAAGTTCCTCGGCATCGAGCGCAGCACCTTCCTGATCGACGCACAGGGCGTACTGCGGCGGGAGTGGCGCAAGGTGAAGGTCCCCGGGCACGCGGAGGAAGTCCTTGAAGCAACGCGGTCTCTCTGACGCCCGGCCGGCCGGCAGCGCCCAGAGCGCGAGCGCGCCCCACCCCACCGAGAGTCCCTTGCCGCACTCAGAGCTCAGAGCCAGGCCGCGCGGCGACAGGCGTATCTTCGTGCTCGATACCAACGTGCTGATGCACGACCCGGCCTGCATCTTCCGCTTCGAGGAGCACGACGTCTACTTGCCCATGGTGGTGCTGGAAGAGCTCGATGCCCACAAGAAGGGCCTCTCGGAAGCCTCCCGCAACGTTCGCCAGGTCAGCCGATTCCTCGACGACATGATGCGCGGAGCGACCAAGGAGCAGATCGACCAGGGGCTGCCGCTTCCCGGGCGCTATAGCGGCAATCACGGCAAGAAGCCCTCCTCCGGACGACTCTACTTCCAAACCCGTCTGCCGCCCGCGGCACCCGCCAACGCACCGAGCCCCGGCAACGACAACGTCATCCTGGCGCAGACCCTGACGCTGCAGCGCGAGCTGCCGGACACGCGCGTCATCCTCGTCTCGAAGGACATCAACCTGCGCATCAAGGCGGCGGTCCTTGGTGTGCACGTCGAGGATTACAGCAGCGACAAGACACTCGATGACAGCGACGTGCTCTTTGGCGGCATGACCGCTTTGGCGAGCGATTTCTGGGAGCGCCACGGCCAGGGCATGCGCTCTTGGAAGGAAGGCGAGCGCACGTTCTACGAGATCGCAGGCCCCGCAGTCGCCGGCTGGCAGCCCAATCAGGGGGTGTACGAGGACAACCCGCAGGGGATCGAGGGCATCGTGCGCCGGCTCGAGGGCGGATCGGCCGTCATCGAGCTGCTCCGGGACCACCGCAGCGAGCGGCACGGCATCTGGGGCATCACCGCGCGCAACCGGGAGCAGAACTTCGCCCTGAACCTGCTCATGGACCCGGGGATCGACTTCGTCACCGTGCTCGGGCCGGCGGGAACCGGCAAGACATTGCTCGCGCTCGCGGCGGGGCTGACGCAGACGCTCGAGAGCAACCGCTTCGTCGAGATCATCATGACACGGGTGACGATCCCGCTCGGAGAGGACATCGGGTTCCTCCCCGGCACGGAGGAAGAGAAGATGGAGCCGTGGATGGGCGCCCTGATGGACAACCTCGAGGTGCTCACCGGCGGACAGGAGGGAGGCAATTGGGGCCGGGCGGCCACCCAGGACCTGCTGCGCAACCGCATCAAGATCCGCTCGCTCAACTTCATGCGCGGACGCACGTTTCTCAACCGTTTCGTGATCCTCGACGAGGCGCAGAACCTCACGCCCAAGCAGATGAAGGCGCTCGTCACCCGCGCCGGTCCCGGCACCAAGCTGGTCTGCCTCGGCAACGTCGCCCAGATCGACACCCCGTACCTGACTGAGACGACATCGGGCCTGACCTATGCGGTCAATCGCTTCCGGGGCTGGCCGCACTCGGGACACGTGACCCTGATGCGCGGCGAGCGTTCCCGGCTGGCGGACTTCGCCTCGGACAATCTTTGAGACCCGCGGTTTTTGGTAAGCTGGCTGCCTGGCGAGCGGGCCAACCCGTATCTGAGCCCGTACCTGAAGATTTGTAAGCGACTGTATTTCCAGGGAAACCGCTCTCCGTCGGCCGAGGTCCAATCTGCATGCGCGCGCTCGTCTGGGTTCTTCTGGCCGCCTTCGTGAACGCCACGGTGGCGGCGGCCGGAGTGCCTCCCGTTTCGCCTCCGATCCCGTCGACTGCCGTGCGCAAGCGCGGGGCTTCGAAATTTGTCGCCCCTCCCCCCCTGCCCCCGATCCCTCTGACCACCGATCTGCCCTCGGCGCTCGAATCGGACCTGCCGGACCTGAGCAGCCCGGCCTCGGTCGTTCTGCCGATGCACGAGCAGTACCAGATCGGCTACGAGATGATGCTGCAGATGCGCGCGCAGCATCAGCTCATCGGGGACCCCGAGGTCGAGGAGTACCTGAACTCGGTCGGCAAGCGGCTCGCCGCGCAAAGCCCGCTCGGCGCGGCCAGCTTTCATTACTTCTGCGTCAACACGCCGGTAATCAACTCCTTCGCCGCCCCGGGCCACAACGTCTTCATCAACTCCGGCCTGATTCTGTTCACCCATACGGAGTCGGAGCTCGCGGCGGTGATGGCCCACGAGACGGCACACGAGGTGCAGAACCACATCGCCCGCAAGCTGCTCAACGCGCAGCACGCCAACATAGATTCCCTCGCCGCCATGCTGGCGACGATCCTGCTCGGGGCGGCGAGCGGCAGCGGCAACGCCATCGCGGGCGGCATCGTCGCCTCGCAGGGACTAGCGGCCCAGGAGCAGATCGACTACAGCCGCAGCGTGGAGGAGGAAGCCGACCGCGTCGGCCTGGAACTCCTCGCGGCCGCGGGCTTCGACCCCGAAGGCATGCCCGACGTATTTGAGAAACTGATGCGGCTGCAGGGCCTGCAGGATGCCTGGGTCCCGGCGGTGCTCATCGGTCACCCGATGACCGCCGACCGTGTCGCCTACACGCGCGCGCACGCGGCCCAGTATCCGCCGGTACCGGACACCAGCTCGTCCGACTACTATCTGATCAAGGCGCGCATCCGGGTGCTGACCGCGCCGGCGGACGAGAATGTGCAGCGATACTTTGCGCAGAGGATCGCTCATGGGCATCGCGGCCTTGGCACGATGTACGGGGATGCGCTGGCGCTGATGCGCGATCGTCGGGCTCAGCAAGCGGTGAGGATTCTCTCGAAGCTGCTGCGACAGCACCCCGACCTGCACCTCCTCTACATCGCCCTCGGCCAGGCGCAGGCGCAGGCGGGCGAGATGCCGCAGGCGCTCGCCACCTTCGCACACGCCGAGCGGCTGTTTCCGCTCAATGTGCCGGTCACGGTGCGTTACGCCCAGACGCTCATGGCGGACGGCAAGAACGAGCAGGCCCACGATCTGCTGCGCAACCTGTTCAACCTCGTGGACCCGACCCCGGGGGAGATCGAGCTCACCGCGCGCGCCGCCAGCGCGGCGGGCGATCTCGGGGGCGCGTACTACTACATGGGCTATTACCAGCTCGACACGGGCAATGTGCCGCTCGCCGTCAAGCAGTTCCAGATCGCCCTCGGCATGCCCAACCTCAACCCCGTGCAGCGACAGCGCATCACCGCGGCGCTCAAGCAGGCCCGGGGGTACCTGATGAGAATGCGCCGGCATCACGGCGGCTGATCTCAGCAGCCTGCGCAGACTCCCCGGATTCTCGAGCTCAGC
Organism: Pseudomonadota bacterium; assembly: GCA_021850555.1. The sequence continues at coordinate 11,919 of JAJZLX010000663.1, read as the reverse complement.
ACCCCGCCTGAACGGGTCCGGGCGGCGACAACCCGGGTCTTTTTTCGTTGACTTGGCCGCGCAAAGTTCGAAGACCGCGGATTCCGCTGCTACAATGCGATTTTTGCACAAGGACAGGTCATGCCAGGCAATCGCATCAGACTCACGCTTGCCCTCGCCCTCGGGTGCCTGACGCTCGTCGGCTGCGCCACGGTGCCGCCCTCGGAGCGCGATCCGCGCGACCCGTGGCAGCGAATGAATCGCGCGACGTGGAGCTTCGACTACGGGTTTTACACCCATATCGCCGAGCCCGTGGCCAAAACCTACGTGCGCATCACGCCTCATCCGATCCAGACCGGGATCAGCAACTTCTTTGCCAACCTCACTTACCCGGAGGTGATCGTCAACGACCTGCTGCAGGGACAGGTGGCCGACTTCGGGAAGGACACGGTGCGGTTCGTGGTCAACAGCACATTCGGCATCGGCGGCCTTCTCGATCCCGCCACGAGCATGGGACTGGCGCCCCACGACCGGGACTTCGGCCAGACCTTCGGTAAGTGGGGGATTCCGACCGGGCCCTATCTGGTGCTGCCGTTCCTCGGCCCCTCGGACGTGCGGGATGCGATAGGGCTGGTGCCCGCCGAGTACGCCGATCCGCTGCACTATGTGCAGAATACGTGGGCCGATTACAGCGCCCGTGCCGTCGGAACGCTGAACACCGGAGCGCATCTCCTGCCGATCTTCCGCCTGGACCAGCGGGCCTTCGATCATTACGCCTTTGCGCGCAATAGCTACCTGGAGCGGCGCAGATTCATGGTCAAGGGCCCGAGGAAAGGCCCGGGCGGGGCCGAGCAGGAGCTGAGGGAGCTCGAGAAGTCCGGCGGCAACTAGCTCGTGCCGATCACCGGAGCGGGCGCTGCAGCTCGGGAGCGCGCCGCGGGCGGGGTGGGGCCGGGTCCGCCCGCAGCCCCGCTCAGACTCCCTTCTGTAGCATCTCCTCCGCAGCGCTGATGCGCGCCAGCGCAAGCAGACTCTGGGGCAGCCGCTGCAAACGCAGCGAGCACCCCGCGCGCTTCGCCTCCGCCAGCCAGTCGAGCAGCACGGCGAGTCCCGCGCTGTCGGTTTGAGAGATCGCGCCGCAGTCGATTGAAAGCTCCCGGCCGGCATTGCGCAGCGCCGCCAGCCCCAGCTTGCGCGCACGCCGGGCGGTCGCAAAAGTCAGCGCCCCGCGCGCCTCACACCGCTCCGGCGAGGGCGCCGAGAGCTCGAACGAAGCCCCCGCCGCCGACCCGGGCTGGGCAACGGGCGCCGTCACGCTCATGACCCGCGGGCCGCGTGAGCGATCGCGCTCGGCTTTGCGCCTTCCTGCAGGCGCTTGATCACCGCATCCAGGCCCTGCTGCCTGATCTGCGTAGCGAAGTCTTCCCGATAGCTCTTGACGTAGCTGACACCGTCGATATGGACATCGAAAGCCTGCCAGCCCCTCGGCGTCAACTGCATGAGGTATACCACCGACACCCGGGACCCGTTGCTGCGCGTCATCTCGGTGCGCACCGTCGCGAAGTTGGTGCCGGGACGCAGATGGGTGGGAAACACCTTCAGCATGTTGGATCGGAAGTCGGCGAGCGCGCCGCCGAAGTTGACCATCATCGAATGGTAGAACGCATCGATGAAGCGCTGCCGCTGCTGCGGGGTGGCCGTGCGCCAGTACCGGCCGAGCACCAGCTGAGCGGCGAGCTGCGTATCGACGTGCGGCAGCAGGTACTTGTCGACCAGCGGGGTCACCTTTTCCGGGTCCTTCCGGTACTCCTCCCGATGGCCCTTGAGCGCATTGAGCAGCTGCTGGGCGGCGGTCTCGATGACCTGCGAGGGTTGCACCCACGCGGGCGCGGCCTGCTGCTCAGCGGATGCTGCCCGCGCAGCGGGGGCGGCCTGGGCGGGCAGCTGCGCCAGAGCGGCGGCGAGCGCCGCGGCGATCACTATGGTCGGTCTCATCACTTGGGCCCCTTCGAGCCGCCCTGGCTGCCAGAGCCGCTCTTGCTGGAGAAGTTGGCGAAGAACTTGTTGATCAGATTCTCGAGCACGAGCGCCGACTGCGTCTCCATGATCCGGCTGCCGTTCTTGAGGTAGGTCGTGAGTCCGCCCGGGCTGATGCTGACGTACTGCCCGCCGAGCAGCCCCTCGGTATCGATGCTGGCGAAGCTGTCCACCGGGATCTGATTGAACTTCTTGTAGATGTTCATCCATACCTCGGCGCGCTCGCTGTTGGTATCGAATCCGATGTCGGTGACTTCGCCGATGCGCACACCGGCCATCTTGACGGGCGCGCCGACCTTCAGATCGCCGATGTTGTCGAATTCCGCCGTCACCTGATAGCCAGGAGGCTTGCCGAAGCCGAACTTCATGCCGCTCGAGGGCAGCTGGGTGGTGAGAAACAGGAGCGCGGCCAGGCCCAGCAGCACGAACAGGCCCGTTCCGATCTCCAGGGAGCGATTGGCGCGCATGGGCGGCTATCCTCTTACAAAAATGCAGCGGTCAATACGTAATCGAGCAACAGCGTCATCACGGACGAGGCAACCACGGTGCGGGTCGTTGCCCTGCCCACACCTTCGGCGGTCGGGTCCGCGTGGTAGCCCTCGCTGACGGCGATCAGGCTCAGGACCGCCCCGAATACCACGCTCTTGACGATCCCCTCGGTCACGTCCTTCAGGGCGATCGCGCTTTGCATCTGCGACCAGAAAATACCGTGGTCGACCCCCATCATCTGCACGCCGACGAGCTGCGCTCCATACAGGCCGATGACGATGAAGATCCCCGTGAGCAGCGGCATCGCGATGAGTCCGCCCAGGAAGCGGGGCGCGGCGACGTGACGCATCGGGTCGACCGCCATGACCTCCATGGCGGTGAGCTGATCCGTGGCCCGCATCAGGCCGATCTCAGAGGTGAGCGCGGTGCCGGCCCGGCCGGCGAACAGCAGCGCGGTGAGGACCGGCCCGAGCTCCTTGAGCAGCGACAGCGCCGCGGCGGTGCCCAGGGCCGATGTGGCGCCGAACCGCTGCAGCAGATCGTAGCCCTGCAAGCCCAGCACCATGCCGGTGAACAGCCCCGAGAGCATGATGATGATGAGCGAGCGGGCACCGGCGTTGTAGATCTGCGCGATGATGAGCCGCGGGCGCGCGAGAGCCGGCACGCACGCGGCGAGCAGCCGCCCGAAGAACAGAGCCGTGGCGCCGGCCTTGCGCAGCGCTTCCGGCACACCTTCCCGCGAACCGTTGCTCATCCTTTTTCCACTCCTAGCAGCTCGGTCGCGTAATCGGCGGCCGGATAGTGAAAGCGCACCGGCCCTTCGGCGCCGCCGGTCATGAACTGACGGACGGTCGCCGAATCGCTCGCCGCGAGCTCCGCCGGCGAGCCCGAAGCGACCACGCGACCGTCGGAGAGCAGGTAGCTGTGATCGGCGATCGTGGCGATCTCGTGCACGTCGTGGGAAACGACCACGCTCGTGATGCCGAGCGCATCATTCATTTGCTTGATCAGGCGCAGGATCACGCCGAGGGAGATCGGGTCAAGACCGACGAAGGGCTCATCGTAGATCAGCATTTCCGGGTCCATCACGATGGCCCGTGCGAGCGCCACGCGGCGCGCCATGCCGCCGGAGAGCTCCGCCGGCATCAGCTGCGCCGCCCCGCGCAAACCCACCGCCTCGAGCTTGGTCAGCACGAGATTGCGGATCAACGGCTCCGGCAGGTTGGTGTGCTCGCGCACGGGGAAGGCGACGTTTTCAAAGACAGTCAGATCGGTCAGCAGCGCCCCGTTCTGAAAGAGCATGCCCATGCGCCGGCGAGTGGCATAGAGCTCCGCCCGGCCCATGTCGGCCACTTCACGGCCGAACACCGACACCTGGCCGCGATCGGCGTAGATCTGTCCGGTGATCAGGCGCAGCAGCGTCGTCTTGCCCGTGCCGCTCGGCCCCATCACGGCGGTGATGAGGCCTCGGCGCACGCTGATATCCAGCCCGGCGAAAATCGGTCGCCCGTCGACGGCGTAGTGCACGTCGCGTACGTCGATTACCGCGTCTGTCTCGGGAGCGGATTGTAAGGTTGGTTGTGAATCGGTCACGCGGGTGCTTTCTTCCTTGGCGATCTCAGGCCGTCTGAGCTTCCATGTCGGGCGTATAGCGGCCCGTGGTCGCGAGCCCGTTGAGGCGGGCTCTGCGGTGGAACTCCTTCTGCCCCGCGGCAAATCCGGCCGGGCGGCCGCCCCATGCCTTGAGCGCGGTGTCCTGCAGCGCGCGGCCGTAGCTGAAGGTGAGCGCCCACGGGAGCGGACCGAGGCGATTGATCAGCGAGAGGTGCTGCGTGGCCTCGGTGGGCGACTGGCCGCCGGAGAGGAAGGCGATGCCCGGCACCGCCGGCGGCACGTGACGCTTCAGGCAGCGCACGGTGGCCTCGGCGACCGCCTCGGGCGGCGCACGGTTTGCGGCTTTTTTCCCGGAGATGACCATGTTGGGCTTGAGCACCATGCCCTCCAAGTATATGCGGTGCTCGTGCAGCTGTCTGAAAACGGCGCCGAGCGTCGCGTCGGTCACTTCCTCGCAGCGCTCGATGGAGTGATCGCCGTCCATGAGCACCTCGGGCTCAACGATCGGCACGATATCGTTTTCCTGACACAGCGCGGCATACCGCGCCAGGGCGTGGGCGTTGGCATGAATGCCGAACGATGTCGGAATGCCCGGTGCAATATCGATGACCGCGCGCCACTTGGCAAAGCGAGCGCCGAGCTTGCGGTACTCGATCAACCGATCGCGCAGCCCGTCCAATCCTTCGGTGATGGTCTCGCCCGGGAAGCCGGCGAGCGCCTTGGCGCCGGCATCGACCTTGATGCCGGGGATGATGCCCTGTTTCGCCAGGTACTCCGGAAACGGGATGCCGTCGGCGGTCTTCTGGCGGATGGTCTCGTCATAGAGAATCACGCCATTGATGAACTCGCCCGCCCCGGGCGTGGTGAACAGCAGCTCCCGATAGGTGCGCCGGTGCTCCTCGGTGGACTCGACCTCGATGGCCGCAAGACGCTTGCGGATGGTGCCGGTGCTTTCATCCGCGGCCAGTATCCCCTTGCCGGCGGCAACCATGGCCTGGGCGGTTCGGGCAAGCTCGGTGCGGTTCATGACGGTTCTCCATGCGGGTTGGACCGGCGGCGCACACGGGGCGCCGCCCGAGAAACGTTTCGGTATTCGCGTCAGGGGGCGCAAGGATACCGAAACTTGGCCGCGCCGCTAAGCAGACCTTTTACGTAGCACTTGGTTCCGGGCACAATTAGTACTAAACTAGTCCTAGTTCAGAAGGTCCTCACCACGCCAAAGGACAGGTCCATGGTCCGCATCAGCCGGCTCACCGACTATGCCACAGTGCTCCTGGCGGCGCTCGCCACGCAGCCTGAGCGCGTGCAAACCGCCACGGCGCTCGCCGAGCAGACTCACATCGCCGCCCCGACCGTGAGCAAGCTGCTCAAGCAGTTGCAGCGCGCGGGGCTCGTCAGCTCGACACGCGGCCTGCACGGCGGCTATCAGCTCTCGCGCCCCGCAATCGAGATCAGCGCCGCGGCCATCCTCGATGCGCTCGAAGGGCCGGTGGCACTCACGGACTGCTCGGTGGCGCACGGCCAATGCGATATCGAGGGGACCTGTCGCGTCGGGCACGTCTGGCAGCGGCTGAATCTGGCCATCCGCCGGTCGCTGTTCGACGTGAATCTGGCGCAACTGGCGGGCCTTGACCCGATTCAGGTTCCTCTGCCGGCTCTGGAGCGCGACGTCAAGGCAGCCGTATCGCGCGCTCCCATGCGCCTCCCGAACGCCTGATGCATCCATTAGGTTGACCCCATGAGTGAAAGCACCCCTTTGAGCGACATCGACGATCCGATTGCCCCGCTCGAGCAGCGCCCCGCCCCGCCACCGCTCGAGGCGCTGGTCTCCCGCGGCTACCAGCACGGCTTCATCACCGAGATCGATGCCGATACGGTTCCTCCCGGCCTCGATGAGGACGTGGTTCGACTGATCTCGCGCAAGAAGCGCGAGCCGGCCTTTCTCACCGAATGGCGCCTGAAGGCGCTGCGGCACTGGTTGACGATGCGCGAGCCGCATTGGTCGCACACCCACTACCCGCCGATCGACTACCAGGCGATCTCCTATTATTCGGCGCCCAAGGCGAAGACGGACGGCCCCAAGAGCCTCTCCGAGGTCGACCCGAAGCTGCTCGAGACCTATGAGAAGCTCGGGGTGCCACTGCACGAGCGTGCGCGGCTCGCCGGTGTGGCGGTCGATGCGGTATTCGACAGCGTCTCGGTCGCCACCACGTTCAAGGCGCGGCTCAAGGAGGCGGGTGTGATCTTCTGCCCGTTCTCCGAGGCCGTGATCGAGCACCCCGAGCTCGTGGAACGTTACCTCGGCAGCGTCGTACCCTACGGCGACAACTTCTTCGCATCGCTGAACTCGGCCGTGTTCTCGGACGGATCGTTCGTGTACGTGCCGAAGGGCGTGCGCTGCCCGATGGAGCTGTCCACGTACTTCCGCATCAACGCGGCCAAGACCGGCCAGTTCGAGCGCACCCTGATCATCGCCGATGAGGGCGCGCAGGTGTCCTATCTCGAGGGCTGCACGGCCCCGCAGCGCGACGAGAATCAGCTGCACGCCGCAGTGGTCGAGCTCATTGCCCTCGATGAGGCCTACATCAAGTACTCCACGGTGCAGAACTGGTACCCCGGAGACGCCGAGGGCGTCGGCGGCATCTACAACTTCGTCACCAAGCGCGGCGAGTGCCGCGGCCGCAACTCGCGCATCTCCTGGACCCAGGTCGAAACGGGCTCGGCGATCACCTGGAAGTACCCGAGCTGCGTGCTGCGCGGGGACGGCTCGGTGGGCGAGTTCTACTCCGTCGCCACGGTCAACAACCGCCAGCAGGCCGACACCGGCACCAAGATGATTCACATCGGCCGCGACACGCGCAGCACCATCATCTCCAAGGGCATCTCCGCCGGCCGCGGCCAGAACGCCTACCGGGGCCTGGTCAAGATCCTGCCGAGCGCCCACGGAGCGCGCAACTTCACCCAGTGCGACTCGCTGCTGATGGGCGGGCAGTGCGGCGCGCACACCTTTCCCTACGTGGAGGTGAAGAACCCCTCCGCCACGGTGGAGCACGAGGCGAGCACCTCGAAGATCAGCGAGGACGAGCTGTTCTACTGCCTCGCCCGGGGGATCTCGCAGGAGGACGCCGTGAATCTCATCGTGAGCGGCTTCTGCAAGTCCGTCTTCAAGGAGCTGCCCATGGAATTCGCCGTCGAGGCGCAGAACCTGCTCGCCGTCAGCCTCGAAGGCGCGGTGGGCTGATCTTAAGGTCAATGACATGCTGAAAATCGACAACCTTCACGTCACCGTCGAAGGCAAGGAAATCCTGAAGGGCCTCACCCTTGAGATCCCCGCCGGGGAAGTACACGCCGTCATGGGCCCCAACGGCTCGGGCAAGAGCACGCTCGCGCACGTACTCGCCGGCCGCCCGGGCTACGAGGTCGCAGGCGGCACCGTCACCTTCCAGGGCCGCGACCTGCTCTCGCTCCCCCCCGAGGAGCGCGCGCGCGAGGGCATGTTCCTCGGCTTCCAGTATCCGGTCGAGATCCCGGGCGTCAACAACGTCTACCTGCTCAAGGCCGCGGTCAACGCCGCCCGCAAGCACCGGGGACTGCCCGAGGTGGACGCGTTCGAGTTCCTGACCCTGGTGCGGGAGAAGATGCGCCTGATGCGCATGGACGAGAGCATGCTCTCGCGCGGCGTCAACGAAGGCTTCTCCGGCGGGGAGAAGAAGCGCAACGAGGTGCTGCAGATGCTGGTCCTCGAGCCGCGCCTGGCGGTGCTCGATGAGACCGACTCGGGCCTGGACATCGATGCGCTCAAGGTGGTGGCCAACGGCGTGAACACCCTGCGCGCCCCGGAGCGCTCGCTCGTGTTGGTGACCCATTATCAACGGCTGCTCGATTACATCGTTCCGGACCGCGTGCACGTGCTCGTCAAGGGGCGCATCGTGCAAAGCGGCGACAAGACTCTCGCGCTCGAGCTCGAACGGCGCGGCTACGACTGGCTGATCGGCGAGGCGGCTTGACGAATGAGTACGGCATTGCTTGCGCGGTTGAAGGACGAATACGGCGCGGTCCGCGACGGCCTGCCCGACAGCGTCATCGGCGGCGAGCGCCGGCGTGAGGCGATCGAAGCCCTGTGCGCGCAGGGACTGCCAAGCACGCGGGAGGAGAACTGGCGATACGCCAACCTGCGGGTGCTCGAGCGCGCGCGTTTCTCGCCCTGCGCCTCGCCTGCGGGAATTGCGGACTTGCCCGCGCCGCTCGCGGGCTTCTCACGCCTGGTCTTCATCGACGGAGTGCTTGCCATGGGCGAGCCGGTGCAGCACGCCGGGCTGGCAGTCCACAGCCTGCGATCAGGCGCGCAGGGCGCGGACGCATCCGGGCCGCAACGCATCGCCGCCCTGCCCGAGGCCCGCCTGGCGCTGCTCAACGAGGCGTTTGCCACCGATGGCGCCGCAATCCGGGTGGGGCGCGAGGCCGGGGCGCCGCAAATCGAGCTGCTGTTCATCGCCCGCGCCCCGGCGCTCGCCGGCGCCTCCTACCCGCGCGTGCGGCTGTCGATCGAAACCGGCGCCCGATTGACCCTGGTGGAACGGCACCTGAGCGCAGGCGATGAGGCGAGCCTGGTCAACAGCGCGCTGCGCGTGGATCTCGCCGAGGGGGCACGCCTCGACCATTACCGCCTGCAGCAAACGAGCACGCGCGCCGCATGGTTTGACACGGTGGAAGCGACGCTCGCGACGGACGCACGCTACAGCCTGATCACCGTGAGCGCCGGGGCGCTGGCGGCGCGCTCCACCGTACACATCCGTCTCGCCGGACCGGCAGCGGAAGTTGCCCTGTCAGCGGCTGCGATCGGCGATCGTCAACAGAGCCAGGACACCTATGTGCTGAGCGAGCATTTGGCGCCACGCACACGCACCGAGCAGGTTTTCCGCGGAATCGCCTCAGGCCGTGCCCGGGTGGCGTTCAACGGCAAGATCGCCGTACGCGAAGGCGCCCGCGGCACCGACTCCCGCCAGTCCCTGCGCGGCCTGCTCGCCGGCCCCGAGGCCGAGATCGACGTGCGGCCCCAGCTGGAGATTTACACCGACGATGTCCGCTGCAGCCACGGCGCCACCGCCGGCAAGCTCGATGAGAACATGCTGTTCTACCTGCTCTCGCGCGGCCTCGAGCCCGAAGTGGCGCAACGCCTGCTCAAGTGGGCGTTCCTCGAGGACGTGGTCTCGAGGATCGAGCCTCCCGCGCTGCGCCGGCGCATCGAGCAAGAGCTCGCCGGCCAGATGAGCGATCTCGCCTCGCTGCAGGAGTTGCTCCGATGAGCATGACAGCCCCGCTTGCCGCCGCCCCCCCCGCCTTCGATGCCGCACGGGTGCGCCGCGACTTCCCCATCCTCGAGCAGCAGGTCAACGGCCGGCCGCTGGTGTATCTCGACAGCGCCGCCTCCGGTCAACGCCCGCTGCCGGTGCTGCGTGCCGTGGAGCACTACGAGACCCACTGTCACGCCAATGTGCACCGCGGCGTGCACGCGCTCAGCCAGGCGGCCACCGAGGCCTTCGAGGGCGCGCGCGAGCGGGTGCGGCGGTTCATCAACGCGGCCTCGGCGCGCGAGATCATCTTCGTGCGCGGCACCACCGAGGCGATCAACCTGGTGGCCCAGTCCTTCGGGCGCGCGCGGCTCGCCCCGGGCGATGAGATCCTGATCACCGCGCTCGAGCACCATGCCAACATCGTACCGTGGCAGATGCTCTGCGAGCAGACGGGCACCGTGCTCAAGGTCGCCCCGATCGACCGGCGCGGCGAGCTCGAGCTCGACCGCTTCCTCGAGTTGCTGTCGCCGCGGACGCGCCTGGTGGCCGTGGCGCACGTGTCGAATGCGCTCGGGACCGTTCTGCCGGTCAAGCGGATCGCCGACGAGGCGCATGCGCGGGGCGCGGTCGTGCTCATCGATGGCGCCCAGGCCATCCCTCATTCACGCATCGACGTGCGCGAGCTCGGATGCGACTTCTACGCCTTCTCCGGGCACAAGCTCTATGGTCCCACCGGGATCGGTGTGCTCTACGGGCGCGAGGAACTCCTTGCCGCCATGCCGCCGTGGCAGGGCGGCGGCGACATGATCCGCACGGTCTCGTTCGAGAAGAGCACCTACAACGATCTGCCGTGGAAGTTCGAGGCCGGTACGCCCAACATCTCGGGGGCCGTGGGTCTCGCGGCCGCCATGGACTATGTCGAGGACCTCGGGCTCGCGGCGATCGCCGGGCACGAGCAGCGCCTGCTGGAGCTCGCGACCACCGGGCTCGCACGCATCGCCGGCATCCGCATCATCGGCACGGCGGCCCGGAAGGCCTCGGTGCTGTCGTTCACGATGGCAGGATGCCATCCGCACGACCTCGGCACGATCCTCGACGCCGAGGGCGTGGCGATCCGGACCGGGCACCACTGCGCGATGCCGGTGATGACCTTTTTCGACATTCCGGCGACCGCGCGCGCCTCCTTCGGATGCTATAACACGGAGGAGGACGTCGAAGCGCTGCTCGCCGCCCTCGCCAAGGCCCGGGAGGTATTCGCCTGATGGACCTGAAGGAGCTCTATCGCGACGTGATCCTGGATCACAACAAGCGGCCGCGCAATTTCGGGACCCTCGTTCCCTCGGATGCGCACGCCGAGGGCCACAACCCCCTGTGCGGCGATCAGCTGACCGTGTGGCTGCGCATGAAGGACGGAACGATCGAGGACATCCGCTTCGAGGGCAAGGGGTGCGCCATCTCGACCGCATCGGCCTCGCTGATGACCGAGGCGGTCAAGGGCAAGGACAAGGCCGCCGTCATGGCGCTCTACGGCAAGATCCATGCGCTGCTCACTCAGCAGGACGCCGTGCCGGACGCCTCGCTCGGCAAGCTTGCCGCGCTCTGCGGCGTGCGGGAGTTTCCCGCGCGCGTCAAGTGCGCGAGCCTCTGCTGGCACACCCTCGGCGCCGCCCTGGAGAGCGGCACCACCACCGTGACCACGGAGTGACCGACCCCAATGCGCAGCTACGACAGCGAGCCCTTTGTCGTCAACCGCGAGATCCGCGCAGTGATGGTGCCCGCCGGCACCGAGCTCACCTTGCAGCCGGGCACATCCGGCTACATCACCCAGGCGCTCGGCGGCAGCTTCACCGTGTACATCGAGGGCAACCTCTATCGCATCAGCGGCGAGGATGCCGACGCCATCGGCAAGGAGCGGGTTGCGCCTCCGGAGCTGCCCCCCAACGCCACCGAGGATGACGTACTGAAGCTCGCGTGGGACCAGATGCGCACCTGCTACGACCCCGAGATCCCGATCAACATCGTGGACCTCGGCCTGGTATACGACTGCAGCGTGCTGGCCAACGAGGACGGCACGCGCTCCATAGAGGTCAAGCTCACCCTCACCGCGCCCGGCTGCGGCATGGGCGAGATCCTGGTCGATGATGTCCGGGACAAGATCGAGCGCATTCCCACGGTGAGCGAGGCGCGCGTCGAGCTGACTTTCGACCCGCCCTGGAATCAGAGCATGATGTCCGAGGCTGCACGCCTGCAGACCGGGATGTACTGATGAGCTGGGTGGATGTCGCCGCGGCCGCGGAGCTCCCCGAGAGTGCGCCGCTGCCCGTGGACCTCGACGGGCTCGCGCTCATGGTCGTGCGCTGCGGGGAGGAGATCTATGCGGTCGACGATGTGTGCACGCACGACGGCGAGCGGCTCGAGGGCGCCGAGGTCGAGTCCTGCGAGATCGTCTGCCCGCGCCACGGGGCCCGCTTCTGCCTGCGCACCGGCGAGGCGCTCACGCCGCCGG
>JAJZLX010000715.1 GCA_021850555.1 Pseudomonadota bacterium | reverse complement strand
GAGCGGCGCCCAGCCGGCGCGCACCGTGCGCTCGGCCGCCTCGAGATAGCGGCTCTCCCCGAGCAGGTATCCCAGGCGCAGCAGCACACGCGCCGCCACGCCGTTGCCGGAGGGAATGGCTTCGTCGCTGAACGACTTCAGCCGGTGAAGCAGCGCCTCGTGATCGTCGGAGGTGAAAAAGAACCCCCCTGCAGGATCGGTGAAGTGCCTCAGCATCGCCTCGGTGAGCTCGCGCGCGAAGGCGAGCTCGTCGGCGCGGAACCGCAGCTGCTGCAGCTCGAGCACCCCGTCGGCGAGGAATGCATAATCGTCGAGGTAGGCATTCAGATGCGCTCGCCCGCAGTATGTGGCCGACAGACGGCCGTCACGCCACAGCACACGGCGTGCAAAGCAAAGCGCCCGCTCGGCCGAGCCGCCCAGACCCTCACAGCCCAGCGCGCGTGCCGCGATCGCCATGCCGCGGATCGCCAGCCCGTTCCAGGCGGTGAGAATCTTCTCGTCCCGTCCCGGGCGCTGCCGCCGCTCTCGCGCCTCGAGGAGCTTGCCCCGCGCCCCCTCGAGCAGCGGCTCGATGCGCTCCGTGGGCTGCTGCAGTTGCTGCGCGACGTCCTCCACGGAACGTGCCGCGTGCAAGTGCCAGGCGCCCTCGAAGTTCGCCGGAGCGTCAAGTCCATACCGAAGCGCGAACGCGGAGTATTCCTCGCCCGTGAGGAGCGAGCCAACCTCCTCGCGATCCCACACGTAGTACCTGCCCTCGTGCCCCGCGGAATCCGCGTCGAGGCTCGAGTAATACCCGCCCTCGGCGCACTGCATCTCCCGCTGCAGCCACCCGGCGGTCTGGTCCGCGACGTTCGCGTAGAAGGCGTCTCCGGTCGCCACATACGCCTCCGCATAGACCGCGAGCAGCCAGGCGTTGTCGTAGAGCATCTTCTCGAAATGAGGGATCAGCCATCGGTCGTCCGTGGAATAGCGGCAAAAGCCGCCGGCAAGCTGATCGTTGAGACCTCCACCGGCCATGCGCTGCAGGGTGAGTCCTGCCATGTACAGCGCCTTGAGATCCGGCTGCTCCCCCTCGGCGCTGTCGCGCCAATGGCGCAGCAGCCGCTCGAGCGAGCCCGGATGAGGGAACTTCGGCGCACCGCCGAACCCGCCGTGCCGCCCGTCGAAAGCGCGCTCGAGCGCCGTGCGTGCCAGCCGCAGCGGCGCATCGCCCAGCTCGAGGTCTGCCGCGGGTGGCGGCGCATCGATGGCCGCGAACGCGGCGGCGAGCGCCTCGTTCTGCGCATGCAGCTCCTCACGATGTTCCCGGTAATACTGCGCCACTCGCTGCAGCAGGTCCCTGAAGGCGGGCAGTCCGTGGCGCGCCTCGGCAGGGAAGTAGGTGCCGCCGAAGAACGGCCGCCTCTCGGGTGTCAGAAACATCGTGAGCGGCCAGCCGCCGGGTCCCCGCGTCAGCATCTGCTGGGCGATCTGATAGATGCGATCGACGTCGGGACGCTCCTCCCGGTCCACCTTGATGTTGATGAACTGCTCATTCAACACCCGGGCGGTGGCCTCGTCCTCGAAGCTCTCGGCGGCGAGCACGTGGCACCAGTGACAGGCGGCATAACCGACGCTCAAGTGCACGGGCCGCCCGCTCGCACGGGCGAGAGCGAAGGCCTCATCGCCCCAGGGATGCCATTCGACCGGATTGTGGGCGTGCTGGCGCAGGTAGGGGCTCGTCTCCTCAATCAGCCGGTTGGTGTACCGGGGCGTGCCATCGGCATTGAGATGTCGGATTTCCATCGCATTCCAGTATACTGCCGCACCCTCGCATCCGCCCGCCGCCTGAACATCCGCCTTGAGCGCCTCCTCCCCACCCAATTCCGAGCAATCCCAGCGGGTGCTGCGCCTCGAGCGCGGCGAAGAGCGCCGCATCGCCGCCGGGCATCCATGGGTCTTCAGCAATGAGGTCGCGGCCGACACGCCGCTCAAGGCGTTCACTCCCGGGGAGCCGGCGCAGATCCAGTCCCATCGCGGGCAATTTCTCGGCTACGCATACGTCAATCCGCACGCATTGATCTGCGCGCGAATTCTCAGCAGGGATGCGGCGCATCCTGTCGACCTCGCGCTCATCGAGCATCGGTTGCGAACGGCGCTCACGCTGCGCGAGCGACTCTGCCGCGAGCCGTATTACCGCCTCGTATTCGGGGAGTCGGACGGCCTTCCGGGCCTGGTGCTCGACCGCTACGCAGACCTCATCGTGGGACAGATCGCCACGGCCGGCATGGAAAGACTGAAAGAGACGGTCGAGCAGGCCGTGCGGGAACTGCTCCGCCCGGCCGGCTTTTACTGGAAGAACGATTCGGGAGCCCGTCTGCTCGAGCAGCTTCCGCAGGTCTCGCAGGCCGCCTTCGGCGAGATTCCCGAGGAAATCACGGTCCACGAGGCCGGGCTGCGCTTTACCGCACCCCTCGCGCACGGGCAGAAGACCGGGTGGTTCTACGACCAGTGCGGCAATCGGGCCCGGCTGGCGCGATACCTGTGGCCGGGCGCACGCGTGCTGGATGTGTGCAGCTACGTGGGCGCCTGGGGGATCACGGCGCTGCGGGCGGGCGCGGCATCGGCCTGCTGCGTCGATTCCTCGGAGAGCGCGCTGCGCTATGCCGAGCGCAACGCGCGGGCCAACGGTCACGGCCTGCAGACCCTGCATGCCGACGCGTTCGAGGCGCTGAAGAGCCTGCACGAGCGCGGAGAGCGCTTCGATGTCGTCGTGCTCGATCCGCCGGCGTTCATCAAGCGCAAGAAGGACATTCCCCGCGGGCAGGCCGCCTACCGCAAACTCAATCAGCTCGCGCTCTCGCTCATCGAGGGCGAGGGATTGCTGGTGTCCTGCTCCTGCTCCTATCACCTCGCGCCCGAGGCGCTCACCGAGATCCTTCAGGCCGCAGCCCGCCACAGCGGCCGGGGCGTGCAGATCCTGGAGGCGGGCGGCCAGTCGCCCGACCACCCCATCCATCCCGCCATCCCCGAGACGCGCTACCTCAAGGCGCTCTTTTGCCGCGTGACGCTCGAGCTCGGGTAGACTTGCCCTCCCATGATGATCCGATACCCCAATATCAATCCCATCGCCTTCCGCATCGGCCCGCTCAAGGTGCACTGGTACGGCATCATGTACCTGATCGGGTTCGCCTCCGGCTGGGGATTGGGGCGCTATCGCGCCTCACGGCCGGGCTCGACCTGGAAGCCGGTGGATGTCGATGACGTGATCTTCTTTGGCATGCTGGGCGGGTTGCTCGGCGGCCGCCTCGGCTACGTGCTGATCTACGGCATGACGTTCTGGACGCGGCACAACCCCTGGTACCCGATCGAGGTCTGGGACGGGGGCATGTCCATCCACGGCGGATTCATCGGGGGCATCCTCGCGCTCGCGATATTCGCCTGGCGCCGCGGCCGCAGCCTGGCGGACGTGCTCGACTTCATCGCGCCGCTGATTGCTCCGGGGCTGTTCTTCGGCCGCATGGGCAACTTCATCAACGGCGAGCTCTGGGGCAAGCCCACCACGCTGCCCTGGGGGTTCCTGTACCACGGGGTGGTGCGCCAGCCCTCGCAGCTCTACGAGGGCTTCCTAGAAGGCATCGTGACCTTCGTAGTGGTGTGGTGGTTCACGTCGCGGCCTCGCTCGCGGCTCGCTCCCACGGGGCTGTTCCTGCTGCTGTACGGCACGTTCCGGTTTCTGATGGAATTCATCCGCCTGCCGGACCCGCAGCTCGGCTACCTCGCCTGGGGTTGGCTCACCATGGGGCAGGTGCTGTCATTCCCCATGATCCTGATCGGCATCGGATTGCTCGTGTACGCGCGCAAGACTCGCCTGCGCTCGGGTAATTTCGCGCCCGCGCAGTAAAGCCCCGGGATCAGGCCCGCGATGAGACCTTACCTGGACCTGATGAGCCGCATTCTGGAAGGCGGCACGCCGAAGAACGATCGCACCGGCACCGGCACCCTCTCGAGGTTCGGCGAGCAGATGCGCTTCGATCTCGGACGAGGCTTCCCCCTGGTGACCACCAAGCGCATCCACCTGCGCTCGGTGGTTTACGAGCTTCTGTGGTTCCTTCGCGGCGAGACGAACGTCGCCTGGCTGCGCGAGCACGGCGTGAGCATTTGGGACGAGTGGGCCGATGCCCAGGGCGAGCTGGGCCCGGTTTACGGCAGACAATGGCGCGCCTGGCCCGCGCCGGACGGACGGGTCATCGATCAGATCAGCGCCGCGCTCGATCTGATCCGCCGCGACCCGGACTCCCGCCGCATCGTGGTGAGCGCATGGAACGTCGGGGAGCTCGAGCACATGCGCCTCATGCCCTGCCACGCGCTCTTCCAGTTCCACGTAGCCGGCGGGCGGCTCTCCTGCCAGCTCTATCAGCGCAGCGCCGATGTGTTTCTCGGGGTGCCGTTCAACATCGCCAGCTATGCGCTGCTCACGCACATGTTCGCCCAGCAGTGCGGCCTCGAGCCCGGCGAGTTCATCTGGACGGGCGGGGACTGCCATCTGTACCTGAATCACCTCGATCAGGCGCGGCTGCAGCTCTCTCGCGAGCCGTTTCCCCCTCCGAGGCTCACCATCCGCAGGCGCCCGCCCACCCTCTTCGACTATGCGTTCGAGGATTTCGAGTTCGTGAACTACCGGCATCACCCGCCCATCAGCGCACCAGTGTCCGTCTGACGGTGCCCATGAAGAACGTCAGCTCCACAAGAGGCGCGCCATGGTTCCAAGTGCGCAGATCGCCGGTTCACGGCCTCGGCGCATTCGCGCTGCGGCGCATCCGCAAGGGCACGCGCATCATCGAGTATCTCGGCGAGCGGGTCACGCACGAGGAGGCCGACCGCCGCTACGAGGGCAAGGACGAGAGCGACAGCCACACTTTTCTGTTCATCGTCGACTCGAAGACGGTGCTCGACGGCGGGGTCGACGGCAACGACTCGCGCTTCATCAATCATTCCTGCGACCCCAACTGCGAGTCGGTGATCGAAGCCAAACGGGTGTTCATCGAGGCCATCCGCACCATCCAGCCGGGCGAGGAGCTGAGCTACGACTATCAGCTCGGCCGCGACGCGGACGACCCGCCCAACGTCGATGAGATTTACGCCTGCCGTTGCGGTCATGACAGTTGCCGCGGCACCATGCTCTGGCCGCCGAAGAAGCCCGAGCCGCGCACGCGGACCGGCGGAAAAGCCCGCAAGCCGCCGCGCAAGCCCCGCTCCGCAGAGGGCGTGCGCATCAAGACGAAGCGCGGCTCCGCCCCATCGGTGAAACGCGCTTCAGGGGCGAGCGCAAAACGCTCCAAGCACCCCGCGCGCGCCAAGGCACGCCGGCGGCGCTGACCTCCATGGGCGCGACGACCCATCGTACGGGCCGCGGCTGGACTCTGGCGGCCGTCATCGGCGCCGTCGGCGTCGTCTATGGCGACATCGGCACGAGTCCACTCTATGCGCTGCAGGAGACCCTGACCGAAGCGGGCCGCTTCAACCATCTGGCGGTGCTCGGCTCGCTGTCGCTCATCTTGTGGGCCCTCACCATCTCGGTCACCGTCAAGTACATCAGCATCATCATGCGCGCCGACAATGACGGCGAGGGCGGCATCCTCGCCATGTTCGCGCTGGCCCAGCGGCACTGCATCGCCGGGAGCCTCTGGGCGCGCATGGTGGTATGGCTCGCGCTGGCAGGCACGGCGTTCTTCTTCTGCGACTCGCTGATCACTCCGGCGATCTCGGTGCTGAGCGCGGTGGAGGGCGTTCAGGTGCTCGACCCCGGCCTCGTGCACGCGGTCATACCGATCACCGTCGGGGTCATCCTGGGTCTGTTCGCCTACCAACGCCGCGGCACGGCCAAGGTCGGCGCCCTGTTCGGTCCCGTCATGATCGTGTGGTTCGTGGTGCTTGCGCTCACGGGGATCGAGGCGATCCGCGCCGATCCCGTGGTGCTCTACGCGACAGATCCGCTCTACGGCATCGAGCTGCTCGCTCACCGTCCGGAAGCTTCGTTCGGCATCATCGGCGCGGTGTTTCTGGCGCTCACCGGCGGCGAGGCGCTCTACGCCGACATGGGCCACTTCGGCAAGCAGCCGGTGCGCATCGCCTGGTTCATGCTCGTCTGGCCGGCGCTGCTGCTCAACTACCTCGGCCAGGGTGCGCTGCAGCTCTCACACGGTCGCTTCATTCCACTTGCGCTTTACTACATGGTGTCCGCCTCGGCGCTGCCCTGGATGGTGATCCTCGCGACCGCGGCCACCGTCATTGCCTCGCAGGCGGTCATATCGGGGGCGTTCTCCATGGCGCGCCAGGCTGTGCAGCTCGACCTGCTGCCGCGCATCCGTGTGCTGCAGACCTCGGCCACCGAGCTCGGCCAGATCTACGTTCCGGTGGTCAACTGGCTGGTGTGCATCGCGGTGATCGGCTTCGTGGTGGGCTTCGGCTCCTCCGATGCGCTCTCGGGCGCATACGGCTCGGCCGTGGTCGGCACGATGCTGATCACGACCATTCTCGGCGCCTTCGTCGCGCTCGATCAGTGGAACTGGCCGAAGTGGATCGTGGCGCTGCTCTTCGGACTGTTGTTCGTGGTCGATTCCATATTCGTGTTGGGCAACATGACCAAAGTGCCGACGGGAGGATGGATTCCGCTCGCCCTCGCGGTCGTGCTGTTCACGGCGTTCATCACCTGGCGCAGCGGGCGGATCGAGCTGCGTGCGGCGCTCGCCCGGCAGGCCGTCCCGCGAGGCGAGCTGCAGAAGCTGCTCGCGGGTGCCAAGCGCGTGCCCGGCACCGCCGTGTTCCTCGCCAGCACGCCCGACCTCGTGCCCTCTGCGCTCATCCGCAATCTCGAGCACAATCACGTCGTCCACGAACGGCTCATCATCCTCAACATGGAGATCGTGCGCTCGCCGCGCCAGGACCCCGCGCACCGCGTCGACATCGACGAGGTGCTTCCCGGGGTCTACCTGGTCGCGGCGCGTTTCGGCTTCATGGAAACGCCCGACGTCGGGGAGGCGCTCAAAGCCTGCCGGACCCGCGGCCTGACGGTCTTCATGGAAGACAGCTCGTTCTTCGTCGGACAGCACGTGGTGCGCGCCAGGGAGCTGCCGGGCTGGCGGGGTCTGCAGCGGAATCTCTTTGCTCGCATGCAGCGCCACAGCACCCAGGCGGCCGAGTTCTTCCGCATGCCCTCCCGCGGCGTGGTGACGCTGAACACCGTGGTCGAGATCTAGCATGAGGCTGGGATTGGACTGCTTTGCCCGGTGCGCATCTTGCCGTGGGATCAGCCGCCCGCGATGAGCATCCAGCGCCAGCCCCTGGTCTCGCTCATCGTGGCCATGGCGGAAAACGGCTGTATCGGCCGCGACAACCGCCTGCCCTGGCGGCTGCCGGAGGACCTTCGGCGCTTCAAGGCCGCAACACTCGGCAAGCCGGTGTTGATGGGCCGCAGAACCTTCGATTCGATAGGCAGGCCGCTTCCCGGCCGGCGCAACCTGGTGTTGACACGGGAACGCGAGTGGTGCGCCGAGGGTGTGCTGGCGGTGCATTCGCTGGGGCAGGCGCTCGGATGCGCGCGGGACTGCGAGGAACTGGTCGGCATCGGCGGCGCGGAGGTCTACCGGCTGCTGATGCCGTTCGCGCGCCGCATCTACCTGACGCTGGTGCATGCCGACGTCGAGGGCGACACATTCTTCCCCGCTCTGGACCCCACCCAATGGGCGGACGTCGAATGTCACCGGCAGCCGGCCGACGAGCGCAATCCCTACGCGCTCACCTTCATGACCCTCGAGCGCAAGAGCAGCCCGCAGGCTCCCGGGGCGTACTGACTGCGGCCGCTAGCCGAGGGCTTTGGCCACCGCCTCGGCGAAATACGGGATGTTCTCGTGCCGCAGCCCGGCGATGTTGATGCGGCTGTCGTCGGTCATGTACACGTGATGCTGGTCGCGGAGCCGGCGGACCACGTCCTTGTCGATTCCGAGGTATGAGAACATGCCCTTCTGACGGACGATGTGGCCGAAATCCCTGCTCGGGCAGGCCGCTGCCAGCGCCCGCGCCGCCTGCGCGCGCAATTCGAGGATCCGCCCGCGCATGGCCGAGAGCTCCCGCTCCCACGAGTCGCGCAACCCGCTGCCCAGGATCCGCGCAACGATCGCGGCGCCGTGGTCCGGGGGCATGGAATAAAGGCCCCTGGCGATGCGCACCAGCTGGCTGAGCGCAGCGTCGGCTTCCGTCTCCGTCCGGCTGAGCGAGACCAGGGCGCCGACCCGCTCGCGATAGAGGCCGAAATTCTTCGAGCAGGACACCGCGACCAGCGCCTCGGGCAGCTCCGCGCACAACAGCCGCGGTGCGAAGGCGTCCTCGGCCAATCCCCCGCCGAGGCCCTGGTAGGCAATGTCGATGAAGGGCAGCAGCGCGCGGCGCCGGATCAGCGACAGGACCTCCCGCCACTGGCCTTCGGCAAGATCCGCTCCCGTGGGGTTGTGACATGAGGCATGCAGCAGCACCACGGAGCGCGGGGGCAGCGCATCCAGCGCGCCCATCATCGCATCGAAGGCCACCCCGCCCGTGGCGGCATCGAGGTAGGGATAGCGCTCGAGCGCAAGCCCGCACCCTGAAAGCAGCGGCACGTGATTGGCCCAGGTAGGGTTGCTGACGTACACCACGGCGTCGGGCGCTGCAGCGCGGATCAGCTCCGCGCCCAAGCGCAACGCGCCACAGCCACCGGGAGCTTGAACGACACGGACACGTCCGCCGGACAGCGCCGAATGCCCTTCTCCGAGAACCAGGCGTCCGATGGCCTCGTTGAACCCCGGGTTGCCTGCGGGCGCCACATAAGTCTTGGTCGTCTGGCGCTCCAGCACTTCCCGCTCGGCTTCGCGCACGGCTTGCATGACCGGGGTCTCGCCCCCCTCGTCCCGGTAGACCCCGACCCCCAGATCGACCTTGCGAGGATCGGTATCCGCACGGAAGGCGGCCATGAGACCCAGTATGGGGTCCGGCGCCAGACGATCGAGATGCTCGAGCACAGGATTCTCCTCGCCGCAAGCCGCATGCGGCACAAAGCGGATTTTACACGGCGGCGGTCACATTTCAGGGGCTCTGCGCTTCAAGATGGGCCATCGGCCGCCGATACTGATTCCAGTACCGCCCGCAGGGGCCCGGTTCGCCGTGCCCCTGCCCGGCATCCACGTAGGCACAGGGATTGACAGGGGCATTGGCAGCACGTGATCCAGATCATCGGTAGTGTCGTCGTCCTGGCCTGCGTGGCCCTCGGCTTCGTGATCGAGGGCGGGAAACTGCTCGCTCTGTGGCATCCGGCGGAGTTCATCATCATCGTGGGCGCCGCGCTCGGCGCGTTCGTCACGAGCAATCCGATCAAGGTCCTCAAGGCCACGATCGCGGACCTCGTTGCGCTGGTGAAACATGAGCGCTACGAGCACGACGATTACGTGTCGCTCCTGAAACTGCTCTACGACATCCTGGTGAAGATCCGCAAGGAAGGCCTGATGGCCATCGAGTCGGACATCGACTCGCCGAACGGCGGTCAGCTGTTCAAGAAATACCCGCAGATCGCCGAGGACCATCATCTGCGCCAGTTCATCACCGACAGCCTGCGTCTCATGGTCACGGGCAACCTCGATCCGCACGAGTTCGAGAGCCTGCTCGATGAGGAGCTCGAGACCTTCCACCAGGAGATCCATGAGCCCTCGCACGCCGTGCAACGCCTGGCGGACTCGCTGCCGGGCTTCGGCATCGTGGCCGCGGTGCTCGGCATCGTCAACACCATGGCTTCGATCCAGGGCGCCGACACTTCGACCATCGGCGCACGAGTCGCGAGCGCTCTGGTCGGCACCTTCCTCGGCATCCTGGTCTCGTACGGCTTCGCCGGCCCCCTCGCCGCCGCCATGGCTCATGCGGCCAACGACGAGGCCAAGGCTTTCGAGCTGGTGAAGATGGCCCTGGTGGCGAGCGTGCGCGGCTACGTGCCGGCGATGGCCATCGAGTTCTCGCGCAAGCTCCTCTTCAGCGATGTCCGCCCGAGCTTCGCGGACCTCGAGGCGCAGTTGAAGGGCAAGGGCAGACCGAGCGCGGCCAAGGCGGGCGCCGCCGCGAGCGCCGCGCCGCCGGCGGGCGCCGCCAAAGCGAGCGGTTGATGGCCGCGAAGCAGGACGACAGACCCCTCATCGTCGTCAAGCGCAGGAAGCGCGGCGGCAGCGAGCACCACGGCGGCGTGTGGAAGATCGCCTACGCCGACTTCGTCACCGCCATGATGGCATTCTTCCTGGTCATGTGGATCGTCACCGCCGTCAGCAAGCAGGAGCGGGCGGCGATCTTCAACTACTTCAAGAACCCCAGCATGCAGCCCGGCCACAGCGTCCGGGCCGCCGAAGGACCCATGGGCCCGGGCGGAGCCAGCACCAGCCCGATCAATCTCGGCGGCGGCCTGGACGCCGTCCAATCTCGGGCCAGTCAGGTCATCGACCTCGAATCACCCGCCTCGGCACACTCTGCGGTCCCGGCCGGTGAGGAGCCTCGCGCGGCGACCTCCTCCCGCGCACGTCAGTCGCGCCTGAAGAGTCAATCGAGCCTGAAGGACGCGCAGAAACAGGTGACCAACGCCGATCACCGCCGGCTCGAGTCCCTGATGGCCCAGCTACGCAAGGCGGAGAACCGCAGCCAGGCGCTGAAGCCATTCAAGAACCAGCTGCTGCTCGACATCACCCCGCGGGGCGTGCGCATCCAGATCGTGGACGCCAAGAACCGCCCCATGTTCGACCTGGGCAGCGCCAAGCTGCGCGGCTACACCCTGAGAATCCTGGAAACCCTGGCGCCTTACCTGAACTCCGTGCCCAACCAGATCTCCATCATCGGCCATACCGATGCGCACAGCTACCCGCGGCACGCCCCCTACACCAACTGGGAGCTGTCCGCCGACCGCGCCAATGCGGCGCGGCGTGCGCTGGTCGAGGGCGGACTCGATCCGGGCAAGGTCGCCCGGGTGGTCGGCCTCGCCTCGACCGTGCTGTTCGACAAGACCAACCCCTACTCCCCGGTCAACCGCCGCATCAGCATCATCGTCATGACCCGCAAGGAGGCAGAAGATGCGTTGCGCGCAGACATGGGCTCGAACACGACGCCGGCGCAGAGCCCGCCCGCGCGCACGCCCGCCCATTCCGCCGCCGCGCCCATGCACTGAGCGTTTTTTCACCCTCCGCTCACACTCTCCGGCGTAATTTCCCCACGCCCCCGGAGCGTGCACCATCGTGGCTCACGATGCGCACCAGCATTGTGCGCCCGGGCAGCGCACTCGCTCCAAAGCACCGCAATTTCCAGCGGCTTCCCGTCAAAGCCCCTGTTGGCACGGCGGATGCTTGGGCAGTGAGACATCACGGGCACGAGAAAGGTTCGGCATGCACAAGCTCCTGTCGCAGACCCTTCCCTTGTTGGCAGCGTCCGCCCTCGCCACGATGCCGGGGCGCGCGCGCGCGGCCGGCTCGCCGGCCGAGACACTCGCGCAGATGCTCGCCGCCTCGGGGATCACAGAGTCCGGCTACATCGCCGCCTCCTACTATCACTCCTCGGGCGGCAACACCTATCACGAGTTCGACACCGGGCACGATTCGTTCCAATTGGACCAGGCCGGCCTCACCCTCGCTTACCAGCCCTCCCAGGGCTTCGGCGCCCTGGTGGACATGATCGCCGGTGACGATGCCAAGATCATCAACGCCGCGGAAAGCGCCTCCAGCTCCAGCAACAACATGTTCGACCTTCTGCAGTCCTTCGTGCAGTACGTGAACGGCGGCCTGACGATCCAGGTGGGCAAGTTCACCACGCTGGCGGGGGCGGAGGTCATCGCTCCGACCGGCAACCTGAACTTCTCGCGCTCTCTGCTGTTCTTCGCCGAGCCCATGACCCACACAGGCCTGCGCGCCACCTACGAGGTCAACCATGCGCTGAGCCTGATCGTGGGCGTGAACAATGGCTGGAACTACACCAACGTCAATGCGGGCTCGAAGACCGGAGAGTTCGGCCTCGCCCTGACCCCGGACAAGTCCCTCTCGATCACCGCCCAGGCCTATATCGGCAATGACCCCGTGGATCTCGCCAAGCGGACGTTCTTCGATACCGTATGGACCTACAACGCGACCTCGGCGCTGTCGTTCGTCGTGAGCTATGACTGGGGCAAACAGGACGCGAGCAGCGTGACCCGCGGCGGGGAATGGGACGGAGTAGCCGGCTACGTCAACTATTGGCTCAACAAGCGATGGCGCGTGGCGCTGCGCGGCGAGGAGCTCGATGACAGGAACGGCTTCATACTGGGCACAGGCACGCCGCAGAAGGTCAAGGAAGGCACCCTGACCGTGGGATACGATCCGGTGCCGAGCTTCGAGCTGCGCATCGAGGGCCGGTACGACACCTCGAATCGACCCACCTTCACGTATACCCGCGTGAGCGCCGCCACGGGCAAGCCGGTGACGACCTTCAGCACCCATCAGACCGAATTCGCCCTGCAGGGGGTGTACAAGTTCTAACGAGACTTATTCCACACCCCATGAGAAGGCGGAACGTGCTATGGTGATGCGGTATATTGTCACCGGCCGCAGGCCACCCCTTAATCCGATGCCAGCTTCCGCCACGCGCACATCGTCCGCCGAGGTTCAGGCGCCGCTCATCTGGACCAATATCCTATTGTTTTCGTTGACCTTCCTCGCGGCCATAGTGGTCGTGCCCTGGTATGGTCTGACGCATGGATTCACCCTGGGCGCGTGGGTGATGTTCGGGGTTTTCTGGGCGGCAAACGAGCTGGCCGTCACTGCCGGGTATCACCGGCTTTGGGCACATCGTGCGTATGAGGCTCACTGGAGCCTGCGCATCCTGTTCATGGTGTTCGCCACCATGGCGCTGCAGAACAGCGCCTGGGTGTGGTGCAGCGGCCATCGCAAGCACCATCTGTACGTCGATGACGTGGACCGTGATCCGTACGCAGCTCCGCGCGGCTTCTGGTTCTCGCACATCGGTTGGATGATCCGGGAGTACCCGAGCGGCCGCGAGGACTTCTCCAACATCCCCGATCTTCGCCGCGACCCGATCCTCGCCTTCCAGCACCGCTACTACCTGCCTCTGGTGCTCGCCACCAATATCGGCCTGCCGCTCGCCGTCGGCGCGTTGATGGGCCATGTGTGGGGCGTGTTCCTGCTCGCCGGCGTGCTGCGGCTGGTGTTCAGCCACCACTTCACCTTCTTCATCAATTCGCTTGCGCACATGTGGGGCAGCCGCCCCTATACCGAGGAAAACACCGCCCGGGACAATCCGGTGCTCGCCGTGCTTACCTTCGGCGAGGGCTATCACAACTTTCACCACATCTTCGCGCACGATTACCGCAACGGCGTGCGCTGGTGGCAGTGGGATCCGACCAAGTGGCTGATCGCCAGCCTGCAGCTCGTCGGCCTCACCCGCAAGCTCAAGCGCACACCGGTCTTCCAGATCCAGCGGGCACTGCTCGCGATGCAGTTCAAGCGTGCTCAGCGCACCCTGGACCGCGTTCCGGACACCCATGCCTCCTCACGCATCAGCGAAGTGCGCCAGCACGTCGCGCGCGAGTACGAGAGCTTCCTCGCAGCCGTCGCCGACTGGGCCAAGATCAAAGAGCAGTGGCTGGCGGAAAAGAAGCGGGCCGTGGTCGAGCACTGGGAGCACACCAGCTTCCAGCTGCGGCTGAAGGAGCTCGAGCAGCGTCTGCGGCTGCAGCGGCGGCGCCTGCGCGTGCTTCAATCTCAGCTCGCCTGATCCCGCGCCCTCATCACAACAGGAAGGGGGCCCATGGGCCGCATTTTCGAAGTCCGCAAGCACACCATGTTTGCGCGGTGGAACCGCATGGCGAAGCAGTTCGCCCGGATCGCCAAGGACATCACGATGGCGGTAAAGGCGGGTGGGCCGGACCCGGGCAGCAACCCGGCACTGCGGCGGGTGATTCAGAATGCCCGCGCGGTCAATATGCCCAAGGACAAGGTCGAGGCGGCGATCAAGCGCGCCACCGGCCGTGATGCGACGAACTACCAGGAAGTGCACTACGAGGCCTACGCGCCGCACGGCGTAGCGCTGCTGGTGGAAGCGGCGACCGACAACCCCACACGCACCGTGGCGGCCGTACGCAACATCATCACCAAGGGCGGAGGCAACCTGGCGACCTCGGGCAGCGTAGGCTTCCTGTTCAAGCACATGGGCGTGTTCCGCCTCGACCCGACCGGTATCGACCAGGACGACCTTGAGCTGTACCTGATCGACCACGGTCTGGAGGAAATGGGGGAGAGCACGGGGGAGAAAGGCGAGCCCCAGCTCGTCATCCGCTGCGCCTTCGCCGACTTCGGCAAACTGCAGGAGGCGCTCGAGGCGCGGGGCCTGACCCCGATGTCGGCCGAGCACGAGTACGTCTGCACCGTCCCGGCCGAGCTGCCCGAGGAGCAGGCCCAGGAAGTGCTCGCCCTCATCGACAAGCTGGAGCAGGACGATGACGTGCAGCGGGTCTTCCACACGCTTGCTTGATGGCGCCGGCCGCTGCGGGAAGCCCGTCGGCTCATCCTGAGCCTCGCCCCGTCGGGGCTGCGGCATTGCCGCATTCAAACAGGCTCCAGACAATTTTCCTGACGCGGCCCGCTCACGGGCTTCCTTGACGCGCCGGCCACGCGTGACGCATGGGCCGGACGGGCTTGCTGCTCACATGGCGCTCGCCCCGCGACTCTAGTCCGGCATCGGCGTCATGCGATCGGCGAGCGCATCCTCAAAGCCGAAATTGCGCAAGTCCCGGACCCGCTGCGGATAGAGAATCCCGTCGAGGTGATCCACTTCGTGCTGCACCACCCGCGCATGAAAGCCCTCCACCGTACGGTCGATGGGACTTCCTTCCTGATCGAACCCCCGGTAGCGCAGCCGCTTGAAGCGCGGCACCAGCCCCCGCAGGCCCGGCACCGACAGGCACCCCTCCCAGCCGTCCTCCTGGCTCTCCCCGAGCGGTGTCAGCTGCGGGTTCACCAGCACCGTGTAGGGCACAGGCTTGGCATGCGGGTAGCGCGGATTGGAGGTCACTTCGAATATCACCACCCGCAGGCTCACACCGATTTGCGGCGCGGCCAGACCCGCGCCGTTGAGGGCGCGCATCGTGTCGTTCATGTCCGACACCAGGGACGCGAGCTCGGCGTCGAAGCGCCGCACCGGAGCGGCCACCTCCGCCAGCAGCGGCTCGCCCATTTTCAGCACCCGTCGAACGCTCATGGAAGTAAAGTACAATACTTCACCGCCCAGCGGAGAGCCGCCCAATGTGGAAGACGACGGATCCCGAGGAATCCTTCCGGAACAAAGTCATATGGTGGTCGGCCATCATCGTCGGGGCCGCGATCATCGGCGTCGGTGCATACTTTCGGCTCCGCTCCGCGCCCCCGGCGCCCGTGCAGCCGGCGCCCCCCCTCGCCGCGCAGCAGCCGCAGCAGCAGCAGGCAGCTCCGCTGATGCCTGCAGCGCCCCCGGCGCCCGTGATTCAGCACCCGGTGCCGGCCCGGAGCGGGCAGGCGGCATCGGCCAAGCTCCCCACGCTGAATCACAGCGATCCGACCGTCCTCGCTGCGCTGACCCATCTCGTCGGCCAGCCGGCGGTCGCGCGCTTCCTCGTACCCAAGACCATCATCCGGCATATCGTGGTGACCGTCGACAACCTGCCGCGTGCCAAGGTGGCGGCCAATCTGCGTCCCATCCGGCCGACGCCCGGCCAGACGGTCGTGAACCAGCAAGGCGGGACCACGCTGCTCAGCCAGAGCAATTACGCGCGCTACACGCCCTTCGTGAAGGTCATTGGCGCGATGGATATGAAGTCCCTTGCGACGCTCTACTTCCGGCTCTACCCGCTGTTCCAGCAGGCGTATGAGAGCCTCGGCTATCCCCACGGGTATTTCAACGACCGGCTGGTCGAGGCCATCGACAGCATGCTCGCCACCCCGCAGGTGCAACAGCCGATCGAGCTGGTACAGGGCAGGGTATTCTGGCAATTCGCCAATCCGAAGCTGGAAGCGTTGCCTGCCGGACAGAAACTGCTGCTGCGCATGGGCCCGCAGAACGCCGCGGTCATCGAAGCGAAGCTGCGGCAACTGCGCCAGCTCATCACCAGCCCGCCG
>JAJZLX010000701.1 GCA_021850555.1 Pseudomonadota bacterium | reverse complement strand
CTCGAAGGCGAGCTGCTGGGCGGCGGGGTTGGTCATCTGCTCACTGAGGGCGAGCGCCATGCCGGTGAGCTTCAGGCGGTTCAGTGCATCGAGGGTGGGTTGGATGAGCATGTCTCGTCGTCTCCTTCAGGTGTCGACGGCGTGGCCGTCTGGGTGGTGGCACGGAAGTACTCCGCCCCGCGCACGTTCTCGTGGGTACGCGCGGCGGTGGGCGCGGCCGTGTCTGCGCCGGGGAACAGGTCCGGGTGTTGGTCGAGCTTGGCCTCGAGGATCGCCTCGATGCGCTTGCGGGTCGGGGAGCCGAGGGTCAGTGCCCGACGAGCAGCCGCTTCCAGGCGCTGCTCGCCGTAGGTCTTGGCGAGGTTCAACAGCCCTAAGCACGTCCGATAGCCCTGCTCGGGATGCGGCCGGTGGTCGAACTGCCATTGCACGACGGCGCGCGTGCCGGGACCGATCTTCTCGCCCCAGGCCAGTAGTCGCCCCGGGGTCCACTGCGCCTGCCGGCGATGCGACTCGGGCATGTGCTCGGGCAAGGTCGTGTGCCCACCGCGCTGGTAGGAGCGGGCGTGCGCGGCGATGCGTCTGCCCTTGAGCAGGCACTCGATACTCGAGGCCGTCATGCGCACGTGCACGTACTGGCCGACCAGCGCGTGCGGTACGCTGTAGTAGTGATGATCGGCTTCCACGTGGTAGTCGATGCCGACCTTCGCTTTGCGCCACTCGGCGTACTCGTAGCGCCCCTCGGGAAGAGCCTTCATGGCCGGTCGGTCGATCGACTCGAACGCCTCGGCGCGCGAGCCGGGCAGCTTCTTGAAGGGGCGATGGTTGAGCTTCACGAGAAGCTCGGCGATCGCTGCGTTGAGCTCAGGGAGCGAGAAGAACTGCCGGTTGCGCAGGCGCGCCAGGATCCATCTCTGCACCACGAGCACGTGGTTTTCTACGACCGCCTTGTCCTTCGGTGATCTCGGCCTTGCCGCGATAATCACACAGCCAAAATGACGCGCCATGTCGCCGTAAGTGGAGTTCTCTTCCGGCTCGTAGCGACACGCCTTCTTGATGGCGCTCTTGAGGCAGTCAGGCGTTAGGATTTCGGGCGCGCATCCCAGATGCTCGAACATCCGCACGTGCGAGGCGATCCAGTCCGGCAGCTGCTGCGTCCAGGTCGCCTCCGCATAGGTGTATTTGCTCGCCCCCATCGAGGCGACGAAGATCTGCGCCTGCCGGATCTCCCCGGTCACGGCATTGATGACCGGGACGGTATCGCCGCTGTAATCGATGAAGAGCTTCTCACCGGCCCGGTGGGTCTGGCGCATCGAGCGAGCGAGGCTGCCTTGGAAGCGCCGGTAGTGCCAGCAGAACTGGCTGTACTGGTAGGCACGCTCCCCGTGGGCGGCGTGGTACTCCTCCCACAGCAGCTGCAGCGTCACCCCTTTGCGCTTGAGCTCCTGGTGCACGTACGCATAGTCGGCATGCGTGTACTGCTCGAGCTTGACGGCCTGAGGAAACAGCAGCCGCTCGAGGGCCACCTCGTCCAGCTGCGGCGGCAGCGGCCAGCCGAGGCCCCGCTGCACGGCCCGCTGCACGTAATTGCTTACCGCGCCCTTGGACAGGCCCGTGGCCGCCGCAATCCGTTCGTGACTCAATCGCGCCTCGAACTTCAGGCGCAGGACTTCTGTGATTTTGCGCATGGCACTCCGCTTGGCTGGCATCGGCTTCTCCCGAGGAAAAAATCGGGCAGCTTAGCCAGCGGTGTGGGGTCCAGCGCAGACCCGGCGAGGATCATTCCGGGGGAACGTGACCGAGGATTCCGGGATCGTGACCGCCGATTCCGGGCGCAAGCCCAAAATCGGTCACCTTCAGCCGTAATGCCTGGTCACGTTCCCCCGGAACGGCCGGTCACGTTCGTCCGGAATCAGCGGTCACTTTGGTCCGGAAAACGCACCAGCGTTCGTTTTCCCTGGGGGCAAAGCTTTTATGCGGCATTGGCGGCTCGTGCTCTCTTGGGTGAATTTGCTCGCGCTCTCATCACGATTTCTCTGTTGCCGGTCGGTGTTGGAATGAGTCCGGGCTTTTCGACTTTCTGGCCACCCGATAGCTTCGCCCAGTATCCGCGGTGCGGCACGGGGATGCCGGCGCGGCGGCACGCCTTCGCAAGGCCCACGTCTGTGACGCCATACGTTTCCGCCAACGTCGCAATTGGCTGCGACCAGACCAGATCGTAGAGCTCCTGGCGGCTGAATCGATGAACATGGTGGCCGGTGTTCGTGACCATGCTCTTATCATCTTGACTCTTTCTGTTGCCGCGGGTACTTCTGGATGCACCGATCCCTCGTAGTCGCTCCCCGTGGCGGTCGAGAACACTCTGCCGGTGTTCTGTCTGAAAGTACGCGTATCCGGCGGTTGTCTTCGGATCTTTGTGATTCAGAACGGCGCCGACCAAGTGCAGCGACACGCCGTCTTGCACGAGCCAGGATCCGACGGTGCGCCGCAGATCGTGGATCCTGATGTCCT
>JAJZLX010000066.1 GCA_021850555.1 Pseudomonadota bacterium | reverse complement strand
GTTCACCCTCGGTCAGCTCTTCACGCTTCGCGTTCATCGCGCTCTCCGTACGCGGCAAAAGCGCCGCGACCGAGAGAATCGCCCGTTCAGCCGAAACCGGGAAGCACGCGGATTACGGAGTCCTTACTATAGGGCGGGTCGATATAGATGAGCTTTACCTTTCCCGCGTAGCTCTTCTGCAGGAGCTTAAGCACCTCCAGGTTGTCGCCCTCTATCATCAGGTTCTGCGTGGTGTCCCACTTCACGCTGTCTTCGCGGCAAGGGCGCAGCGTGCCGGTGGACGGAGTGAGCGCAAGTTGCCGAGCTCGGCGCTTGCCGTGCCAATTGAGGCCGTATTTCTCGTCGGCGTCCGTGACGGTCTTGTCGCCCACCAGAGCTTTAAGCACGTCCACATTCACGGCGGCGCCGTTCGGCCCCTCGGTAACTAAATCGGGAAACAGTGCCTTGAGTTGCGCAAAATTCTCTGCGACGAGATTTGGGCTGTAGGTCTCGGGGTCGGCAGCGGTCAACTTCTTCATCGGGTCCTCGTTCTTCATAGTCTTGCGAGCGCGGCTGCCCGAGCAGCCTCCGCACGCTTTAGTTCCAGATTCATTTCTACCTGCTTCGGCACCTGCTTTCCCTTCGCCGCAATTGCCCGCAAGCGGGCGATCTCGGTGTCGAGCCGCGCGCACTCCCGCAGCGCCTCTCGCCTCGTTGCAGCCTGATCAGGAGAGCTGGCCAGTACGAACCGGCCCGTTACCCGCGCGGCCAGTAGCGCCAGCAGCGTGTCCATCCAACCTTGGTAGAGCCGGTACAGATCGTCATGTGGCTGACGTGCCAACGAGATCGCTTCGCGGAACGACGCGTATGGCCCATCGGGTTTCGATTCCCTCAGTGAAGCTGCCACTGGTTCGCCATCAAGTACCGTGGACCCCGCCTCGCCCTGAGATCTACGCTTGTGGGCCAGCGAGAGCGTCACGTGTGTGCCCTCGGCCGCAAGCAGCAACACTGGGTAGGGCACCGCACGGTGTATCAGCTCCGACAGCCGCTCCGTCCTGGCCTCGGCCCGCAGCGCCACTCTCAGCACCGCGATCTCCAGGTACTCTCGCAGGTCATCGGTGAAAAGCGGAATGGCTGTAGTGGTGGGCTTCACAGTCGCGACCCACCGGACCTCCTCGATGCCTTCGTTTATGCGCCGCTTGTCCGCGGCCGTGGGGGCGCCGTGCTCCACCAGCAACGTCTTGGGCACGCGGCGGTCCACCCGTGCTTTGGGTGGCAGATCGAGTGCACCTATCACATCATCAATGAGCAAGCCGTGCGGTGATGTCATGGCGCTAACGGGCCCCCAAACGCCTTAATGGTGTCTTCGCTGTCGAGGCCGGACACAGCTTTGCCGGTAGCCTGCTCTATCAGGGTCAGCAACGACGCAGCACGTAAGCGGATGAAGGCGTCAAAATCATCGGATCTGAGGGGGGGAACCGGGATAAGGTGAGAGCTGAGGAACTCGTCCAGGTCGGTCGGAGGCACCTGCTTGGCCTTCTGGATTCGCCCCAGGTATACACTGGGTGCATCACCGCTAATAAAGCGATTGGTCGAGGCGGCCAGTGGCGCCTTGTTCACCACGCTGTTCCACTTCTCTCTCGGGAGTTTCTGCTTCTCACACCAGGCACGCGGGAATATGTGATGGATATCGATTGCGTTATTGAAGTACGTATTGATGTCGATGGGCGTCCCACTGACAAAGTCGCGTCCGCCGTGCTTCATCAACAGAGCAGCCAGCCCCTTGTACGCAGCCGCCAAGCGACTCTGAAGAGAGAGCAAGCGAGAAGGGGCAAAATTGGCATCGCGCACGGTGCGGGGCTCGATCCCGCCGTCTATCCATGCGACGACATCCTGCATGTCCATGGCAAAGCGCGTCTCATTGGCGCCGCCGTACAGCTCTCCGAGCACCCCACTCCAGTACCACCGCAACAGGCTCCGCTTAACCCCGTGCAGTGTGGTGCGGTCATCCAACTGTGCGCAGATCGCAGCCAAAGGTATGAGTTGCGTGGCATAGGGCAAGCTGCGGTCATCAAAAATCTTCTCTTCGGCCAA
This sequence comes from Pseudomonadota bacterium, assembly GCA_021850555.1. The sequence continues at coordinate 14,144 of JAJZLX010000066.1, read as the reverse complement.
GAGTTCCGCTGCCCGCATGAACCCCTGCTCCAATTCGGCCTGCAAAGACTTGAAGTCGCCCAAACTGAGCTTCAATACATCGGCGCGCTTACAGCTCACCGCTGTCTTGTAGGTCAGGTGGCGCCGATAGCTAGCCAGGAGCGTAACGGCGGTCAGGAAGCTCGTGCCGTCCACCGCCTCCAGAACGTCGTGCGTTGCGGTCAGCCGCTCACGGCGGACGTCCCAGTCTTCGCGAAGATTGAACTCGTCGGCAGCAAAGGTAGCGGTCATCAGCTCAAACACCGTGAGGGTCACACCGCCGGTGTTGACCTTCTCGAACACCTGGCACACGGCCTCTCGAGGCGTGTCCTGGGTCAGTTCTATGGCTGGCACCTTGAACTGCTGGAACCGCAACCATATCTCGTTGCGGAACTTCTGCATGAACTGCATGGCCTCAGGCGCGAATTGATAATGAGCACTAAATCCACTCTCCCAGGTCATGAATTCCTGGATATTGAACAGCAGCGCGACTGGGAACAGCCGTTGATCGTACTGCAGTAACGGTGTACTTACGTCCAGGTCAACTTTCCGGCCAAAATCTGACGTCACTTGCAACGTCTCGGGCACCGAGATAACGGCCTCTTCGCGATCAGCGTCCGGATTCAGACACTTGGCCATGTCTAGGAAGTACACCCGCAGTATGTCGGCACCCTTCTCCGTGCGCGTCGGTACAGGCTGCCCGCTGCGAAGAGCCAGATACATCGAGGTCAGGCGCTGCTGGCCGTCAAGGACCAGCGTTTTCGGACTAGGGACCGGCTGTAGTTGGACACCTGCAAATAGTCGCGGCTTGAACGGAACCCCGCCCGCCTCCAGGAACATGACTGCTCCGATGGGATACGACAGCGAGAGGCTTGCGATCAGCGAGCTTATGTGGTTGTCGTCCCAGACCCAACCGCGCTGGAAGTCGGGCAGTTGAATCTGTCCCGCTGCAATGCCGTCCAGAACGTCTTTTAGCGCGGGTTCCGCGGTACGGAAGCTCACGTTTCCTCTCCCCCACTCTCCGATATGGATGATCCGCCATCTGCAAGTATCACAAGCAACGCCATTATTTCGAAGTCGTCGATCCCCGCGAACTCTCCAGCAAGCGCGTGCGTGCCGCCCGGCTTGAACAGGCTCGCTACTGCGCGCTCCTCCGTCTTGCCCACCACCGACCCGGCCGCCGCAGCCAGCAGGCGCTGAGCGTAGCGCATGTCTTCACCCCGCTTGGTTGCCTTGTCGAAGCGCGCGCAAGCCGCGGCGTCAGGAAGGTCACGGCCCATGCACACGCGCTTGAGCCGATCGAGGATCTGCTTGGTCTGCGTAAACGGCAGCAGCACGGCACGGTCGTCGCCCACGTGCACGAGATAGTATGGCGCGAGCGGGTAGCCAGGCTCGAACGCACGCACAGCGGCCGCGCCCTCAGCGCGGAGGCAAAAGATGATGCCCGGCGGAATCTCCGCTTCAGTGGTTGTGGTAACCGCCATCATGCCGAGGGGTAAATTTTCCAGCACGCCGGGATGCGCGCGGAGGAACTCGGCAAGGTCGATGCGAAAGTCATTAAGAGTGAGGTCCGCGATGGAAACGCCGGTGGAGAGGTCTTCCAGGTCTATGACCGCGTCTTGCAGCTTGAGCAACTGTTTACGACGGTATTCGAGGTCGTTCATCGGATTTCCGGACTGCTGCTCGATCAGGTTCTCCTCGCCCGTAGCAGAAATGTCGAGCAGCACCATGCGGCCGCTGACGCGCTGCTCGAGGTTGATGTACTCCTCCAGCTCCATGTTGGGCCAGAAATTGACAAGCTGGATGCGCTCGTTGGGTGAGCCGAGGCGGTCGATGCGGCCGAAGCGCTGGATAATGCGAACCGGGTTCCAGTGGATGTCATAGTTGATGAGCCAGTCGCAGTCCTGCAGGTTCTGACCCTCGGAGATGCAGTCGGTGGCGATGAGCAGATCGAGATCGCCCTCTCCGGCAAGGTCCTCGGGCCGCTCCTTCGCGCGTGGGGCGAAGGCGGTGAGGATTGACGCGAGGTCCCTGCGCAGGCGGGGCAGCGTGGTCTGATTGCTGCCCGCGCCGGTGACGAGCGCCGATTCCAAACCCAAGGAGGTCTTGGCCCACGGGGCAAGCTGCTCGTACAGGTACCGTGCCGTGTCGGCAAAGGCGGTAAAGACGATCACCTTGCGGTTGCCGGGATTGATCGGGTGGCGGCATTTGTGCGCGATCACCTCGCTCAGCGCGATGAGCTTGGCGTCGCGAGCCGCATCCACCTGCTGGGCTGCGGAGACGAGCGTGGCGAGCCGATTGCGATCCTCGATCAGGTCCTGCCTCCAGCGCACGAGGTCCACATCCCTGAGCAGCACCTTGACCTTGCGGCCCACAACTAGGCTCTCGAAGGCAGGATCATCGAGGTCCAGGTTCTCGATCTCTAGCGCTTCTAACTCTTCTGCCTGCGCCTCTATGCGCGCAAGCGTAGCTTCGACGTCGCGAAGCTGGCGCTGTATGGTGAGCGCGAAGGACGGGACTGCACTCTCCATGCGCTTGAGCACGTTGACACGCAACAGATGGATCAGGCTCTCCTCTCGGTCCACCTGACGGAAGAAGCCGGCACCGCCCTTCACCTGCGTGCTGTATTTGCGATCATAGGCCTCCTGCTTGTGCGGGAGCACGTAGCGCAGTGGGGCGTACGAGGCGAGGTTTAGGCGACGGATCTCGAGGTTGATGTCGGCAATGGGTGGAAACGCCCCGGCCCGGTCGACGTCGGCCTTGATGTTGATGGGCTTCAGACGCTCCGGAAAGCAGCCAGTCTCCGCGGTGCCGTAGTATTTCTCGATATGGCGGCGAGAGCGGGCGATGGTCAGCAGGTCGAGGAGAGTGAAGTAGTCGAAGCCCAGCATCTCAATCAGCCGCGAGGGCGAGCGATCAGTCTCGTCGAGATCAAGCCAGCGGTTGAACTGCTTCTGAGCCAGCCTCGTGGTAGCGTCAATGCTGCCGATCCCGTAGTCGATCAGCGCCGTATCGTCGCCTTCGGTCGCGAAGGCGATCTGATTGCGCAGATCCGCCAGGCGATTGTTGACCGGCGTGGCCGACAGCATGAGTACCCGTGTCTTGACGCCCTCACGGATGATCTTTCGCATCAGCCGGTCATATCGTGTTTCGCCGCCCGCCTGGGGCGTCTTCTTGTTTCGAAAGTTGTGCGACTCGTCGATGACGACAAGGTCGTAGTTGCCCCAGTTCACGTGGGCGAGATCGATGTCTCCCGAGACGCCGCCGTCGCGGGACAAGTCGGTGTGATTCAGGACGTCATAGTTGAAGCGGTCGGCTGCCAGGACGTTGCGGCGGTCATTGGCCTTGTAGAGCGTCCAGTTATCGCGCAGGCGCTTTGGACAGAGTAATAGCACCCGGTCGTTGCGCAGTTCGTGGTATTTGATGATAGCGAGCGATTCAAAGGTCTTTCCGAGGCCCACGCTGTCGGCGATGATGCATCCACCGAAGCGGTTGAGTTTGTCGATGGCACCGACAACCCCATCGCGCTGGAATTTGTAAAGTTTCTTCCAGACGACCGTATTGCGGATACCAGTGGCGGACTTCACGATCTTTTCTTCGTCGAGCTCATCGCTGCGACTTGCGAATAGATGGTGGAGGATGAGTGCGTAGACGAGATGCGGATCGCGAGGGCGCGCGATCTGATTTAGCGCTTCGATGACCGCGGCCTTGGCGCCGGACTCGTTCGGCAGGCTCGCCCATTGCGTATCGAACCACCGACTCAATAGCAGGGCTTCCTCAGGTGTCTCGGACGCCTGGATCAGGCTGAGCGGGTTGCCCGGAGTTAGACCGAGGCCATCTGTGGTCAGCGCGAGGGAACCTACAAACGCTTGCACGGGGCGGTCGCGTTCGTCGCGCAGGACGATTGCTCCCTGAGGCACGCCAGCTCCCGCAAACCGGACCTCCGCCTTCTCGCTCAACCAGTCGCGCATGTCGGCCGCGAGCCAGCGGGATTGCAGCTGATTACGCATCGAGCGATCCACGGCCGAGCCAAGGAGCGACAGCGTCGTCAGATCTGCAGGCAGGACGACCCGGCAATGCTCAGCGCGGCGGATCTCGGGGAGCAAATGCGCACGTGCGAAGATGGAAACGGCCGCCGTGACCACATCGAGTTTCCGGCCGTCGACGAGCATTGTCCGGAGCAGGTCCGCGACGCGGTCACTGCCTGTGTTGCGAATCAGCTTCATGAGGCCGCGATTTCCTGGAGTGGGGGTAAGTTCACGATGTCCTGCGTTGCCCGAACGCGGCACCATGTACGGCCAGTATGTCTGGTTGCGTCGCCGGGGCTTTTGCTGGACCTCCTGTTGGTGGTTCTGGGCATCACATGGGTTCTGGCGCCTGCGCCGGCGCATCGACAGCTAGGGCCCCATGCCCGGCGTCGTTGAACAACGCGATATAGGGCGCGTAACGAAAGCGCCGGTTCCGCGCATAGCCGGTCATCTCGCTGAGTACGCCCAGTTTCACCAGTCGCGACACCAGGCTATTAGCCGCAACGTAGGTGGTGCCGATCATTTTCTGCACGTCACTCACGGCAACGATCGGGCGGTCGAACAGCGACTCGAGCACCTTGTGGCCGTTACCGGCGGCGCGGCCGAGCTGTGCCGTGATCGCGCCACGGTGCTGCTCTCGTAGTTGCAGGATCCGCCGTGCCGTCTCGGCCGCTTCACCGGCCACCTCGATCACGCCCCGAAGGAAGAACGCGAGCCACGATTCCCAGGCGCCCCGGTCGCGGACCGCCTGCAGGTGCTCGTAGTACGTCTGCCGGTGTTGCTTGAAATAGTGCGACAAATACAGCACCGGCTTGTGCAGCACGCCGCGCTCGGTGAGCAGGAACGTGATCAGCAGCCGCCCGATTCGCCCGTTGCCGTCGAGGAACGGATGAATGGTTTCGAACTGGACATGCGCGAGCGCAATCTTAACGAGCGGCGGCAGCTCATCGCGGACATGCAGGAACGTCTCGAGGTCTCCCAGCGCCGCAGGGACCGCAGGGTGCGGGGGTGGCACGAAGGTCGCGGTGTTGAGAGTGCACCCCGCTGGTCCGATCCAGTTCTGGCTGGTGCGCAATTCCCCCGGCTGCAGCTTGCCGCCGCGCACGTCGCGCATGAGTTGCGCATGGATCTCGCGGATTAACCGCACCGACACGGGCAGCTCGGCGAGTCGCGCCAGGCCATGGTTCATTGCGCGCACATAGTTGATCACCTCGTCCACGTCGCGCGGTAAGGTCTGTTCGAAGAGCTGCGCCTCGGCGGCGAGGAGATCCTGCAGCGAGCTCTGCGTGCCCTCGATCTGGCTGGAGAGCACCGCTTCCTTGCGCACATACATGAAGACAAAGAGATCCGGGTTCGGCAGGGTGAGCACCGAGCCGTCGAGCCGACCCAGCGACCGGTCGGCGGCGGAAAGCAGGCCCTGCAGTTCGCCGCCCAAGGCGATTGCAGGCTGCGGCGGCAGCGGCGCCGGCATGAAGGCCCGGTACCCGGTGGGCTGGGTGATGTAGCGTCCCGCTCTGCTCGCGGATTCGATGTCGGTCGCCATCCTGAAGGTAGCCTTTAGTATGGGGCTAAATTCGTTCCATACGATAGGCTACGTTTAACAAGAATGGAAGACGAACGCCTTGTTTTAGTCTGCGCATGCTCCGGCAGCCATCGGCCTCAGCTGGGGAACCACTATAGCTGGGCAGGATGTCCGGCGAACAAACATGCTTCACAATCAGACAGATAGCTAATCTTCCGCGATGAAGCGCAGAACTCAGAGTAGCGCTCAGGGGTGGTTTTTAATGCGGGAACATCGCCCTGACCGTTCGATACCCCCACCAACCCGGGGAACAGCGAAAAGCCCTTTCGGGCGACAAGCGCCTGCACGACGAAGGTGCGAGACATCACAGCCCTTTTGCTGTGATCATTTTCTCGATCACTTTCGCCTTGTGGTCGACCACCAGGTGGCTGTATCGCTTCACCATGGCAATCGTCTTGTGTCCCAACACGTCGGCGATCTCGAGGAGCGATACGCCCTGCGCCGCGAGCATCGAGGCGGTCGTGTGCCGCAAATCGTGAAAACGAAAGTCCTGGATGCCGCACGCCTCGAGCGCGGCATACCAGTGCGCATCGAAATGCCCATAGGGCGCGTCGAGCTGCGGTCGGCCCGTCTTAGGATCGAGCACCACCGCTGGCGAGGGAAACAGGTACTCACTGCGGGCCGAGTTCTGTAGCTTGAGCTGGCGCAGTGCCTCGAGCGCCTTGCCGGCAAGCGGCAGGGTGCGCTGCTCGCCGTTCTTCGTGTCGTGAAGCGTCGCGCGACCGGTCTTCAGGTCCACGTCCGCCCATTTCAGCGACAGGAGTTCGCCCCGACGCGCCCCGGTCGTGATGGCAAGCAGGACCAGGGCGTGAAGCGGCGCCCATTCGGATCTCGCGCAAGCATCCAATAGCGCGGCGCGCTCCTCATCGGACAGGAACCGCGTGCGACCCCGCGGCTCCTTCTTGCGGCGGATGTCCCCGACCGGATTGCGATCCATGAGCCGGCGCTCTTTCACCGCGAAGGAGAACAGATGCGAGAGTGTCCCGATGTAGCGGTTAACGGTGGCGCCGCTGCGCCGGTATGCCGTCGGTGCGATCAGCTCGCCGGTTTTCTTGTCCTTGCGCGGCTTGCCCCGGGTGAAGGTTTCGGCCGCGCATGCGTCGCGGCCCTTAGACACCGCGTCAGCGGTGATCTCGGCGAGCGCGAGCCCGGAGAACTGCTTCGCCCACCATTGAAGCTGCCGGGTGCGTGTCGCCCTCTCCTTCTCGTCGAACTCGGCGACCACGGCCTCGATGTAATCCTTGGCGAGCGCATCGAAGCTCGTGCGCTTGGCGGCGGCGTGCGGGAAGTGCCGACCCTCGCGGATCGCGGTCTCGATCGAGGCCGCCCAGGCCTGCGCCTCCTTTCGGCTCGGGAACGTCTCGGACTCCGACGGGCGGCCCTTTACTCGTACCTGCGCACGATAGGAAACCTGCTTCGTAAGCGGGGAGACGATGCGCTGAATGGAGGCCATGTGGTGCAGCCCTTCCGCGGTGTATCGCGGAGTAGCAAACTGCACGGAGTCTGCACTAAATGGCCAGCGCCGGGAATGGGCTTGCGCGTCGATATCTGTTAAGATATTGATATTTAAAATAAATTTTTGTGCCGGCTGAGGGACTTGAACCCCCGACCAACGGTTTACAAAACCGCTGCTCTACCACTGAGCTAAGCCGGCTCCGTGAACGCTGTGCGACACAGGCGAATCGCCGATTGTACCGGGCCTTCGCAGATCGCGGGGAGATCAGGGCGGCGGTGCCGCAGTCGCCTCATCTGCCGGCAGGGGCAAGCCTGGAGCGACTGCGCCGGTGGCGTTATTCGGCAGCGGCGGCGTGTCACCCTGTGGACATGACTGCGTCCCCACGACGGGGCCGAGCTTCGTGCGCAGTGCCTGCATCGGCAGGGTCCCAGCACCCCCTGCAGCCCACAGGTCCACCCAGTAGATCGGCTGCGCGACCAGGCGTCCGGTGAGCTGCGCGGCGAACCCCTTCGCCCGGGCCAGTGTCAGCTGACGCTGCGCCAGCGCTTGGTTGCGGAACAGTCCGAGCGAAATGCCCGGCGTGCCGTCGGCCGTCGGCATCGCCTCTGCCCCGCCGATGCCATCGCGATTCAGTGCATTGAGCGCGCGCTGGACTTGAGCGCTGCCGCTGATGTCCGGGACATAGACCCAATACCAACGCACAGGCTGCACCGCTGCAGTGCGCGGCTGCGGCGCAAAATGCGCTGCCCGCAGCAACGCGGCCGCCTTCATCGCCTCGCGGTTTCTCTGAAACGGGCCCACGGAGAGGCATTGCAGGGCTGGATCGTTGGCCTGTCCCACCGCCGGCGATGCGGCGGCCTGTCCCGCCAGGGCGCTACCCAGCGCTCCTGCCGGTGCCTGCACGGCACCCGATCCGGGCGGGGGAGGCGCCAGATCCTCGGTTACCAGATGCAGCCGCGGTACGCCAGCGAGCGGTTCCGATTGGGACGACGGCACGGCGATCCACTCTGCCCAGGCCAGGAACAGAAGATTCGCGAGCAGCAGTACGAAAAATGTGGTGCGCACGGTAGGATTGTCAACCTTCCCGGGCCCACACCGCCAGACCCCACAGCACCAGATCCGGTATTTCACGGCTGGCGCTGCGAATCAGCGGCCGCAGTACCCGAGCACCGCCGCCCGTCAGTACGACCAGCGGGGCGCGACCGAGCAGCGTGCGGGCCTCGACGACCGCCCGATCGACCGCGGCGGCAGCTGCATACCGCGCTCCTTGCTCGAGGGCCGCGCGCGTGGAGCGGCCGAACAGCGCGGATCCCGAGCCCTTCGCGCCGCCCTGGGCACGGTGGCGGATGCCCCGGGTACCATCGAGCAGGCTCGAGACCATGAGCGGCGGCGCGGGGATGATCGCGCCCCCGTGGTGGCGGCCATCGGCACCGAGCAGATCGATCGTCATCGCCGTACCGACGCCGACGACGCAGACCGGGCGCCGGCCGAAGTGCGTGCGCGCGCCGATCATGGCGAGAAAGCGGTCGACTCCAAGCCTCCACGGCTCCATATACCCGGCAGTGACGCCGCAGCAGTGCCGCCGCGTCGCCGCAAACTCGGGCGCCGCCGCATGCGCGCGCCGTGCCGCCCGCTCCAGCGCGGCATTGATGTTCGCGCCAGCGACGCTCGAGACGAGGATCCGGTCGGGACGCCGTGCCGAGCCGATGATTCGCTCGAAATCACGCGCCGACCAGGCGGCGTGATGAGCCGCGCGCGCGCGGCTCAGGCGGGAGCCGTCATAGCGCGCCCACTTGACCCGGGTATTGCCGATATCGATGAGCAGAGCGCTCACTGCGCAGCCCTCACCGTGACCTCCCCGGAGATGAAGCGCCGCACGCCCTGCGGCGTCTCGATCAGCAGCGCTCCGTGCAGATCGATGCCGCGCGCCACGCCGTGTACCGCCTCCGTTGGGGTCTGCACGTCCACCTGAGCGCCGCGCAGCGCATCGGCGGCGCGCCACTCGTCGATGAACGGCCGCAATGCGCCATGCTCGAAATCCTGCAGACCCCGCAACACCTGCGCGATCACCCCCGCAGTGACGATATTGCGCGAGACGGTGGCGCCGGCGCTCGCGAGATCAGTCGCGGGCAAGCCCAGCGCTGCAATCTGGCGCAGCACCGATTCGCCGAGGGCGGCATTGAGTCCGATTCCGATGATCACGCACGCCGGCCCCGCAGATTCGGCCCGCAGCTCGATCAGGATGCCGCCGAGCTTGCGCCGCTCCACCAGGATGTCATTGGGCCACTTCAACCGCGCCTCCAGCCCCGTCTCGCGCAGCGCGCGCACCACGCACACGCCGACCGCCAGGCCGAGGGCGCCCAGATCCGGTGGCACCTCGCGGAAACTCCAGCTGAGCGACAGACAGATCGCGCCGCCGGGCGGCGCCAGCCAGGCGCGCCCGCGACGCCCGCGCCCGGCGGTCTGATGCTCCGCGAGCACAACGTCGGCCAGCCCGAACGGTGGATTGGGGCGGGAGAGCAGCACGCTGTTGGTCGAATCGGTCTGCCAGAGAATCTCCACGCGACGCACCGCCTCGCGCGCCGTCGGGGGCACTCGACTGAGGATCCGCTGTGCGTCGAGCGGCTCGCCGGCCTGAGGCAGCCGATAACCGCGGTTCGGGACCGCGTGAACCGTCGTGCCGGATGCACGCAGCGTCCGCACGGCCTTCCAGACGGCCCCACGGCTGACGCCAAGCGCCTCGGCCAGCGCTTCGCCGGAATGAAACTGCCCGTCGGCGAGCTGTGCGAACACCTGCGCGGCGAGCGGCTGCAGCTGGCGCGGCCGCGTCGGATTGCGGGGGGCGCCGTGTCGAGTCGGCATCTCAGGAAGAGCGCGTGTGGGTCCCGAGCAGCCACAGCCGCCGGGCGCGCGGCTCGGTGCCGGCGAACATGCGCGCGATGTTGGAACGGTGGGTATAGACGATGAGCACCGCGGCGAGCACGGCGAAGGCGAGCAGCGCGCCCCGCGTGCCCGGCCGGATCGCCGCGCCCAGCGCGAACGTTACGGCGCCCAGCATCGAGCCGAGCCCGACATAACCGGACAGGATCACGGTCAGCAGCCAGACCGCGAGCATCGGCAGCAGCAGCAGCGGCGCCGCACCGAGCACCGCGCCGATCAGGGTGGCGACCCCTTTGCCGCCGCGGAACCCGTACCACAGCGGATAGAGGTGTCCCAGAATCACGGCAAGCCCGCAGGCGGCCACCAGCCACTCGCGCCCATGGGCGCCGGCCGCGAGGCCCGGCAGCGCCGCGGCGGGAAGGACAGCGGTGGCGAGCCACCCCTTGCCGATGTCGATCAGCAGCACCCAGAAGGCGAACAGCTTGCCCTGGGTCCGCAACGCGTTGGTGCCGCCGGCGTTGCCGCTGCCCATCCGCCGGATATCGACCCCGCCGCGCAGGCGACCGACCAGCAGTCCGCCGACCAAGGAGCCGAGCAGATACGCCACAACGGGCTTGACGATGATGGACATCATGCGGGTAGGAACACCTCGGCGAGCATACACCGCACGCTGCCGCCGCTCAGGCGCTCGATGGTCGGCACCGGCGCGATGAGCACTTCGTCGGTGCAGGCTGCAATCCGGGCGAAGCTCGTGTCGGGCAGCGCATGCCGCGCGGCTGCGGACATGACCAGCACCCGATATTCCCCGAGCGCCTCGTCGTACGTGGCGAGCTCGAGCACGTTGCCGACAAAGCGCTCGATGTCGCTCGCGCCGATCTCGATCAGCTCCCGGCCGCTGCTTACAAGGCGCTCGCGCACCCGCCCGCGATCCGGCTCGGCGATCGCTTCGAGCCCCACGACGGCGGCCCGCTCCCCGAGGCTCATGAGCACATTGGTATGATAGATGGGCGTTCCGCTGGGGTCCGCAGCATCGAATATGACTGGCTCGTAGCCGACCTCGCGTGACCACTCGGCGATCACGCTCTCATCGGTGCGAGGGGATCGGCACGCATACGCGACACGCTGCCGATGGTCGAGTACCAGGCTGCCGGTCCCTTCCAGATAGCGCCCCTCGCGCTCGTGACGGGTCAGATCGAGCACGCGTGAGACCTTAAAGCCGAGCCGCTCGATCACCGCATCCACGGCGTCGCGCCGCCGCTCCGGGCGCCGGCTTGGCGCCTGCAGCGGATACAGCACCACGGTGCCGTCCTCGTGGAAACTCACCCAGTTGTTCGGGAACAGCGCATCCGGCTTGGGTGGGTCGGGCGTGTCATCGACGATGCACAGCCTCACCCCCTCGCCCGCGAGCGCCGCGGCCAGGCCATCGAACTCGGCTCGGCCCGCCGCGACGGCGCCCCCGGACCTGTCGGGCCGCTGGAAGGCATTGGTCGAAGCGGTATCGGGGTTGTAGCCGAACCGCGCGGGCCGCACCATCAGCGCCGCGTCGGCGCACTGGCGCGCCGTCGAGTGCATCTCGCTCGAGCGTGAGGGTGCCGGCGGTTGAGTATCCATGCCCGGATATTGTCTCACGTCCCGTGACGCGCGGAGACGCGGCGCCCGGATGCCGCAATCCGCCGGCTCAGGCAGACTGTACAGCCTCGAGAGGATCGGTCAACGAGCCCTGCGCCACCAGCTCGAGCGGCCCGCTGTCAAGGAAGCGCCGGCACGCGTCGGCGGGCGTGGGCTTGGCCAGCAGGAACCCCTGCACCAGATCGCACCCGAGCTCGCGCAGCTTCTCCAGCTGCTGCCAGCTTTCGACGCCCTCCGCGATGACTTCGATGTTCAGGTGCCGGGCCATGGCGACTATGGCCTCGACGATGGCCAGATCCCCCATGTCCGTGATCAGGTCGCGGATGAAGCTGCGGTCGATCTTCAGCGCATCGACCCGCCAGCGCTTCAGATAGGACAGGCTCGAATAGCCGGTGCCGAAATCATCGATGGCGATGCGAGTGCCGAGCTCGCGCAGATGCCCGATCGCATCCTGTGCCGGATCGCCCTTGCGGCCGTGCCGCTCGAACATGGCGCTCTCGGTCAGCTCGATCTGCAGCATGCTCGCGTCGATGGCGTAGCAGCCGAGCAGCCGGGCGAGCAGGGCCGGAAAATCCGTGCGCTGCAGCTGCACCGCCGAGACGTTGAGGGAGATCGGCACGATCGCCGCGCCGGCGTTCCGCCAGCGGCGCAGGTCCTCGAGCGCCTGCCGCACCACGAACTCCCCGATCGGCACGATCAGGCCGGTCTCCTCCGCAATGGAGATGAAGCGGCTGGGCCGAATGAAGGCGTGCTGCGTGCGCCAGCGCAGCAGCGCCTCGAGCGCGACCACGCGGCGCGTCGTGATATCGACGATCGGCTGATAGTGCAGGTGCAGGCGCCGGTCGGCGAGCGCTCTGCGCAGACCGTTTTCGATGGCCACCCGCTCCTTGAGTTTGCGCTCCATGCCGGGGGTAAACTGCTGGAACGTGTTTCGGCCGCGGTCCTTGGCCTGGTACATTGCGGTATCGGACTGGCGCAGCAGCTCACCCATGGACATCCCGTCGCGCGGGTAGACGCTCACGCCGATGCTCGCCGTCGCGACAAGCGGCCGGCCGTCGATCATCACAGGGGCGTTGAGCGTCTCGGCCAAGCGCGCAGCAGTTTCACTGATCTGGTCGGCGGCCGTCACGTTGCGCAGCACGACGATGAACTCGTCGCCACCCATGCGCACGACCATGTCGCCGTCGCGCACAGCGGCTCGGATACGCCGCGCAACCTCCTGCAGCAGCCTGTCGCCCGTGTCGTGGCCACGGGGGTCGTTGATGTGCTTGAAGCGGTCCAGATCGAGAAACAGCACCGCAAGAGTGCCCGCGATGCGCCGCGTGTCCTCGATCGCCCTGGGCAGATGAGCTGCGAGATAGAGCCGGTTCGGCAATCCGGTAAGCTGATCGTGATGCGCCAGGTGGTTGAGGTACTGTTGGCGCTCGAGCTGCTGCGCCTGCACCTTGCGCCTCAAGGTGATGTCGCGCGTGCTGAGGGCGAAGAGCGGCCGATCCGAGAGCTCGAGCCGATGGCCGCTGATCTCGACATACAGCTGCCGGCCGCTGCGGCAATGCTGAGCAGCTTCGACCAGCAGCCGCGAGGGCGACTCGCTCAACTGCGTCGCCAGCGAATCGGGTCCGGCGTCCACCGCGGTACCGAAGATCGCTCCAATAGGCGTGCCGCGCAGCTCCGTCAGTGGAATGCCGACGCCACGCACCAGAGCCGGGTTGCCGTCGACGATCCGCAGCGTTGCGGGATCGACCAGCAGCATGCCATTCGGCGACTGCATGAACGTGGCGAGATGCGCGCGACAGTCGACGGCGCGGCACGCACGCCGCAGCCACAAGGCCGAGACCGAACCCAGCCCAAACGTCAGGATGATCGCCACGGATCCCAACACGATGACGATCACGAGCCCCCGCTGTTCAAATGGCGGGCAGTGTGACCGAAGGGACGTGCCAAAGCCGTGCGCCGTACGCAGTTTGCGCGCGGCACTCGAGCCAAAAGCAAAAACCCCCGGAGACCATAGGGTCTCCGGGGGTTTCGCGTCCAAAAGCCTGGCAGTGACCTACTCTCACATGCCCGAAGGGCACACTACCATCGGCGCAGAGCGTTTTCACTTCCGAGTTCGGAATGGGATCGGGTGGTTCCCGCTCGCTATAGCCGCCAGGCAAGCTTTTTGAGACAAACCGGACCGGTGTTGCCACCGGCCCGGACCGCCTCCAATCCGGGTTGTTTCGTTTCGACGCCTGTCGCGCTCACAAGTCTCATCCATGATGCGACAGCCTCACGGCCGTCACCAGCTCCATTGCATCATCCTCTCACGGTCAGACCGCTTGAGGTTATATGGTCAAGCCTCACGGGCAATTAGTACTGGTTAGCTGAAGTCATTGCTGACCTTACACACCCAGCCTATCAACCACGTAGTCTTCGTGGGCCCTTTAGGGGAGTCGAGCTCCCAGGGAGATCTAATCTTGGGGGGGGCTTCCCGCTTAGATGCTTTCAGCGGTTATCCCGTCCGCACATAGCTACCCGGCAGTGCCACTGGCGTGACAACCGGAACACCAGA
>JAJZLX010000536.1 GCA_021850555.1 Pseudomonadota bacterium | reverse complement strand
GGTGGTGACGGTCTCGAGCTCGCCGAGGTTCATGCGGATGCTGGAGTCCCCGTCGATGTCCACCACCAGTGTGCGGGGATGGGCGAGCTGTGCGCCGATCGCCGCGGGCAGGCCGAAGCCCATGGTGCCCATGCTGCCGGAGGTCAGCCACAGGCGCGGCCGGCGGAAATCGCAGTACTGCGCCGCCCACATCTGATGCTGGCCGACGCCGGTGGAGATGATTGCTTCGCCGCGGGTGAGCTTGTTGATTTCCTCGATCACGTAGTACGGCTGAATGAGCGGGCTTTCGCGGTCGTAGCCCATGGCGTGGCGGCGCTTGAGCCCGGCGAGCGCCTCGTGCCACTGCCTGAGATCCTGCCGAAAGCCGCTTCGCCGTCCGTATGCGGTGAGGGCGCGAAGTGCCTCGGGCAGCTCTCCCACGTGGCTCCACTGCACGCGCTTGACCTTGTTGATCTCGGCGCGGTCGATGTCCAGCTGTGCTATCCGCCTGGCGCCGCGCGCAAACTTGGCGGGCACGCCGGCCACCCGGTCGTCGAACCGGGCGCCGACAGTGATGAGGAAGTCGCAATCGTCGACGGCGTAGTTGGCAAAGGCCGCCCCGTGCATGCCGAGCATGCGCATCGAGAGGCGGTGGGTGGTGTCGATCGCTCCGATGCCCATGAGCGTGGTCACCACGGGGATGTCGAACGTGGCGGCGAACTCGGTGAGTTCCGTGGCGGCTGCGCCGTGAATGACGCCGCCACCGGCATAGATCAGCGGCCGGCGCGCCTCGCCCAGCATCTCGAAGAGCCGCGCGGCCTCGTGCTCATCGAGCACGTGCTCGGCGAGCTCCCTCATGCGGCGACGGTAGCCCGGAATGGGCAGTCTGCCGCCGCCTTCGAAGATGCCTTCCCAGTTCTGGACGTCCTTCGGTACATCGATCACCACTGGCCCCGGGCGGCCGGTCCGCGCGAGCTCGAACGCGGTGCGCATCGTCGCCTCGAGCCGTTGCGGCTCGGTCACGAGAAAGACATGCTTGGCAACCGAGCCCATGATGGCGGTGACCGGCGCCTCCTGGAAGGCGTCGGTGCCGATCGATGCACGCGCCACCTGTCCGCAGATGACCACGATGGGTACCGAGTCGGCCATGCTGTCACGGACGGGCGTGACAGTGTTCGTGGCGCCGGGACCGGACGTCACAAGGCACACCCCCACACGACCCGTGGCACGCGCGAAACCCGCCGCCATGAATGCCGCGCCCTGCTCGTTGGCGGGCACGATGAGTGGGATCTGCCTGCCGCCGGCCCGTGACTGCTCCTCGTTGTACAGGAACACGGCGTCATAGGTGGGCAGGATGGCGCCCCCGCTGTAGCCGAAGATCGCCTCTACCCCCTCGTCCGCCAGCACCTGCATGATCATCCGTGCACCGGACATTCTCTGGCCGGCGAGCGGGTGTCCCTCGTGGCGGGGCTGTGGGGCGGTCTCGGTCATGGGGGCGCACTCATGTGGTGGTGGCAAGCATCCGAAAGGGGAGATGCCCCGAGACTATCAGCGGGCGATTACCGGGGCAACGCGAGCGCGCGCGTTTACGCGGGGGCTCTCTAGAACGCCTCGCCGGCCGGGGCTTTTGCGCGCACGCCTGCGGCCGGCGTCTGCGGTGAATCAAATCTCCGGGCCTACGCCGATGGCCGCCGACCGTCTCTTTCCTTTATTCTCTGAGGGCTTCCGGCCGTTATTCGAAGCCCAAGAGTCATGCGTCACATCATCGCTATCCTGCTGCAGAACGAAGCCGGCGCCCTGAGCCGGGTCGCGGGACTTTTTTCAACCCGCGGCTACAACATCGAGTCGCTCTCGGTGGCTCCCACAGACGATCCGACCGTCTCGCGATTGACTTTGGTCACCAAGGGGTCGGATGCGGTGATCCCCCAGATCGTCAATCAGCTGAACAAGCTGATTGATGTGGTCAAGGTCGAGGACATGACCACGGGAGAGCATCTGGAGCGCGAGCTGGTCTTGCTGAAGCTCAAGGTCCGGCCCGAACAGACGGACGCGGTTCGGGGCTACGTCGTGCGTACCGGCGGCCGGGTGCTCGATCCGGCCGCGGACGGCTTCATCGTCGAGCTGACTGCGAGCGAGGCGGAGATCAATACCTTCACCGTCGATCTGGCCCGGAGCGCGGAGCTTCTCGAGGTGGTGCGCAGCGGTGCACTCGGCATTGGGCGCAATGCGCGCCCCATGCGGGTGGTGCGCTGAAGCACCGGGCAGCGCCGCAGCGGCCAAGCGTGGCCACCGCTCACCGCCCTGGGGCGCGGCGCGGCTCTGTATCCAAACGGTGCTACGTCAATCGGCCGGCACGTGCGTCACGCATTGCCGGCCGCCCGAGAGAGCCGAATAGCCGGCTGCGGCAACCGCCGGGGGCGGTCGCCGCCAATGAGCTTCAAAGCGCCGCGTCGTCGGTCTCGCCCGTGCGGATGCGGATGACGCGCTGGATATCCGTGATGAACACCTTGCCGTCGCCGACCTTGCCGGTCTTGGCCGA
>JAJZLX010000537.1 GCA_021850555.1 Pseudomonadota bacterium | reverse complement strand
GAGTCATTGCTCAGCGCCCTAACCCGACTTCGCGGATTCGCCCCCGGATTTGAGCGCGGCCGGCCGCCGAGGTGACCGCCATTCAGGCACTTGCGCGCGTGCTGGGGCCGGAAGTGGCTGTAGTGAAGACCTTGGTGCTGGTCAGGACGGTGGCAATGCGCATAATGGGCATCCGTCATGTTCCTGCGCGCCACGATCCGCAAGAAGGACGGCAAGGACCACACGTACTACAGCGTGGTGGAGAACAAGCGCCTCTCCGATGGGCGCGTGGTACAGCGGCACGTGTTGTACCTCGGGGAGATCAACTCCTCGCAGCAGCTGGCGTGGCGTAAATCCATCGAGGTGCTCGACGAGGAGCGTCCGCACGCCCCGCGGACGATCGCGCTGTTTCCCGAGGAGCGCTACGAAGCGGTGGTCGACGAAGAAGACGTCGTGCGACTGCGGCTCTGGCAGCTGCGGCTCGAGCGGCCGCGGCAGTGGGGCGGGTGCTGGCTGGCGATCGAGTTGTGGCGGCAGCTGGGACTCGATGCATTCTGGGCGGCGCGCCTGCCGCCTTCGCGCAAGGGCACGTGCTGGGATGAGGTGCTGCTGATCCTGGTGGTGTACCGGTTGCTCTCGCCCGGCAGCGAGTGGCGGCTGCACCGGGAGTGGTACGGCAGGAGCGCGCTGCCGGATCTGCTGGACACCGAGGAGGTGATCGACAGCCACGCGCTGTACGCGTGCCACGCTCTGCTGCTCGAACACAAGGCAGCCCTATTCGATCATCTGGTATGCCGGTGGCGCGAGCTGTTCGACGTCAGCTTCGATGTGCTGCTCTACGATCTCACGTCCACTTACTTTGGTGCGCCAGGCCAAGCTTGGCGCTTCCAGCGGGTGCAATCCCCGCGCCGGCAAGGGGTCAAGCCGCCCCACCGGGAATCGAGCCTTGGGCTTATGGAGGTAACGACATGAGCTAAGCGTAGGCAGAGCGACGGATGGGCCGTAACGCAAGTGAAGCGATTGAGCCTCGTGAGTCGACGTCCGCAGGCCGACAGGGTCGAATACCTGGAAGGCGATAGTAGGCGGTCGGCATTGGCGATGACCGCTGGAGACTGCGGCGGGGTCTGAGAGCACGGCACGTCCGGAAACGGAAGCGTCAGGAACCTGGGAGATCCACCGTCGTCTCGGCCGCAGATTGGGCCGAGTAGGCTGACCGAAAGAGCGATTCTGAGGAACGCTGACGCGGCGGGGGAAGTCGGACTCGCCCATACGGTACTCCGAGCGCGGGAGAGCCGCGCACATGGGGAAGGGGCGAGGCAGAGTGAGACTGGGCTGGGGAAACACTGGCCGTACACGCGGAGACGGACGAAGGTGTCAACATTACTGGCTCAGATAGCGAAGAAGGCGCAATCGGATCGTAAGGTGCGTTTCACCTCGCTGGCGCACCTGCTCACGCCGGAGTTTCTCAAGGAGACTTGGAAAACGATCAACCGGCACGGGGCAGGTGGCATTGACGGGGAGAGCATCGAGCAGTTCGAAAGCGAGCTGGAACAGCGGGTCCAGGAGATCTGCGCACGGCTCAAAGCCGGCGCCTACCGAGCTCCACCGGTTCGGCGGGTAGAGATACCCAAAGGGCCGGGAAAGACCGGGACGAGGCCGTTGGGTATTCCCACGGTCGGCGACCGCCTGCTTCAAAAGGCGGTGGCGCGCATTCTCGAGGCGATCTTTGAAGCGGACTTTTGTGACGTCAGTTACGGATATCGGCCGAGGCGAAGCCCCCATCACGCACTGAGCGCACTACGCGGGCAGATCGTGACTGGGAAGGTGAGCCACGTATTTGAAGCCGACATTCGCGGATACTTCAATCATGTTTGTCATTCGTGGTTGCAGCGGATGGTGAGGGAGCGCATTGCCGATCCGGTTATCCTGAGCCTCATTGGGAAATGGCTCAGAGCTGGTGCGATGCAGAACGGAGTCGTCATCCGTTCCGAGGAGGGGACTCCGCAGGGCGGTCCGATCTCCTGCGTCCTCGCCAACATCTACCTGCATTTCACGCTGGATCTGTGGTTCGAGAGGAGATTCCAGCCGCAGTGCCGGGGTGAGGCGCACTTGGTGCGCTTCGTTGATGACTTCGTGGTGAGTTTCCAGTATCTGGCGGACGCCGAGGACTTTCAGGGAAAGCTGAGAGAGCGCTTCGCGCAGTTCAACCTGGAACTGGCCGAGGAAAAGACTCGGCTGCTTCTCTTTGGCCGCTTTGCCGCCGAGCGACGCGCGCAATACGGCCAGAGGCCGGATACTTTCGAGTTTCTCGGTTTCAAACACGTTTGTGGAGTCGATCGCGACGGACGCTTCGCCGTGATCCGGCTTCCGAGTGTTAGGAGCTGCCGCAAATTCCTCGCTCGCACCCACGACTGGTTGGTCAAGCATATGCACTGGCGGTGCCGGGATCAGCAGGAGCACCTGCGGGAGATGCTTCAGGGCTTCTACCAGTACTTCAGCCTGCATCACTGTCAGGCGAAGCTGGATTCGATACGCCATGAGGTTCAACTGCAATGGCGCCGAACGC
>JAJZLX010000467.1 GCA_021850555.1 Pseudomonadota bacterium | reverse complement strand
CGACAGGGAGCGACTTCTGCAGGACATGGGTACGGGTCTGCTGGTAACCGAGCTCATGGGCCAGGGGGTCAACGGCGTGACGGGGGACTACTCGCGGGGCGCCAGCGGCTTCTGGGTACAGGATGGCGCGATTGCCTATCCGGTGCACGAGGTCACGGTCGCCGGCAATCTGCGCACGGTGTATCGAGACATCGTCGCGCTTGGCAATGACGTGGATGTGCGCGGGGCGATCCGTTGCGGCTCGGTCTTGGTGGGAGAGATGACGATCGCGGGAGATTGAGCCCGCCCGGTCAATCCTCGTCGTCGTCCGCGGAGTGCGACGGGCTGACGGGTGTCGGCTTGGTGACCGGCTTGACCGGCACGACGACCGGCCGGGTTCGCATCTTGGGTCGCGCGTTGAAGACCACGATGGTCTTGCCGGTGGCGCGCAGCAGCCCCTGGTCCTCCAGGACTTTCAGCACCCTTCCGGCCATCTCGCGAGAGCACCCGACCAGGCGGGACAGCTCCTGCCGGCTGACCTTGATCTGCATGCCCTCGGGGTGGGTCATGGCGTCGGGCTCTTCGCACAGGTTATTGATCGCGTGCGCGACCCGGCCGGTGACGTCGACGAAAGCCAGGTCGCCGAGCTTGCGGTTGGTTCGGTCCAGGCGCGTCGCGAGCTGGGTCGCCAGCTCGAATACCAGTCCCGGGCTTTCCGCGGCAATCTGCCGGAACCGTGGGTAGGTCATCTCGGCCAGCTCGCAGGCATTGCGCGTGCGCACCCAGGCGCTGCGCGTGGCTTGATCCTGGAAGAACAGGCCCATTTCGCCGAAGAACTGGCCGCGGTTGAGGTAGGCGAGCACCATCTCGTTGCCTTCCTCGTCTTCGATCATCACCTCCACCGAGCCGCTGATGATGTAGTAAAGAACGTCCGGAAGGTCGCCAGCGTGGATGACCACGGTCTTGGAGGGCACCGTGCGGATACGGCAATAGCTGAGGAATCGGTTGATCGCCGGAATGTCACTGAGCGGCTTGACGACGTTCTCTTCCATTGACGGCACCCCGAGCTGTCTTAAGGTCTCGACGAGGAGATGACTTAATTTGACCCCCGCCGAGGGCCAAGCGTACCGCACGGGACGCGGAAAACACCAGAGCCGAAGGTCGTCAAACCCAATACGCGGTGCCCGTCATCACCCGGGCGGCGTGTCGCATGAGCTCTCGCACCGGAGCCGGCAGGTCGATGCCGCCAGCCGCTTTGGCATGCGCTCCGTGCGCGACTTCATCGGCTTGCATGGCCTTGACGATGGCACGGCTGCGAGCATCCCCGGTCGGTAAGGCGCCGAGGTGGGAATCGAGATGGCCCTCGACCTGCTTTTCCGTCTCGACCACGAAGCCGAGGCTGACCCGATCACCGAGAAACCCCGCCAGCGCCCCGATGGCAAACGAGCCCGCATACCATAGGGGGTTGAGCAGGCTCGGCCGGGACTCGAGCTCGGTCAGGCGCTTTTCGCACCAAGCGAGGTGATCGGTCTCTTCCTGGGCGGCCTGAAGCAGCATGCCGCGGGTGGCCTCGGTGTGAGCCACCAAAGCCTGGCCGTGATAAAGGGCCTGGGCAGCGATCTCTCCGGCATGATTGACCCGCATCAGTGCGGCCGCCCGGCGCCGGTCATTGGCCGATAGTGCCTGTTGCCCCGTTTCAGCTTCAGGCGGCACGCCGGGTACCGGGCGCGAGGCGCGTGCGGGTGCGAAGAGCGCGCGCAGCGCCCGGTCGAGCACGGTGATGCAGGGGTCCAGTACCTGGGGGGCATCCATGAGATCTATTATAGGTGCTGCGGGGGATGGCGGGGACCCATCAGGGGCTTCTCGAAGCCGGTTTTGCAATACGGGCGCTCCTTGAGTAGACTTGCCGGCCCTTTGGATAGGGTCCTTTTTGGATCGCAGCCCTTGGCTCGAGGCTCATAATGAAGACGGTTTTCGCCAAATCCGGCAGCGTCCGGGGCGACTGGTTCGTGGTCGATGCGACCGGCAAGACGCTCGGGCGTCTCGCCACGCAGATCGCGCACCGCCTGAAAGGCAAGCATAAGGCCGACTACAGCCCCCACGTCGACATGGGCGACCACATCGTGGTGCTCAATGCCGGCAAGGTGCACGTCACCGGCCGCAAGCTGAGCGACAAGATCTATTACCACCATACCGGCCACATCGGTGGCATCAAGTCGATCGCGCTTGAGAAGCTGCTCAACGAGCACCCTGAGCGGGCGATCGAGTTCGCCGTCAAGGGCATGCTGCCGAAGAACCCGCTCGGACGGCGCATGTTCAAAAAGCTGCACGTGTTTGCCGGCGGCGAGCATCCGCACCAGGCCCAGCAGCCGCGGCCGCTCGAGATGTGAGGAATTGCAGATGGCAGTCCAGCAAATGAACTACGGCACCGGCCGGCGCAAGACCGCCACGGCGCGCGTGCACCTTCGCACCGGCAGTGGCCGCATCACCGTCAACGATCGCCCGCTCGATGAATTCTTCGGCCGCGAAACCGGCCGGATGATCGTGCGCCAGCCCCTCGAGGCGCTGCAGATGGCGACCCGCTTCGACATCAGCGTGACCGTCGATGGCGGTGGCATTACCGGGCAGGCCGGCGCGATCCGCCACGGCATTACACGCGCGCTGATCGAGTACGATGAGACCCTGCGCAAGGCGCTTCGAGATGCGGGTTTCGTGACCCGCGATGCACGAGAGGTCGAGCGCAAGAAGGTCGGCCGCCGCAAGGCCCGCCGCGGTACCCAGTACTCCAAGCGCTGACCCGGCCTCTTGCGGGCGACATCGGTTCGGGCTTCAATGACGCGCCTGACCGCCGCCCGCCGGCCCAGCCTCGGAATTTGGGGGATCGTCTAGTGGTAGGACAACGGACTCTGACTCCGTTTACCTAGGTTCGAATCCTAGTCCCCCAGCCAAAACGCGCGGGGCCCGCCAAGCGGCGGGCCCTCTGCGTTTTGGCACTGGGCTAGGATGAGAACCGTTGGTTCGACAAATTTGCCGGGAGCAAATTTGGACGGCCGAAGGCCGGCCCCGCAGGGGCGAGTCCCAGGATGGGACGAGCAATCCTAGTCCCCCAGCCAAAACGCGCGGGGCCCGCCAAGCGGCGGGCCCTCTGCGTTTTGGCACTGGGCTAGGATGAGAACCGTTGGTTCGACAAATTTGCCGGGAGCAAATTTGGACGGCCGAAGGCCGGCCCCGCAGGGGCGAGTCCCAGGATGGGACGAGCAATCCTGGTCCCCCAGCCAAAACGCACAGAGGCCCACCGCGCAAGCGGGCCATCGGTAATGGCTATCCGTGCGCGATGTGCTCGCGCATGGCACGGATGGTGGCGGCGTAATCGGGGCTGCCGAAGATGGCCGAGCCCGCCACGAAGGTATCCGCCCCGGCGCGCGCGATCGCCTGAATGTTGTCGATCTTGACCCCGCCGTCAATTTCCAGGCGCACATCCCGCCCGCTTGCCTGAATGCGCCGGCGGACCTGCTCCAGCTTGCCAAGCGCCGAGGGAATGAACCGCTGTCCTCCGAAGCCGGGGTTGACCGACATGATGAGCACGAGGTCGAGCTTCTCGAGCGTGTAATCGAGGTAATCGAGCGGTGTGGCGGGATTGAAAGCCAAGCCGGGACGGCAGCCGTGCTCGCGGATGAGCTCGATGGTGCGATCGATATGCTCGCTCGCCTCCGGGTGGAAGGTGATGTACGTCGCTCCCGCCCTGGCGAAATCCGGCACGATGCGATCGACCGGGCGAACCATCAGGTGCGCATCGATCGGGGCCTTGATGCCGTGCTTGTGCAGCGCCTCGCATACCAGAGGCCCGATGGTGAGGTTCGGCACGTAGTGATTGTCCATGACATCGAAGTGCACCAAGTCGGCGCCGGCACCGATGACGGCATCGACCTCCTCGCCCAGTCGGGCGAAGTCGGCGGACAGGATGGAGGGAGCGATCCAAGGGGTGGCCATGCGGGAGAGTTTACTCGGCCGCCCGAGCCGGGGAAATCGTCCGAGGCGCAAGCCGAGGGCGCGCCTCCGTCGCGCGGTGGCGGAGCTGGAACACTCCGCTCCGCTCCTGCGCCGGAAGTGCGACAGTCTGGCGAATGTCCCCAATCCGCGTGGGAGCAGGGCAGGATGTCTAGCGGGTGAGCCGGGTGAGCGCCTCTCGGTATTTCTGGGCGGTGCGCGCGATGATCTCGGGCGGCAGATGCGGGCCCGGCGCCTGCTTGTTCCAGTCGAGGGTTTCGAGATAATCGCGGACGAACTGCTTATCGAAGCTAGGCGGACTGTGTCCGGGCCGGTAGGTGTCGGCCGGCCAGAAGCGCGAGGAGTCGGGTGTAAGCACTTCGTCGATGAGCGTAAGGGTGCCGTCAGGGTCTACACCGAACTCGAACTTGGTATCGGCGATGATGATTCCGCGCGACAGTGCGTGGGCGGCCGCGAACCGGTAGAGCTCGAGCGCCGTGTCGCGCACCTTCGCGGCCAGGGCGGACCCGAGAAGCTGCTCGACCTGGGCGAACGGAATGTTCTCGTCATGTTGGCCGGCTGCGGCCTTGGTCGCGGGGGTGAAGATCGGATCGGGCAGACGCTGCGCGAGGACGAGTCCGGCGGGCAGGCTGATGCCGCAGACCCCGCCCGTCTTTTGATAATCCTTCCAGCCCGAGCCGATCAGGTAGCCGCGCACCACCGCCTCGATCGGCAGCGCCTTGAGGCGTCGAACGATGACCGCTCGCCCCTCGAGCATGGCCCGCTCGGCGGGGTCGGCGACGAGGCTCTCGATCTGCCGCCCGGTCAGGTGGTTGGGCACGATGTGGCCGGTGCGCTCGAACCAGAACTGCGAGATCTGGTTGAGCACCCGCCCCTTGCCGGGTATGGGGTCGGGCAGCACGACATCGAAGGCGGACAGCCGGTCGGTGGTCACGATGAGCATCGCGTCCGGCCCCGCCGCGTAGATGTCGCGCACCTTGCCTTCGTGGATCTTCTCGAGTCCCCGCAGGGAAGTGCGATAAACGGCCTGTGCGTCCATGCTTGCTACTATAACTGCATGAGCGCCACGTCCGCATCCCAGGGAGCGTCTGCCTGAGCCATGAAATATACCGGTAAGCTTGCCGGCGGAGCGCTCGGTCTGCTCCTGGGCTTCGGGCCGATCGGGGCGGCGCTCGGCGTGCTTCTCGGGCACCAGTTCGACACGTACGCCGAGCGGCGAGGCACCGGCGGACCTGCCGGCAATGCCGCCGCCCTCGGCGAGCTTTTCTTTCGCGCGACCTTTCGGGTGATGGGCTACCTCGCCAAGGCTGACGGTCGGGTGTCCGAGCAGGAGATCGCCGCCGCCCGCTCCGTCATGGCGCAGCTGCGCCTCACGCCCGCGCAGGTGCACGCGGCGATTCAATGCTTCACCGAAGGCAAGCAGCCGGCATTCGATCCGGATGCGGAGCTCTCGGAGCTGCGCCGCGCCTGCACGTGGCGACCGGACTTGAAGCGCGTGTTCATCGAATTGCAGGTACGCGCCGCGATCGCCGGCAACAATCTCGAGGGGCCTGTCAGACCGCTGCTCAACCGTATCGCGGCCCGGCTCGGCCTCTCGCCCTTCGAGCTGGCGCAGATCGAGGCGGCGCTGTGGATCCGCGCCGGCGGCTACGCCCGCGAGGCGCCGGGGCGCAATGGAGCGGATCTCGAGCAGGCATACCGGGTGCTCGGAGTGAGCGCCGCGGACAGCGACCGGGACATCGTCAAGGCGTACCGCAGGCAGCTGAGCCGACATCACCCCGACAAACTCAAAGCCAATGGTCTGCCGGAGTCGATGCTCGAGCACGCCAAACAGCGCACCCAGCAGATCATCGAGGCTTATGAGCTGATTCGCGCTCGCCGCGGAATGCCTTGAGCTTTTCCGGCGCGCAGCACCAGTGGCAGTGAACAGCGGGCGATGGGCCGTTCCCGAGCCCGCGGGAAATGTGCAGGGTCTTGCGCGAATCGCCGAGGCGATTTGCGCCCATCGAGTAGCGCCGGATGACAGACGCCCGCGTGGCGCTTAATCTCCCGAAACCATGTGGGCGCGGATCTGGGCATTTCTCGACGGGTGGTTTTTCGGTCCCGCCTGCAGCGGGCCGGGCGTGTCGGCGCGGCTGATCCGCGGCCTAAGCTACCTCTATGCGGTCGTACGCGACCTGATGCGCGGCGAAATCAATTTTCGGGCGATGGGCCTCGTTTACACCACGCTGTTGACGCTCATCCCACTGGCCGCATTCAGCTTCGCCATCCTCAAGCTCTTCGGAGCCAGCGGCGACGTCGAGCTGGTGGTCTACGAGTTCTTCAGCGCACTCGGCCCGGCGAACGCCGCCAAGTTGACGTCCCACGTGATGCAGGTCGTCAACCGCATCGGCGGCGGGGTGCTCGGCACGGTCGGCCTTGCGCTGCTCGCCTGGACCCTGGTGACCATGATCAAGAAGGTCGAGGACAGCTTCAATTTCCTCTGGCGCGTGCAACAGCCGCGCAGCCTCGCGCGCCGGGTCATCCATTACCTGACCCTCGTGGTGGCCGGTCCCGTGATCCTGGTCATGTTCATCGGCGTATCGCGCCGGGCAATCGACAGCGCGCCGTTTCGCGATATGCGCCACTTGCCGCTGCTCGACATGCTGACCGCGACGGGTGTCAAGCTCGCCCCCTATGCGATGGTGATCGTTTTCTTCGCGGGGATTTATCTGCTCTTGCCGAACACGCGCGTGCGCTGGAGGCCGGCGCTCATCGGCGCGGTCGTGGCCGGCATATTGTGGGCCGCGGTCGGCAAGATGTTCACGGCCTTCGTCGAGCATTCCACGCGACTTGCGATCGTCTATGCGAGCTTCGCGCTGATCGTGGCGGCTCTGCTGTGGACTTACCTGGGGTGGCTGATCCTGCTCGCCGGCACGCTGCTGTCCTTCTATGTCCAGAATCCGATCTATCTGCGCGTCGGATTGCAGCCGCTGAGGCTCTCTTGCGTCGAGGTCGAGCAGCTGGCGCTGCGCGTGATGTATTTCGTCGGCCGGGCGTATCTGACCGGAGAGGGGCGCTGGAGCGTCAATAGGCTCGCGGCCGAGCTGGGACTGCCCGGCATCGCGGTGTCCGAGATGGCCCTGGCGCTGGAGCGAGCGGGGTTGCTGGCGGTCAGCGGGGACGACGATCTGTTGCCGGCGCGCGACCTTGGACGTATCACTCTGGCGGAGATCCTGGATGTTGCCCGCAATCCCCGCGGCGGGCTGTTCGTGGCCCGCGCCGTGCCGATACCGGGGGTCGATCGCCTGCTTGCCGCGATCGAGGAAGCCAGGCGTGCCCGCTGCGGCGATCTGACACTGCGCGATCTGGCCGATGAGCCGAGGGAGCCTCTGAGCCGCTCGCGCGTGCTGGCTCTGCCCCGGTGAGCGCCGGCTGATGGCCCGCGCCGCCTCGAGGCGCTTCGCAGGCATGGGACGCAGACACGCCTTTACAGCCTTGGGCCGGGGGTGGGCGGCTCGAAGGACGCGCCGCAGGGATGGAGGCGCGCACAGGGGGCAGACCCGGGCTGCGTGCTAGATGGTTTCGATTCCCGTCGCGCTTCCGACCAGCAGCACATCCGCCGGGCGCACCGCGAACAGCCCTACCGTCACCACACCGGTGATTTGCCCGAGCCGCCGCTCGAGTGCCGGGGGATCTTGGATCGACAGGCCGTGCACGTCGAGGATGTGATTGCCGTTGTCGGTGACGACCCCCTCGCGCCACAGCGCGCGCCCCTGCTGCGCCTCGATCGTGCGCGCCACCAGCCTGCGGGCCATGGGGATGACTTCGATCGGCAGCGGAAACGTGCCGAGCGTATCGACGAGCTTGCTTTGATCGACGATGCAGATGAAGCGCTTCGCCGCGGCCGCGAGAATCTTTTCGCGCGTGAGCGCTCCGCCGCCGCCCTTGATCAGGTGATGGGCCCGAGTCGCCTCGTCCGCCCCGTCGATGTAAAGCGGCAGGTCGTCGACCTCATTGAGGTCCAGTACGGTGATGCCGGCCGCACGCAGTGCGCCGGTGGTGGCGTTTGAGCTCGATACGGCCGCGCGGATCAGCCCGGGTCGCGCCGCGAGTGCCTCGATCAGGAAAGCGATCGTGGATCCGGTGCCCACACCGAGCACGCTGCCAGGCTCGACATGGCTCAGAGCGGCTTCGGCGGCGCGACGCTTTCCGGCTTGCGCGTCGGTCTGCGGGGAAGAGGCGGGGATGTGCGTCATAGAGCAGATCTCGAGAGCGGGCTTCAGAGACGAAAGTGCCCGCTTGCGCGGGCACGGGCATTGAAACTCGTCTCACTCGGCGGCCGCCTGAGCGGCCGCCGAGCGAAAGGCCTCACTTCTTCTTCGCAGCTTTCTTCTTCGCGGCCTTCTTCTTTGCCTTCGCCATGTTGGCTCTCCAGTTGTCGGGTTAGTCCGAGGGCCGAGTATATACATGCGAAACAAAAATACAAGCAAGTCTTGAGAGTCTGTGGTAGCTCGCCCCTTCGTGTCCTATTACCACGCGCGGTGCGGCCGATCGCTCCGCTGTCCGTGCGCCGCGCTTGGTCCGGTGTGCCATCGCGCTGCGCTGTCCCTGCCTCGCGAGAGTCCGGTGCGAAGTTCCCCTGTCCGTTCGCTCGGCGCGGTGCGACTCGTCCCCGGAGCATCCGCTTGGCGAAGCGAAGCAAGGCTTCGCTGAAAGGCACCGCCCCGCCCGTACGCCTGCTCGCCGCCGCTCATGAGTGCGTGCAGTGGATCACGCCCCGCTCGGTGATCACCAGATCGAGCGGTACATCGTGCGCGGCCGGGGTGATTTGCTCCACCTCTTGCAACGCGTAGCCGAGCCCGACGAGCAATGGCACTCGCCACGCGGTCCGCGTGCGCCGAAATGCGAGCGCGCGGTCGTAATAGCCGCCTCCCATGCCGAGGCGAGCGCCATGCCGGTCGAAACCGACCAGCGGCACGAACACGATGTCCAGGGATCGGGCGCTCAAGCCTTGTGCGCCGTGAGGCTCGGGGATGCCGAAGCGATTGAAGCGCTGCCGCTCGCCGCTCTCCGCGAAATGCATGGTGCGCGCGAGGCGATGACCATGAATCCGCGGCAGGTACACGCGGCAGCCGCGACGCAGCGCCAGGCAGATCACCTCGGTGGTATCGAGCTCTTCCGGCGTGGAGGCGTAGAGCGCTACGCGAGAGCCGCGACGCAGGTGCAATTCGTGATCGGCAATGCGTGCGACGCTGCGGGCCGCGCGCGCGCGCGCGGCGGGCGAGACGCTCCGGCGGAGCCGGCGGATGGATGCCCGCAACGATGTGCGGGCGTCCTCCAGGGTGGATTCAGGAGGCGTCACCCGCCTGTGCCGGTGCGAACCGTTGCTCTCGAACCAGAGCAACAAGTGGGACGGACTGCGACAGGTAAGGCTTTCCGCTCGAGGCGGACTTGCACAGCGCTGTCCACAAGCCCAGAAGTCCCGTGGGTGTTTCAATTAGGGTCCGAGGTAACCCGGCCCGCGTGTCGAACACCGCAGGCGACGCCGGGATCACTGTACACCAATGGTGAGACGCGCGCAGGGGTCTTGCCCGCAGTCTGAGCGCCCGAGTCACAGCTCGAGCGGTTGGCTGTGCCCGAGAGCGGTCTCGATCCGCTCGCGCAGCGCGCGCAGCTTGTCGCCGGCTGCGATCTCGGCGCGCGTGTCGCTGCCGCGCAGCTGCAGCAGCTCGTTTGCCATATTGAGCGCGACCATGACGGCGACGCGGTCGAGGCCCACGACCTTGCCGCTGTCGCGTACCTCCCGCATGCGGCTGTTCAGGTATTCCGCCGCATCGAGCAGCGCCGGACGCTCCTCATGCGGGCAGGCGACCACGTAATCCCTGTCCAGGATGCGCACGCTGACACGGGCCGGGTCCTGGCTCATGCGCCGTGCTCCAAAGCCTTGAGCCGGCCGATCATCGCTTCCACGCGGGCGCGCACTTGTTCGTTCTTCTGCAGGAGCGAAGCCCGCTCGCTGGCGAGCGATTCGTGGCGCTGCTTGAGCGCCCGGTTTTCCTCTCGCAGCTGTTCCATGGAGACGAGCAGCTCCTCGATGCGCCGGGTGAGGCGCGAGATCTCGCTATCGAGTGGTGACTTTGCCGTGTCGCTCATGCGGGTGGGACTATAGTGCCGCGCTCTCCGTGGGGTCAATCGCAGTCGGTTGGGGCATAATGGGGCGGCATGATCCAGGCGAACTACGCGGAGATTCAGCGCGTTCTGGCCGGTGAGCGCTCGTTGATCGACGCCGCCGAAGCCCATGGGACGCTAGCCGGGTGTCTGTGCGCGGCGGCAGGCTACCGTTTCGAGGACTGGCTGCTCGACATTCTGCCCGATGGTCAGGGGCAGCCGCTCGCGATGACTGCGCTCGAGGCGCTGTACGAGTCGACCGCGGGCGCGCTTTCGGCGCCGGACATGGCGTTCCAGCCGTTGCTTCCCGAGGATGTCCGGTCGCTCGATGAGCGTACCGGGGCGCTGGCCACGTGGTGTCAGGGGTTTCTCTACGGCCTCGGCTCCGGCACGGGTGCGACACAGGATGTCGTCGACCTGCCGGGAGAGGTCGGGGCGGTCGTCACCGACATCATGGCGATCAGCCGCGCCGCCGTCGATCCCGAGCAGGGCGAGGAGGCGAATGAATCCGCCTACGCGGAGCTCGTGGAATTCGTGCGCGTGGGTGTGCAGGTGGTGTTCGAGGAGTTGGCGCCCCTGCGGCAGTCCACCGCGCCCTCCGCAGGAGTATCCTTCCATTGAAATCCAGCAGTTCCGGTGATGAGTTCTCCCGCCGTCGAGGCGCGCTGATGCGCCTGATGGGCCGGGATGCCATAGCCATCGTGCCCGCCGCGCCGGTGCGGCACCGCAACAACGATGTCGAGTACGCCTACCGTCAGGATAGTGATTTTCACTACCTCACGGGGTTCGGCGAGCCGGAGTCGGTCGCGGTGCTGGTCCCCGGCCGTGAGCAGGCGGAGTACATCCTCTTCGTCCGCGATCGCGATCCGGCGCGCGAGACGTGGGACGGGCGGCGCGCGGGTCCCGCGGGTGCGCGGCGCATCCATGGCGCGAACGATGCCTTCCCGATCACCGACATGGATGAGATTCTCCCCGGGCTGATGGAAAACCGCGCCAAGGTCTTCTATGCCATGGGCTTCTATCCCGAGTTCGACCAGCGGGTGGTCGGGTGGGTGAATGGCCTGCGCACCCAGGCGAGAAACGGCCGGCACCCGCCCCAGGAGATCGTGGCGCTCGATCACGTGCTGCACGAGCTGAGGCTCCATAAGTCCCGTGCGGAAATCGGGCTGATGCGCGAATCGGCGCGCATCGCCGCGCGGGCGCACGTGCGGGCCATGCGCTTCTGCCGGCCGGGCCGAATGGAATACGAGGTCATGGCGGAGCTCGTCCACGAATTTCGCCTGCACAATACCGACACTTCCTACCATCCCATCGTCGGCGGTGGGGCCAACAGCTGCATCCTGCACTACCACGAGAACGATCAGCGCCTGCGCGAGGGCGATGTGCTGCTGATCGATGCGGGCTGCGAATACCAATGCTACGCATCGGACATCACCCGCACCTTCCCGGTCGGCGGCCGCTTCACGCCGGAGCAGCGGGCCGTGTACGAGGTCGTGCTCGAGGCCAACCTTGCGGCGATCGCGAAGGTGCGCCCTGGGAACCATTGGAATGAGCCGCATGAGGCCGCCGTCCGCGTGATCACCCACGGGCTGGTCAGGCTCGGTCTGCTCAAGGGCCGCCCCGCGAAGCTCGAGCGTGATGGCGCCTACCGTCGCTACTTCATGCACCGTACGGGTCATTGGCTCGGTATGGACGTGCACGATGTCGGCGACTACAAGATCGGCGATGAGTGGCGGGTGCTCGAACCGGGCATGGTGCTCACCGTGGAGCCGGGCATTTACATTCCGGTCGGTGCGCGCGGCGTGCCCAAGCGCTTCCAAGGGATCGGCGTGCGTATCGAGGACGATGTCGTGGTGACCAGGACGGGCGCCGAGGTGCTGACCGAAGGGGCGCCAAAGGATCCGGATGAGATCGAGGCGCTGATGAGCGCAAGCCGTGCCTGATCGAGTCAAGCGCCCTGCGCATCACTTGCCGAGGGAGTTCGACGTCGCCGTCATCGGCGGCGGGTTGGTCGGGGCGAGCCTCGCTCTTGGGCTTTCGGGCACCGGCGTGCGGGTGTTGCTCGTGGAGAGCGTGGCGCCGGACTGCGCCGCTCAGCCGAGCTTCGATGAGCGCACCACGGCGCTCGGCAACGCCAGCCGGCGCATCTTCCAGGGGCTCGGCGTATGGGATGTGCTCGAGCCGGAGGCGGCGCAGATCCGCACCATCCATGTCTCGGATGCGGGGCGTTTCGGCTGCGCGCGCCTGGTTGCGAGTGAGCTGCAGATCGATGCCTTCGGATATGTCATTCCCAACAGGGTGATCGGAGCGGCGCTGTGGCGTGGGCTCTCTGGCGCCCGAGGGATAGAGCTCAGGGCCCCGGCGCGGATCGAAGGTCTGCAGATCACCGCCGACGGGGTCGGTTTCACGGTGGTCACCGATTCGGGCAGCCGCGAGCCGCTCGTCTCGAAGCTGGTGGTGGCGGCGGATGGCGCGCACTCGCAGGTGCGAGCTGCCGCGGGTATCGAGACGGGAGTCGAGGATTACGACCAGGTGGCCATCGCCGCTCCCGTCGTTTCGGATCGGCCCCACGACGGCACCGCCTATGAGCGATTCACCCCCTCGGGACCGGTGGCTGTGCTGCCGCTCCACGGCGGTGGCTACGGAACGGTCTGGGCCATCGCGCCGCACAGAGCCACGGAGCTCCTGGCGCTCAGCGAGGAGGCCTACCTCGGGGAGCTGCAGCAGCGGTTCGGCTGGCGGGCGGGGAGGTTCGTGCGCGTGGGCCGTCGCGCTTCGTATCCGTTGAAGCTGACGCGCGCATCGACCACAGTGGCGACCCGTACCGTGCTCATCGGCAACGCCGCTCAGGCGCTGCACCCGATCGCCGGCCAGGGGTTCAACCTGGGACTGCGCGATGCGGCCTTGTTGGCCGAGGTCATCGCCGGCGCCACGGGGGATGTGGGCGCGCCGGGCCTGCTGCAACGCTTCAGCGAGGCTCGCGCCGCCGACCGCAGCGGCGTGGTGCGATTCACCGATTCTCTGGTGCGGCTGTTCGCCAGCCGCATCCCCGGTGTGAGCCTGCTGCGGGATCTGGGACTGGTGATGTTCGATTTGTCGCCGCCGGCCAAACGGGCGCTCGCCCGGGTCAGCCTCGGGTTCGGGGGGGTGGCGCCGCGACTGGCACGAGGATTGCCGCTCATATGAGTGAATCGGGAGCAACGGATCGTTGGGACGTACTGATCGTGGGCGGCGGCCCTGTGGGCGCGTGTGCCGCGGCGCTGCTGCAACGCTCGCTCGGCAACGCTCGTCACGCTCTGAAGATCGCGGTGCTCGAGCCCGGCCGGCCGCCGCCGGTCGCGGCGGACCTGCCGCTTGATGCGCGCGTATCGGCGCTGTCGCGCGCCAGCGAGCACATTCTGAGCGCGGCCGGTGCCTGGGACCTCATTCCGCGGGAGCGTCTTTCCCCCTACGAGCGGATGAGCGTCTGGCCCGAGGGCCTGCCGGCGCGCAGCCCCGGCGCGTTGACGTTCGATGCGGCCTGCGTCGGCGAGCCGAACCTCGGCCACATCGCCGAGAATCGCGTGGTGCAATGGGCGGCGCTTGCGGCCTTCGAAGCTGCGGGGGGCACGGTCATTCCGGCGGCATTTTCCCGTTCGCGGATCGGAGGTGACTGTGTCGAAGTCGAGACGGGCGCGGGAAGCTTCACGTGTGCGCTGATCGTCGGGGCAGACGGAGCGCGCTCGAGGGTGCGCGAGTCCGCTGGGCTCGTGGCGCACGCCGCGAGCTATCGGCAGACGGCAATCGTCGCCAACGTGCACACCACGCTTGCGCACGAGAGTACGGCCTGGCAGCGCTTTCTGCGCACCGGAACACTCGCCTTTCTGCCGCTTGCCGACGGCTCGAGCTCGATCGTCTGGTCGGCGGACGAGCAGGTCGCGGCGATGCTGCTCGCGATGCCGCGGGAAAGGTTCGAGGAGGAGCTGCTGAGAGCGTCGGACGGTGTGCTCGGCACGGTTGAGCTGTGCACGGACCGCGTGGCGCTGCCGCTGCGCAGAATGTCCGCGGAGCGCTTCACCGCCAGCCGCTGCGCGCTCATCGGCGATGCCGCTCACGTGGTGCATCCTCTCGCCGGCCAGGGCGTCAATCTGGGCCTGTTGGATGCGGCGGCGCTGGAGGAGTGTCTGTGCGATGCCCATCGGGTGGGCGAGGATCCGGGCGCCCCGGGCCCGCTGCGCCGCTACGAGCGCTGGCGCAAGAGCGAGATCGCCCCGATGGCGCTCGCCATCGACGCCTTCAACCGCTTTCTCGCCCATGGCGCAGGTCCGCTCTCGAAGCTGGCGCAGCGCGGACTGTCCTGGGTGAACCGCAGCGAGGAGGTGAAGCGCTTCTTCATCACTCGTGCGCTCGGCCTCGCAGGCGAGCTGCCCGCTGCGGCGCGGGTTGCGGCCGCCCTCAGCGCAGCGGAATCAGATCGATCTTCGCCGCGCAGATGAAGTCGTTCTCGGAGAGTCCCTTGATCGCGTGCGTGGTGTACTGGACGCGGCAGTAGTTGTAGCCGACCTCGAGATCCGGATGATGGTCCTCGATGTTCGCGATATGAGCCACGGCGTTGACGAAGCTCATGGTGCGATAGAAGTCCTTGAAGCGGAATTCGCGCCTGAGGTACGGCCCCTCCTTCGAGAGCGCCCAGTCGGGCGAGAGCTGCCTCGCGAATGACTCGGCCTGCTCGCGAGTGAGCGGCGGCACGCCTCCTTCGCAGGGCCTGCACTTCTTTTCAGTCAGCCCGCTCATGAGTGCTCCTTGCAACTGCCGGCAAGGCGCAGTGCAAACATGGTCCCGGCCGGGCGCTTCGACTTCGAGACAGGGTCCGGCGCGCTGCGCCGGACGGGCTCATCCTGCGATGCGCCTTCATGCGACAGCGCTCTGTGATGTGGCGTCCTTCCTGCTGAACTTCCGCGCCACGTACTGCTCGAGCAGCTCCTGGAACTCTTCCGCGATGTGATCGCCCTTGAGCGTCACCGTCTTCTCCCCGTCCTCGTAGACGGGCGCCACCGGGCGCTCGCCCGTGCCCGGCAGGCTGATCCCTATGTTGGCGTGCTTGCTCTCGCCCGGGCCGTTGACCACACAGCCCATGACCGCCACCGTCATGTCCTCCACGCCCTCGAATTCCCGACGCCACTGCGGCATGCGGTGCCGGATGTGCGTCTGAATGCGCTGCGCGAGCTCCTGGAACACCGTGCTGGTGGTGCGCCCGCAGCCCGGGCAGGCCGTCACCAGCGGCAGGAAGGATCGCAGGCCCATCGTCTGGAGGATCTCTTGCGCCACGATGACTTCCTGCGTGCGATCGCCGCCGGGTTGAGGCGTCAGCGACACGCGGATCGTGTCGCCGATCCCCTGCTGCAGGAGCACCGCCATGCCGGCAGTGGAGGCGACGATGCCTTTCGAGCCCATGCCCGCCTCGGTCAGGCCCAGGTGCAGCGGGTAGTCGCACCGGCCGGCGAGGTCGTGGTAGATGGCGATCAGGTCCTGCACGCCGCTCACCTTGGCCGAGAGAATGATCCTGTCGTGGGCAAGGCCCAGATCCTCCGCGCGCCGGGCGCTCTCGAGCGCCGAGAGCACGACCGCGTTGCGCATGATCTGCTGAGTGCTCAGCGGCTCGGCGCTTGCAGAGTTCTCGTCCATCAGGCGTGTGAGCAGATCCTGATCGAGGCTGCCCCAGTTGACGCCGATGCGAACCGGTTTGCCGTAGCGGCAGGCGGTCTCGATCATCTCGGCGAACTGTGGGTCGCGCTTGCTGCCGCGTCCGACGTTGCCCGGGTTGATGCGGTACTTGGCCAAGGCCTCGGCGCAGCCCGGGTGCTCGCGCAGGAGCTTGTGGCCGTTGAAGTGGAAATCGCCGATCAGGGGCACGGAGACGCCCATCTGATCCAGCCGGTCGCGGATGCGCGCCACGGCCTCGGCGGCTTCGGCCGTGTTGACCGTCACGCGGACCAGCTCCGAGCCGGCGCGGGCAAGCGACTTGATCTGTTGCGCCGTGCCTTCGGCGTCGGCCGTATCGGTGTTCGTCATCGATTGCACGACGATGGGCGCGGTGCCGCCGACGCGAACCGGTCCAATCGAAACCTGGGCGGAGGGGCGGCGCTGGATGGGGGACATGGGAACCTGCTGGTGATTAAGAAGCGTCCTGGCCCGGGATTCTACAAGCATGGGCCAGCGGGGTCGAAATCGCGTCCCGGGCATACCGGGCCGCAGTGACTGGAAATGCCGGTCGTTGTCGCCTGCAGGCAGCACCATGGCGCATGGGACGCCTCGGCGGGGTCAAAAGACTGGTATCATCTGGGCACCCCGAAAATCAGTCTGCAC
>JAJZLX010000556.1 GCA_021850555.1 Pseudomonadota bacterium | reverse complement strand
CGGCCGCGGCGAACAGATTCCCGAACACGAGGTAGCGACCGAGATGGGGCGCGGCCACCACCAGTGGCACGAACGGCCCCGGCAAGACACTGCGGCCGATCTCGAGCGCGCGGCCGATCGAGCCGATCGCAGGCGAACTGTCGAACGTCGAACAGGTCTTGTAGTGCACGACCGGCGCGCCGAGCGTCCCAAGGTCGCGGAACACCGCCGGCAGATGCTCGCTCATCCACTCGCGGGTGCGGCTGCGGCTGTCGCCGGCGATTCCGAACGCCTGACATCCGGCGAAGCGCTCGAGCTCCGAACTGCTCGGCGGCCCGACGAACAGCACGCTGCGCACGCCGGCGCGGGCCAGCGCCTCGAGCACATCGGTCGAGCCCGTGAAGTCATCGCCGTAGTAAGCGTAGAGCGGACTAGCCATGATTCATGCCGTGCGCGGCACCGGTCCCGGTATTCGAGGCCACAAGGCATCTCATGAGCGACCCCCGCGCGGCCGTCAGCGCCGGAACGCCGCCAGCGCCTCCGCCAGCTCACGATGCTCGCGGGCGTACTCTTCGAGCGCAATGCCGGCGACCGCCGCCAGCCACGCCTGGCGCAGGCTGCGCACGCCGGCGGCCGCGCCGCCCGGGTGTCCGATGATGCCGCCGCCGCAGGCGTGAATCAGCTCGACCGAGCCGAGCGCCCGCCACGTGTCCGGAACCTGCAGCGCCGTTTGGCCCGAGGAAAACACGGGCATGATCTCGCAGCCGCGCGCCGGGGGCGCGAACATCGGCGTGAGACACTCGCGCGCCGAGGCGATCACCGACGCGTTGCTCTCGCAGAACTTGTTGTCGAGCCCGTTGACGTGCACGTGGTCGATGCCGGCGAGCCGCCACAGCTTCTGCCACGCGACGAAGCTCATGCCGATCGCGCTCGAGCGGCCGAGCAGACCCCAGCCGTTGCGGTGGCCGTGAATCGGCACCTGGCAGCGCGCGCGCAGCGCCGTCAGCGCCGGCAGCCCGATACTGTTCAAGCTCACCATCACGCAGTTGCCGCCCTCGGCCACCACGTGCTCGTGCCGGCGCAGCATCTGGTCGATCTCGCCGGTGATGTTCGCGGCATAGAGTACCCGCTGGCCGGTGCGATCGCCGTGCCGGCGCAACACGCGCATGACCGCGCTGAATCGCTCCTCGAAGGGGCAGAGCGGGCCGTCGGCCTGCAGCTCGTCGTCCTTGATGAAATCGATGCCGGCCGCGGCGAGTTCGGCCACGCGCTGCGCGGTGTCCGCCGGAGACAGTCCGATACTCGGCTTGATGATCGTGCCGATGAGCGGCCGGCCGCGCACGCCGATCATGTCGCGCGTGCCCGCCGCACCGAATTGCGGACCGGGGTAGGCCGACAGGAATTGCGGCGGTAGCGTGACGTCGAGCAGTCGCATCCCCGAGAACGGCTTCAGTTCCCACAGATTGCCGGCGATGGTGGCGAGCAGGTTCGGCAGCGAGGGACCGAAGTTGTGCAGCGGCCAGGACAGCGTCACCTCCGCGGTTCGCCAGCGTGCCCGGCCTGCCGCCGGCGCCCAGGCGCCGGGCAGGGACGGCGCCGGCGACTCTCCGGTCTCGGTCAGTGACTCGATCCGCGCGCCGAAACGCGCGCGCAACTCGTCGGTCTCCCCGGCCACGCGCACGAACGTGCCGGTCGACTGCTCCCCGGCCATGACCGCCGCCGCCTCCGCGAGCGGTCGCGCGGTCTCGATCCAATAGCGCGCGAGAACGCGCGGTTGCTCAGGTCCGCTCGAAGTAGACATTGTAGGATTCGTTCTGTACGGCATAGAACGGTATGAACAGAATCTGCTGTCCGTCATCCATCTGCCGGTAGGTTTGGCGTGCGCCGCTCACCGCGTGCAGTGCCGACGGCCGCAAGCGCGGTACGGGCGCGCCGGGCCCGGCGAAGTTCAGTGCGCTGTACACGAGCGGTCCGCGCAGCAGCGCCACCGTATCGGGATGCGACCGGTCGATCGCCTGGGTGCGAAATGACTGCGGCAGGCGCAGCTGCACCCGGTCGCCGTCGCGCCACGTGCGCCTGATTTCGGCGAACGTGCCCGGATCGGCCGCCAGGCTCTGGCGCCGGCCGTTGACCTGGATCTGCGGATCGGCCTCGAGCCAGCCCGGCATGCGGATTCTGAGCGCGAAATCCGCCGGCGCGGCGGTTTCGATGCGCAGTTCCACCGTCTCGCCGGCTGGATAGTCGGTGTGCTGTGTAAGCGTGATGGCCCGGCCGCCGCTGCGCCAGCGCACCCGTGAGGGCGTGAACAGATTGACATAGAGGGCGCCGGGCGCGTGGAAATAGGCGTTTCGCACGTAGTCCGCCACGCCCTGCGCCAGGGTGCCGGAGCAGCATGGCCACTTTTCCGGATAGAAGACCTTCTTCCCGTCCGGGTGATAGCTCGAGTAATACGGCGAATTGCCGTTGGAGTCCGGCGGCTTCACCGTCATCAGCCCGTTCCACATGATCCGCTCGAGCCCGTCGCCGTAGCGCGCATCGCCCGTGAAGCGCATGAGGTAACGTGCGGCCTTCATCGTCGCGAAA
>JAJZLX010000645.1 GCA_021850555.1 Pseudomonadota bacterium | reverse complement strand
ATGTGCTCGAGACTTCGCGCCTGTGGCGGGAAGTGGCCACGCGGGTCGTGGGCACCGAATTCCCGCGCGTCTGCCTCGAGCACCTCCTGGTCGACGCCGCCGCCATGCATTTGATCCGCCGGCCACGCGATTTCGACGTCCTGGTCACCGAGAACATGTTCGGCGACATCCTCACCGACGAGGCTTCGATGCTGGCCGGATCGCTCGGACTGCTCCCCTCGGCCTCCCTCGGCGAGGGACGCCGCGGCCTCTACGAGCCCATTCACGGCTCGGCGCCCGATATCGCCGGGAAGGGCATCGCCAATCCCTACGGCGCCCTGCTCAGTGTCGCGCTCCTGCTGCGCCATTCCCTGGGACTGACGGCCGAGGCCGAAGCGCTCGAGCAGGCCGTCTCGGCCGCCATCGACGCCGGCGCGCTCACGCCGGATATTGCCTCGGGGGGCCCCGCCGTCTCGACGCGCGAGGCCGGCGCGGTGGTGCTCGAGAGACTGGCGCGCTGAGGCGCGCGGCCCGTACGGCACATACCGCGGCGCGGGCGCGAATCGGCCGCCTTCGCCCCGGCTTCAGAGCGCGGTTGGGAATCAGCGCGGCGCGCGCGTCATCGACCGCGCCCGCGCCGCCCGTTCCAAGCCGCCGGCCAGATCCGCGCGCAGATCCTCGAGCGCCTCGATGCCCACCGACAGGCGAATCAGCCCGTCGGTCAGGCCCGCACGTTCGCGTGCGCGGCTGTCCATCGCCGCGTGCGTCATGGTGGCCGGATGGGCGAGCAGACTTTCCACGCCGCCGAGCGATTCAG
This sequence comes from Pseudomonadota bacterium, assembly GCA_021850555.1. The sequence goes on along the minus strand of JAJZLX010000645.1, from coordinate 1,767 downwards.
CGAGCGAGAAGTACGCCAAGCCGTCGGTGAAGGCTCGCACCGCCTCCAGGCCTGCGGCGAGTTCCAGCGAGACGATGGCCCCAAAACCGCGCTGCTGGCGACACGCCACCTCGTGGCCCGGATGGTGCGCCAGCCCCGGATAGTAGACCTGGGTGACACCGTCGGCGCCGGCGAGCCACTCCGCGAGCGCCTGGGCGTTGCGGCCGTGATGCTCGAGCCGCACGTGCAGCGTGCGCAGCCCACGCAGCGTCAAAAAGCTGTCGAACGGCGCGCCGGTAATTCCGAGGCAGTTCGCCCACCACGCCAACTGCTCGTACACGTCCTGATCGCGCGCAATGACCGCCCCGCCGACCACGTCGCTGTGCCCATTCAGGTACTTCGTCGTCGAGTGCACGACCACGTCCGCCCCGAGCGCGAGCGGCTGCTGCCAGACCGGAGAGAGGAACGTGTTATCGACGATCACCTTGGCCCCGCAGGCGTGACCCAACGCAGCAAATCGCTCGATGTCGGTGATCCGCAGCAACGGGTTGCTCGGGGTCTCGATCCACAGCAGCGCCGCCGGGCTGCCGAGAGCGCAGCGCACCGCCTCGGCGTCCGCGTAGTCGATGAACTCGACCTGCCGCTCCCCGCGGCGCCGCCAGGCGTCGAACAGCCGGTAGGTGCCTCCATAGCAATCGTGCGGCGCCACGATGCGCGCGCCGGCCGGAACCAGGTAACCGCACAGCGTGATGGCGGCCATGCCGGTGGCGGTGACCACGGCCCCGGCGCCGCCTTCGAGCTCAGCGAGCGCCGCGCCGAGCAGATCGCGCGTGGGGTTGCCGGAGCGGGTGTAGTCGTAGCGGCCCTTCTCGCCGAAGCCATGGAAGGCGAACGTCGAGGTGAGGTGGATCGGCGGCACCACCGCACCGGTGGCGGGATCGGACTCCAGGCCCGCGCGCACGGCCTGAGTGATCGGAGAGGAGCGGTGAACGGATTGACTCATACGACCTTTCGTTGATATCTGGATTGGAGCGCGCTCACCCGGGGATTCTCCGCGGCGGCCGCGCACCGATCCGGGGGGACGTTCGTGGCGCGAATGGCTCGGCTCAGCGACTCTCGAGCACGGTTGCGAACGCGCCGCGCAACTGTTGAGATTCCTTGAGAAATGCGTCGTGGCCGTAGATCGAGGAAATCTCGTACAGCCGGGCCGAGTGCAGCCGCGCAACCATCGCCCGCACTTCGGCAGGTGGCGCAAGCAGATCCTCCCGCACTGCCACCGCCACGGTGGGCACGCAGATGCGGCCCGCCTCCACGCGGTGCAGATCGATCGACTCGGACAGGCACAGGAACGCCTCGGGGCGGTGGCGGGCGGCATAATCGGCCCCGCGCGCCGCAAGGTAACGCTCGACCGGGAAACGCGCCCGACCCGCCTCGAACACCGCCGGACCGGCGAACCGGGCCGCAAATTCCTCGCCGCTGCGATAGGTCGACATCGCCAGCGCGCGCGCCAGCGCGAGACCTTGACTCGTCCGCCCCGCATCGATGGCCAGGCGCACGATGTCGCGCTGCACCGCCCGCCAGGCAGTGCCGAGCGGATGGGGCCGATCGGCCGCGCACAGCACCAGCAGCCGCTCCACCCGCTCCGGATAGCGCTCGCCAAAGGCCAGCGCCACCATGCCGCCGTAGGAGCCGCCCGCGATCGCCCGCAGCGAGTTCAGAGCCAGATGATCGAGCAGGCGCGCGAGCACTTCGGCCTGGTCGTAGGTAGAGAGGCTGGGGAAGCACTCC
>JAJZLX010000766.1 GCA_021850555.1 Pseudomonadota bacterium | reverse complement strand
CGCGACGGCCGCTTCGCCGCGGTCGAAGTCCCCGGCAGCGAGGCGGAAATCGCCGCCGATCTGGTGCTGCTCGCGCTCGGCTTCACCGGTCCCGAGCAGCCGCTGCTCGCGGAGCTCGGCATCGCCACCGACACCCGCTCGAACATCGAGGCGGCGCATGGCGTGTTTGCCACCAACGTCCCGGGCATCTTCGCCGCCGGCGACTGCCGCCGCGGACAGAGCCTGATCGTCTGGGCGATCGAGGAAGGTCGCGGCGCGGCGCGCGAATGCGACCGTTATCTCATGGGCAGCTCGGACCTGCCCTGACAGACCACTGACCCGCAGGACCGCGCATGCCCACGAACGCCACAACGACCAGTGCGCCGCTGTCCGCCGAGCCGGCAGACGCGGGCGAGCCGGCGCGACTGCGCGAGATCCCATATAACTACACGTCCTTCTCCGACCGTGAGATCGTGATCCGGCTGCTCGGGGCGCACTTCTGGGGTGTCATCGAGGAACTGCGCGCCGAGCGGCGCACCGGCCGCTCGGCGCGCATGCTCTATGAGGTGCTCGGCGACATCTGGGTTGTGCGGCGCAATCCCTATCTGCAGGACGATCTGCTCGAGAATCGCGGCCGGCGCGCCCAGCTCATCCAGGCATTGAACCATCGGCTGAACGCCGTCGACCGCCGCCGCGATACCGGCGACGGACCGCTGTTCGAGCGGGTCGGGGAACTGTTGAAGGCCGCGCGCGGCGCGGTCCAGGCATTCGAGAGCGACTTCAAGGATTGGGAAGCCCTCCGGCGCCGGACGTTGCGGACGCTGCGGCGATACACGCGCACGGACAACATCCGTTTCGACGCCTACGCCCGCGTCTCACACGTTACGGACGCCACCGACTGGCGCGTCGAGTACCCGTTCGTCGTCCTGATACCGGACAGCGAAGCCGAAGTGCCGGCGCTGGTCCGCGCATGCATCGAGCTCGGGCTGACCATCATTCCGCGCGGTGGCGGAACCGGCTACACCGGTGGCGCGCTGCCGCTGACGCCGCTGTCCGCCGTCGTCAACACCGAGAAGCTCGAGCGCTTGAGCGGCATAGAGCGCACGAGACTGCCGGGTCTGCCGGATCCGGTTGCAACCATTTTCACCGAGGCCGGCGTGGTGACGCGCCGCGTCGCGAACGCCGCCGCGCAAGGCGGCCTGGTGTTCGCCGTCGACCCGACCTCGGCCGATGCCTGCTGCATCGGCGGCAATATCGCGATGAACGCCGGCGGCAAGAAGGCCGTCCTGTGGGGTACGGCCGTCGACAATCTCGCCTGGTGGCGCATGGTCGACTGCGAGGGCAATTGGCTGGAGGTCAGCCGCATCGCGCACAACATGGGGAAGATTCACGACGTCGAAAGCGCCGAGTTCGAGCTGCTCTGGAAGGATGGCCGTCAGCCACCGGACCAGGCCGCGGAGCTGCGTCGCGAGCGGCTCTCGATCCCGGGACGCAAGTTCCGCAAAGTCGGGCTGGGCAAGGACGTGACCGACAAGTTCCTCGGCGGCCTCCCCGGGGTACAGAAGGAAGGCTGCGACGGCCTGATCACCAGCGCGCGCTGGGTGCTGCATCGCAGTCCTGCGCACACGCGCACCGTGTGCCTGGAATTCTTCGGCCAGGCGCGCGAGGCGGTTCCCGCGATCGTCGAGATCAAACAGTACCTGGAAAGCCTCGCCCCGCGCGTGCTGTTGGCCGGACTGGAGCATCTCGACGAGCGCTACCTGCAGGCGGTGGGCTACACCACCAAATCCAAGCGCGGCGCGCTGCCCAAGATGGCCTTGTTCGGCGATCTCACCGGCGATCACGAACCGGAGGTCGCCGCCGCCGCCTCCGCCGTCGTGCGCATCGCCAATGCGCGCAGTGGCGAGGGATTCATCGCCGCGAGCCCGGAGGCCCGGCGCACCTTCTGGCTCGACCGCGCGCGCACCGCGGCGATCGCCCGGCACACCAGCGCCTTCAAGATCAACGAGGACGTGGTCCTGCCGCTGGCGAACCTCGGCGCGTACACCGACGAGATCGAGCGCATCAACATCGAGTTTTCGATCGCCAACAAGCTGCAGCTCCTCGATGGGCTGGCAGCGCTCCTCGCCGGAACTCTGCCCCTGGCGCGCGCCGACGATCCGGACGTCGGCAACCTGCCGTACGAGGAGGTGATCGGTGAGCGCGCCGCGCAGGTCCGCGCGCGCTGGGGTTGGCTGGCCGAGCACCTCGACGCGCCGCTCGCGCCGGCACTGGCACAGCTCGAGCGGCTCGGTTACGAAGCGCTGCTGGCGCCGCTGCAGGCGCGCCTGGAGCGCGCCCCGGCGGCGCGCGTGTTCGATGTGCTGCAGGACCGCACCATCCGCGTGTCGTGGAAGCGGGAGCTGCGCACGCCGTTGCAGGAGATCTTCAGCGGCCGGGTGTTCGCGCCGATTCTTGCGGCCGCCGACCAGGTCCACAAACGCGTTCTGCGCGGCCGCCTGTTCGTGGCGCTGCACATGCATGCCGGCGACGGCAATGTGCATACCAATATCCCGGTCAACTCGGACGACTATGAAATGCTGCGCGCGG
>JAJZLX010000610.1 GCA_021850555.1 Pseudomonadota bacterium | reverse complement strand
GGGCTCCTGCCCCGCCCAGCGCCGTTGAGCCAAAAAGCGTGGTTTTTGGCTCAACGTCCGCCACCTGCGGCGGCGGGGCACCTCCCTGTGCCTGTCAAACGTTCGTGATGCTTCATGGCTCGGGGTCGACCGTCGGTCGATGGGAAACTATTGACCATAATGCCGAGGCGCGCCTCCCGTCGGACAGTGCGTGCGTCTCACTTGATGGCATGCAAAATATGATGGACGCGACAGTCGCGGGCCCTGCGCCAGATCCGCGGAGCGCCTCACGGAGACCCGACCGCGCGTCAGCGCAGGCCGGGACCGCCGGCAGAAGCCCGGTTCAACGCTTCCGCTTAAGCTACGGATGGTCCGGCTCGGCGTCATGGTCCGCCTCGCGCAGCCGCACCCGCCATCCGGCAAAGGCCAGCACGAAACAGGCCGCGACACACCAGCCGGACAGCCACAGCAACTGGGTCGGCAGCGGGACGCCTCTATCGATCAACAGGCCCGAGAGACCGGGCCCGATTGCCGTGGACAACACCATGGCCGACACGACGATCGCGCGGATGCCGCCGAGATTCGCAAGACCGTACACCTCCGGCCACAGCGCGCCGAGCACCGTGGAGGTGAAACCGCTGCTGATGCCGAGCAGGAACATGAATACATAAACGCCCCAGACCGGCGTAATCAGCGCAACCGCCCCCGAAGCGACGGCGAGCGGCAAGAGAAAGAACGGCAGGAGCTTCAGCGCACCGAAGCGGTCGATCAGATGGCCGCAGATCAGGCCGAACACCACCGTCGTCACGGACATTACCGGGAATGCCGCCGCGAAAGCCAACGGATCATAGTGGCGAAGGTCGATCAGATAGTCCTGCTCGAAGAACACGACGGTCTGGATGAAGGGTGGCGCCAAAGCCCCCAGGAGCAACAGGTAGAGAATGGGGTCCCGCAGCACCTGCGCACGCGTCCAGTTGCGCGCGCTGTGACGCCGCCTGGCCTTCGCCTCACGCGACTGTGGTGTTCGCTCGATTTGCATCAGCGCCATGATCGAGGGCAGTCCGACCAGCACGATCAGCGCGGCCGAAGCCATCCACGCCACCCGCCAGCCGCCGCTCGCCTGATCGATCAGTACGACGAGCAGCGGCAGGATGGCCATGCCCACCTGCTGGCCGGGCATGATCAGGGCCATGGCACGGCCCCGGTTGGCGGTGAACCAGCGTCCGATCTCGGTGTAGGCGATTTCGGTCATCATCCCCTGACCGAACAGGCGCAGCAGATACAGAGCAACAAGCAGCACCACGAGGTTGGGTGCGGCCGCGATCAGAACGCAAGCCAGGGCGAGGGTCGGGATGACGAACCGGGCGACCTTCCAGCCCGGCATCAGATCGAGCGTACGCCCAAGCCACGGCAGGCTGAGCGCGCTCGACAGTGTCGCGAGCATGTACAGTCCGCCGAAAGCGCCGCTCGAGAGGTGAAACGTGGCGCGCAGATCGTTTCCGGAAAGACCGATGAAGAAAGTCTGTCCGAAGGAGGAGAACAGGGTGAGCAGGAACCCGCTGGCGATCCAGCGGGCGTTGTCACGCAGGAACAGAAACGTGTCGCGTCCGAAATCGAGCATGGGCTCGCAGTGGGAGTGAGAGTGGGCAACAGCAGATACGGCGCCGGACCTGACAGGCGTCCCACCGGGACGTCACAGGCGTTTGCGCGCTTGCGACCCGTGAGACGCGGCGGTTGCGGTGAGACGGCGGCTGCGAGCACTGCGGCGGCGGCCGCGCAATTCTACCCGAGCCGCACATTGCAAAGCGGGCTTGCTGCATCGAGCACGCCGCACGGACTCGGATCGCGCTGCGGCCCCGGGCCGCCATCCCTCCCATCCCCCGGATCCCCGAGTGCCCGTGCCGGTGCTCGTGAACGCGCTCCAGCGCGTTTTCCGCCGCTTGCTGCGCCAGCGCAGAGCCGATTTCGGCAAGCGCTGCCGGGGCGGGCGTGCTGTGGGGGCGGCAGCCGACGGCCCTGTGCCGCCGCGCCAGCCTGACCGCCCCCAGGCAAACAAGAGCGAGGCTTGCGCGCTATCGGGTCATTGCAGCTGACCCTCGTTCGCCTCGTACGATGCCACCGTAGTCCCATGCGCAGCGGCATAGGCGCTCAGGTAGCGCCGAAAAGCGGCATAGCTCTTGCGGCCCTTGCTCGCAATCCACTCCTGGCGCAATTGTTCGGGTCCCGGCACTTTCAAAAGAGAGGTCGGCGTGTATCGCTGGCTGGCCGCGAGGGGCGCACTTGCGGCCCCGTGAGAATCGGTGTGACGCTCGAGCCACTGTGCGCTCAGTGCGTGGCCCGCCGCACCTGCCTCGCGCCGCAGCAGCAGCCGGTTGCTGCAGTGGCCCGCATTGAACCGCAGGCGCACCCGCATGGGCAGCACCGGCATGGGATCCCGGCGTGGCGTCTTACGCCATATGCCGGAGATCACGCGCGCACCCGCATCCCATTGGGACATGGCCGGCAGACCGAGCACAGCCTCGATGGTGCGCACGATGTTCACCTGCGAGAGCGGCTGGGTATCCAGGTCGCCCGATTTGACCCACGGACCCA
>JAJZLX010000463.1 GCA_021850555.1 Pseudomonadota bacterium | reverse complement strand
GCATCGCGCTCGCTCACCTCCACCTGCGCCACCGAGGGCAGCGCCTCGACGGCCGCGCGGGCCTCGGCCAGCTGCTCGGCCGTTTCGAGCTGCAGCGACACGGCGTTGTAGTAACGCGAGCGGGCCGCGAGCTGCACCGGCGTGTCATCGGCGACGATGCGACCGCGCGCGATGATGATGGCCCGGGTGCAGACCGCATCGACCTCCTCCAGGATGTGCGTGGAGATCACGATGATCTTCTCGCGGGCCATCTCGTTGATGAGGGTGCGGACTTCGTGCTTCTGGTTGGGATCGAGGCCGTCCGTGGGCTCATCGAGAATGAGCGCCGGCGGATCGTGGATCATGGCCTGCGCGAGGCCGACGCGGCGGCGAAAGCCCTTCGAGAGCGTCTCGATGGGCCGATCGAGCACCGAGTCGAGCTGCAGCCGCTCGATCACATGATGCAGGCGCGCGCGCTTGCGGGCGCCTTCGAGCCCGCGCAGGTCCGCGATGAAGGCGAGGAAGGCGTTGACACGCATCTCACCGTAGCTCGGTGCGCCCTCGGGCAGGTACCCGAGGCTCTGCCGGGCGGCGAGCGGCTCGCCCTGCACGTCATGACCGAAGATGCTGGCGCTGCCCGAGGTCGGCGTGACGAAGCCGGCGAGCATGCGCATGGTTGTCGTCTTGCCCGCGCCATTGGGCCCGAGAAAGCCGAGGACTTCTCCCGGCCGGACCTCGAAAGTGACGTCCTCGACGGCAGTCACCGACTGATAGCGCTTGCACAGGTGATCGGTCTTGATCATGGTGCCCTCCACAGGTTGCCATAGATGCACGCAAATGAGAAAAGTTCCCGAGGCAACTCGGGCGCGGGGCGAAGGCTGGCTCCGCTAGCCCGGACGCCAGCGCACCCGGCCGCTCAACTGCCAGTAGAGCATCATCAACGCCCCGCCGATCATGCCCCCGAGATGAGCGAAATGGGCGATGTCGGCGAAGGTGCCGGTGACACCGAAGATCAGCTCGAGCACGCCGTAGATGCTGACGAACAGCCACGCCGGCATGGGGATGGGCGGCAGCAGCAGCAACAGCTGGGTCCGGGGAAACAGCACGGCGAAGGCGAGCAGCAGGCCGAAGATGCCGCCGGAGGCGCCGATGGTCGGCTCGGGGCTGCCGGTCAGGCGCTGGACGGTGAGCTGGGTGAGCGCGGCGGCCACGGTGCACACGAAGTAGTACGTCAGGAATCGCCGCGCGCCCCAGAATCGCTCGAGCGCCGGGGCGAACACGAACACCGCGAACATGTTGAAGAAGATGTACAGCCAGCCGTCGTGGATGAAGGCGAAGGTCACCAGCTGCCACCAGTGGAAATACGGGCCGAGCGGCCAGAGCGCGAACAGGCGCACGATGGGGACGAACGCCACCTGCTCGAGCAGAAACACGGCGAAGTTTGCGGCGATCAGGGCCGTTGCGGCCGGTGTGAGCGAGCGGAACATCCGCCAAGTCTACGCGGCGCGACGCCGCCGCTGAAGTGCCGCCGGCCCGCGATCGATCGGTTGACATCGGGCGGCCGGTGTGTTTCGGACTCGTCGGCTCGCGCCGCACCGCTCGGCCCAGGGAGGCTGGGGCACGATGAGGCTCGCCTCCATGCTGCGCCACTGCTGGTCACGCCGTTGCGCGCCGCGCAAATCATGGCCGGCAGGGCGCTGCCGGCCATGCTGATCGGCATCACCCGGGCCACGGGCGTCCTGTTGGTGGCGCAGCGGTGGCTTCGTATCCCGTTCGAGGGGTCCTTTGCTGTCCTCTACGGAGGACTTGCGGCATTTGTCCTCGCCGTGGTGGGCATCGGGCTGGTAGTCTCGGCGTTGTCCCATACCATGCAGCCGGCGATGCTGTTCGCCTTCGTGCTCAATCATGCCGTTTTCGCTGCTCTCGGGCCTGACGACGCCGATCGCCAATATGCCCCGGTTGCCTCGGTGCTTCACGCTGATCAATCCGTTGCGCTACGCTATGGATATCGCGGAGCGGGTGTGCCTGGAGGGCGCGGGCGTGAGGCTCCTGCTGCCCGATTTGCGGCCCTTGGCGCTGATCGCCGCGATCACTCCGGGCGCCGCCGCATGGATGTTTCGCCACCGTCTGCAATGACCCTCGAGGGCTGTCGAATGAAAAGGGAGACCCGTATGCTGCGGACCGGCTCGAGCCGGCCGCGGAAGGCTCTGGCGGCCGCCGCGCTCGCGCTGCTGCTCGGCGGCTGCACCGTCGGCCCGAATTTCGTCAGGCCGAAGCCGCACGTGCCGGCGCATTGGTCGGCCACCGCCATGCGCAACGGCCGCGAGGGCCGCTCGCGCATCAGCACGCGCGAACCGTCCGCGGTCGCATGGTGGTCGAGCTTCAATGACCCGATGCTGACCTCGCTGGTGAGCCAGTCGGCGGCGCAGAACCTGGATGTGCGCGAGGCGGTGCTGCGGGTCCGGGAGGCCGCTGCGCAGACCGAGGTGCTTTCCGGTGCGCTTTGGCCCAGCCTCTCGGCCAACGTCTCCTGGAGCCGCCAGCGCGTCAGCACCAACACGCCGAACGGCGCCATATTCGGCTTGAGTCACGTGTTTCCCGGCCTGCCGCCGACCATCGTCAATCCCTACAACCAGTACCAGGTCGGGCTCGCCGCCTCGTGGGGGCTCGATCTGTTCGGCGGCACGCGCCGGGCGATCGAGGCGGCCGACGCCGAGACCCGCGCCGCCGTGTACAACGCTCGTGGAGTGCTGCTGACGATGGTGGGCGATGTCGCGCAGACGTACATCGAGCTGCGCGGCGCGCAGCTGCGCAAGGCCATTCTGCTGCGCACGCTCGCCACCCAGCGCGGTCTGTTGCAACTGACCCGCGACCGTTACAGGGCCGGCCTGACCTCCGACCTCGATGTGCAGAACGCCGCCACGGAGCTCAGCACCACGCGCGCGCAGCTGCCGCTTGTCGATCAGCAGATCACCGTCGATGTGAACCAGCTGAGCCAGCTCATGGCGCGCCCGCCCGAGGCGCTGCGCGCCGAGCTCGCCCGCGCGCGGCCGGTGCCGCCGGTTCCGCCCGTGGTGCCGATCGGGCTGCCCTCGGACCTGCTGCGCCGCCGTCCGGACATCCGCGCCGCGCAGGCCAACCTGCACGCGGCGACCGCGCAGATCGGCGTGGCGGTCTCCGAGTTCTTCCCGAGAGTGATGCTCACGGCCGGCGGCGGCTACCAGTCGGAGGGCCTGAGCCAGCTGATCGCGGCGGCCAGCCACTTCGCCTCGTTCGGGCCGGCCATCGAGCTGCCGATCTTCGAAGGCGGCCGGATCCGCGCCACGGTGAAATTGCGGCGCCTGCAGGCGAAGCAGGCGGGCATCGTCTACGCGCGCACCGTGCTCACAGCCCTCAATCAGGTCGAGGATGCGCTCGCGGCCTATGGCGCCGATCAGCGCCAGCGCGTCTCGCTGCAGGCGGCCGTGCGATCCAGCCGCAACGCGCTCGAACTTGCGCGCCAACGCTACACGAGCGGCATCGCCAGTTTCATCGACGTGCTCGATGCCGAGCGCACCGAGGAGCAGTCGCAGATCGCCCTGGCGGGCGCCACCACCGCGGTGTCGCTCGATCTGGTGCGCCTGTATCAGGCACTCGGCGGGGGTTGGCGGGCGGCGGCTCCGGCGGCTCACATGGCCGGGAAACGGGAAGGAAGCTGAGCGCGCGGTCCCGCGCGTGAGCAGGCGTGTGCCGCCTTCGGCGCACATTCGTGCGCTACGGCGCAACTCGACTCACGGCACGATGACTGCCGTTCGGGCGCAGGGTATAAATCGCACCGTTTCGCGACACGCTCCAGAGGATGCATCATGGCCGCCCAGCCCTTCGAGGTCATCAGTCAGCACCGCTGCTTCGGCGGCACAGTGGGCTTCTACCGGCACCAGGCCGAGAGCACCGCCTGTGCCATGCGGTTCGCGGTGTTCACGCCACCGCGCCTCTCGAGCGCTCGCGCGCCCGTGCTGTATTGCCTCGCCGGCCTCACCTGCACCGAGGAGACCTTCACGATCAAGGCCGGCGCGCAGCGCGTGGCGGCCGAGCTGGGCTTGATGCTCGTCATGCCCGACACCAGTCCCCGCGGGGTGAATCTGCCCGGAGAGAGCGATTCGTGGGATTTCGGCGTGGCCGCCGGCTTCTACGTCGATGCCACGGAGATGCCCTGGTCGCGCCACTACCGCATGTATACCTACGTCACGCGGGAATTGCGTGCGCTCATCGAGGCGCATTTCCCGGCGGATCCGGATCGTACGGGCATCCTGGGGCACTCCATGGGCGGGCATGGCGCGCTCGTGATCGCGCTGCGAAACCCCGACAGATATCGCTCGGTGTCGGCGTTTGCGCCGATCTCGGCGCCGCGCCAGTGTCCCTGGGGCCGCAAGGCCTTCAGCGGCTATCTGGGGCCCGATCAAGGCCAGTGGGCCGCCTACGATGCCACCGAGCTTGCCGCCGCGGTGACCGATGCGGCCAGCCGGCCGCCGATTCTGGTGGATCAGGGACTTGCCGACCAGTTCCTCAAGGACCAATTGCATCCGCATCTCTTGGAGGAGGCGTGCCGCAAGTCGGGGCTCAGGCTCACGCTGCGCCGCCATGAGGGTTACGACCACGGCTACTACTGCATCTCGAGCTTCATCGAGGAGCACCTGCGCCATCACGCGGGGCTGCTGAAGGGCTGAGCAGAGGCTGCAGCCGCGAGGCGAGCGGCGGCCGGCTTCCGCCCGGCTTCAGGCGCCGCCGCGCCGCGCTGCCTGCACGTGCCAAAAATCGAACACAATCTTAGATTTTCCGACCTCCGACCGCCGATCGTTCAAGCCGGCGGCCGGCAGGACGTATACTTTCTGGAGTATGCAGATGCTCTCCTCGGCACAAAGTGAGACCGTCCGGCGGATCCTGACGGAATTCAAAGATCGTCCAGGACCGCTCCTCGAGGTGCTGCACGCGATCCAGGAAGCGCTGGGCCACGTGCCGGCCGAAACCGTCGCCTTGGTGGCCGAGGAGCTCAATCTCTCCCGCGCCGAGGTCCATGGCGTCGTCACCTTCTACCATCACTTCCGCAGCTCCCCCCCGGGCAAGCACGTCGTGCAGGTGTGCCGCGCCGAGTCCTGCCAGGCCGTCGGGGGCGAGGCGCTGGCAGAGCACGCGCGCGCGCGGTTGGGAGTCGATTTCCACCAGCGCACCTCGGACGGGAAGTTCTCGCTCGATCCGGTGTACTGCCTGGGCAATTGCGCCTGCTCTCCGGCGGTGATGATCGACGGGCAGTTGCACGGCCGTGTCACCCCGGAACGCTTCGATGCGCTGCTTGCCGAGGCGGATACCGAGGAAAGCCCATGACCTCTCCCAAGACGGCCCGCCCCGGCGGGCCCGACGCAGCGGCGTCCGTCACGACGGTGTTTGTGCCCGGAGACGCCGGGTCGCTCTCGCTCGGAGCCGAGGCCGTCTGCCGCGCGATCGCGGCACAGGCCTCGAGCAGAGGACTCGATGTGCGCCTGGTGCGCAACGGCTCCCGCGGGGCCTACTGGCTCGAGCCACTGGTGGAAGTGGTGGGCGCGCAGGGGCGGATCGCCTACGGTCCGGTGAGCGCGGCGGACGTGCCCGGGCTGTTCGATGCCGGCTGGCTCCGGGGCGGCGCGCATGCGCTGCGCGTGGGCGATGTCGAAACCGTTCCCTGGTTTGCGAGTCAGCAGCGGTTGACCTTCGAGCGGGTCGGGCGTGTCGATCCGCTCAGCGTGGCGGACTACGTGGCCCACGGGGGCTATCAGGGTCTGCGGCGGGCGCTTGCGATGAGTCCGCAGGCCGTCGTCGAGGCGGTGACCGGCTCGGGACTGCGTGGGCGCGGCGGGGCGGCCTTTCCGACCGGCATCAAGTGGAAGACCGTGCTCGATCAGCAGGCCGGCCAGAAATATGTCACCTGCAACGCCGATGAGGGAGATTCCGGCACCTTCTCCGACCGCATGCTGATGGAAGGCGACCCGTTCAGCCTGATCGAGGGCATGACCATCGCGGCAATCGCCACGGGCGCGACCCGGGGCTACATCTACCTGCGCGCCGAGTACCCGCATGCCCATCGGATACTCACCCGGGCCATCGCGGGCGCATACGAAGCCCGCTACCTGGGCGCGGATGTCATGGGCAGCGGCAAGCGCTTCGACCTGGAGGTGCGTCTGGGCGCCGGAGCGTACATCTGCGGGGAAGAGACCTCGATGCTGGAGAGCCTGGAGGGCCGGCGGGGCGAGGTGCGCGTGCGGCCGCCCCTGCCTGCCGTGAAGGGATTGTTCGGGTGCCCGACGATCGTCAACAACGTCATCACGCTGTCGACGGTGCCGGCCATCCTGCGCCATGGGGCGGAATTCTACGCCGGCTACGGCACGGGCAAGTCGCGTGGCACGCTGCCGATCCAGCTCGCCGGCAACATCAAACGCGGCGGGCTGGTGGAGCGGGCGTTCGGCCTGACGCTGCGCGAGCTTCTGTACGAGTACGGAGGCGGCTCCGCCTCCGGCCGCCCCATCCGCGCGGTGCAGATCGGCGGACCGCTCGGCGCCTACGTGCCGGCTTCGCAGTTCGACACCCTGGTCGATTACGAGGCGCTCGCCGGCATCGGCGCCATGCTCGGCCACGGCGGTATCGTGGCGTTCGATGACACCGTGGACATGGTGCAGATGGCCCGCTACGCCATGGAGTTCTGCGCGATAGAGTCCTGCGGCAAGTGCACGCCCTGCCGGATCGGCTCGACGCGCGGGGTGGAGATCGTCGATCGCATCCTCGAGGGCGAGGATCCGCAGCGCCAGGTGGTGCGGCTCGAGGAGTTGTGCGAGGTGATGGTGCAGGGGTCGCTGTGCGGTCTCGGCGGCATGGCCCCGTTTCCCGTACAGAGCGCGCTGAAGCATTTCCGCGAAGACTTCCTCGCAAGGGTATCGCGTTGACAACGGGTGATCCTTCCGGCGCGTAGCGCCGCTGTGTTCAGACGGGGTCCGCTCCCTCCCGGAGCGAGCCCCGTAGGTCCTGCGCTCAGCGCATGACAAGAGGCGATAGATATGTTTGCCATTGATTATCATGATTGCGGCACTCCGGCACCCCGCGACGGGGGCGCACCCGTCACCGTCGAGATCGACGGCAAGAGCGTGACGGTGCCCGAGGGCACGTCCGTCATGCGGGCCGCGGCTCTCGCCGGGACTCAGGTGCCCAAGCTCTGCGCCACCGATACGTTGAAGGCCTTCGGCTCGTGCCGGATGTGCCTGGTCGAGATCGAGGGACGCAGGGGCTACCCCGCCTCGTGCACCACCCTCGTCGCCCCGGGCATGAAGATCCGCACTCAATCGGAGAAGCTCCAGGCGCTGCGCCGCGGCGTTCTGGATCTTTATCTCTCGGACCAGCCGCCTGATTGGGCCGACTCCCCGGCGAAGGGGCACAACGAGCTCGAGAGCGTCGCCAGGACGGTGGGCCTTGCCCAGACGACCTACGGCCCGGGCCGGCGCCACCCCTCGCCGGTCGACGAGAGCAATCCCTACTTTGTGTTTGATCCGCAGTACTGCATCGTCTGCTCGCGCTGCGTGCGCGCCTGCGAGGAGGTTCAAGGCACCTTCGCCCTCACGGTGCAGGGCCGCGGTTTCGAATCGAAGATCGCGGCGAGCCAGGACCAGCCGTTCCTCGAGTCAGAGTGCGTTTCGTGCGGGGCGTGCGTGGAAGCCTGTCCGACCGCGGCGCTGACCGAGAAATCGCTCATCCGGCTCGGCCAGCCGCAGCGCGCCGTCACCACCACCTGCGCCTACTGCGGCGTGGGCTGCAGCTTCGAGGCGGAGACCCGCGGCAGTGGCGCCGAGACGGAAGTGGTGCGGATGGTGCCCAACCGCGATGGAGACGCCAACCATGGCCACGCCTGCGTCAAGGGACGGTTCGCCTACGGGTACGCCACTCATCCGGACCGGCAGCTGAAGCCGATGCTGCGCAAGAGCATCCGCGACGACTGGCGCGAGGTGTCCTGGGAGGAGGCAATCGCGTATGCGGCCGGAGAGATCCGCCGCATCCAGACGAAATACGGCCGCGACTCGGTCGGCGGCATCACCTCCTCGCGCTGCTCCAACGAGGAGACCTTCCTCGTGCAAAAGCTGGTGCGCGCGGCCTTAGGCACCAACAACGTCGACACCTGCGCGCGCGTATGCCATTCCCCCACCGGCTACGGCCTGAAGAGCACCCTGGGGGAGTCCGCCGGCACTCAGGCGTTCACGTCGGTGGCCCAGTCCGACGTGATCCTGGTGATCGGCGCGAACCCCACGGACGGCCATCCGGTGTTCGCCTCGCAGATCAAGCAGAGGCTGCGCCAGGGCGCGAAGCTCATCGTCATCGACCCGCGCGTCATCGGCCTCGTGCGCAGCCCCCACATTGCAGCCGACGTCCACCTGCAGCTGCAGCCGGGTACCAACGTCGCCATGCTCAACGCGCTGGCGCACGTGGTGGTGACCGAAGGGCTGACCAAGGATGATTTCGTCGCGGAGCGGTGCGAAGACCCGTCGTATCAGCGCTGGAAGGCCTTCGTTGCCGAGGCGCACAATTCCCCGGAGGCGATGGCCGCGATCACCGGCGTGCCGGCCGAGCTGGTGCGCCGCGCGGCTCGCCTGTACGCCACCGGCGGCAACGCCGCGATCTATTACGGCCTCGGCGTGACCGAGCACAGCCAGGGCTCGACGGCCGTCATGGGGCTCGCGAATCTGGCGATGGCCACGGGCAATCTTGGGCGCGAGGGCGTCGGCGTCAACCCGCTGCGCGGCCAGAACAACGTACAGGGCTCCTGCGACATGGGCTCGTTCCCGCACGAGTTCACCGGCTACCGGCACGTGTCGGATTCCGAGGTGCGAGCGCTGTTCGAGCGGGACTGGGGTGTGAGTCTCCCGGCCGAGCCGGGCCTGCGCATCCCGAACATGTTCGAGGCGTCGCTCGACGGCACGTTCCGCGCCCTCTACGTGCAGGGCGAGGACATCGTCCAGTCCGATCCGAATACCCATCATGTCACCAGCGCGCTGGCGGCGATGGAGTGCGTGATCGTGCAGGACCTGTTCCTCAACGAGACCGCGAAATTCGCCCACGTGTTCCTGCCCGGCTCCTCGTTCCTGGAAAAGGATGGCACGTTCACCAACGCAGAGCGGCGCATCTCGCGCGTGCGCAAGGTGATGCCGCCGCGCGCCGGGTACGAGGACTGGCAGGTCACCATGTTGCTCTCGAACGCGCTCGGCTATCCGATGCATTACACGCATCCGTCCGAGATCATGGATGAGATCGCGCGCCTCACCCCGACCTTCGAGGGCGTGTCGTACGAGAAGCTCGATCGGCTGGGCAGCATCCAGTGGCCGTGCAACGATGCCGCGCCGCAAGGCACGCCGACCATGCATGTGCATCAGTTCGTGCGTGGCAAGGGCCGCTTCTATGTCACCGAGTACGTTCCGACCAGCGAGCGGGTGAACGGCCGCTTCCCGCTGATCCTCACCACCGGGCGGATCCTTTCCCAGTACAACGTCGGCGCGCAGACGCGCCGCACGGCGAACGTGCTCTGGCACGCGGAGGATCTGCTGGAAATTCATCCGCACGATGCCGAGGTACGCGGCATCGCCGACGGCGATTGGGTGGGAATGTCCAGCCGTGCGGGGGAGACCGTGCTGCGCGCCAGTGTCAGCGATCGAATCGCCCCCGGGGTGGTCTACACCACGTTCCACTTCCCCCAGACCCAGGCCAATATCGTCACCACGGAAAACTCCGATTGGGCGACCAACTGCCCGGAGTACAAGGTGACGGCGGTGCAGGTGGTGCGGGTGAGCCAGGCGGATGCCTGGCGGGAGCGGGCGGCCGTGGAGCGCTCGCTGCGCAAGACCCCGGGCCGCGCGCGCGATCCTGCGCATGCCTGAATCGGGCGGAGCACCGCAGCCGGAGCACGCCCGAGCGCGGCTGCAGGCCGCCGCAAGGAGCGCGCCGCCTCAGGTGGTTGCCGAGTTCGACGTCGAGCGCTGGCGGGAGGGTCTGGTCAGCCGCGAGCGCGACCTGGTGGCCGAGGAGCTGCCGGTGGGGCTGTTCTACCACGGCGTGCCCCACGGCGTGATGCTTGCCACTCCGGCCGATCTCGAGGACTTCGGGGTCGGGTTCACGCTGAGTGAGGGACTGGTCGAGGATGCGCGGGAGATCCGTGACGTGCAGGTCATCCATGGCGCCGAAACCGCCGAGGTCCGCATCAGCGTTGCCTGGGAGCGGTTCACGGGGCTGCTCGAGCAGCGGCGGCGGCTCACCGGTCGCACGGGCTGCGGCCTCTGCGGCGTGGAGAGCGCCGAGCAGGCAATCCGAGCGGTGAAGCCCGTGGGGGAGGGGCCGGTCGTGACGGCCGCCGATCTGCACTCGGCCATCGCCGGGCTCGCGCGCCACCAGCCCCTCAACGCCCGCACGGGCAGCGTGCATGCGGCGGCGTGGGTTGTTCCGGGCCGCGGGATCGAGGTCGTCCGCGAGGATGTCGGCAGGCACAACGCGCTCGACAAGCTGATCGGCGCGCGAGTGCGCTCGGGGGCGGATTTCTCCGGCGGATTCCTGCTGCTCACCAGCCGGGCGAGCTACGAGATGATCCAGAAAAGCGCCGCGGTGGGCATCGCCTTTCTTGCGGCCCTCTCGGCTCCGACCGCCCTCGCGGTGCGCCTCGCCGAGCGCGCCGGCATGACGCTGGTGGCGTTCGCGCGGGAGCATCAGCACGTGGTGTATGCCCACTCGGGACGGTTGAGCGGCGTCTGAACAACTGCATGTCATGACCAGATAACCCAAATGAATACCGAACTGCTCGTCAAGATGGCCAACGAGATCAGCATGTTCTTCGCGTCCGAGTCGGCGCCGACGGAGGCTGCGAATGACGTTGCCACGCATCTGAAGCGCTTCTGGGAGCCGCGCATGCGGCGCCAGATCATCGCCCATTGTGAGGAACATCACGGCGAGGGCCTCACCGATCTCGCCCGGCAGGCGGTCGCGCTGCTCGCGGCGGAATCCAAACCATCCCATCCCTCGTGAGGCGATGATCTTCGCGCGGCGGTTCCGGCGCGGGGAGGCCGCCCTGGAGTTTGGAGGGGAATTGCGCTAATATCCCCAATTCCTCCTTGCAATTGACATGGCATGACACAGAATCTCGAGGCCGGGGGAGTGTCACGCACGAGCGACACTTCCGGCAAAATACTGATCTGCGGGTCCGTCGCCTTTGACACCATCATGGTGTTCCAGGGGCGCTTCAAGGACCACATCCTCCCGGACAAGATCCACATCCTGAACGTGTCGTTTCTCGTGCCGCAGATGCGCCGGGAATTCGGCGGCTGTGCCGGAAACATCGCCTACAACCTCAACCTGCTGGGCGACGTGGGCTATCCCATGGCGACAGTGGGCCACGACTTCGACGCGTACGGCGAGTGGATGCGGCGCAACGGCGTGCCGGTCGAGCACGTGCGGGTGCTCGAGGGGGAGTTCACGGCACAGGGCTTCGCCACCACCGATCTGGACGACAATCAGATCTGGGCCTTCCATCCGGGAGCGATGCAGCAGGCGCATCTCAACAAGGTGGCGGATGCGAAGGACATCGCTTTGGGAATCGTGGCGCCCGACGGGCGCGAAGGCATGCTCGAGCACGCGCACCAGTTCGCCGCCGCCGGCATTCCCTTCATCTTCGATCCCGGTCAGGGCCTGCCGATGTTCGATGGCGAGGCGCTGCGCGCATTCATCGGCCAGGCGCAGTGGGTGGCGGTGAACGACTATGAGTGGCAGGTCGTGCAGCAGAAGACCGGCTGGAGCGAGCGGCAGGTGTGCGAGCGCGTGGCGGCGCTGATCGTCACTCGCGGCGCCAGCGGCTCGGTCATCCACACCAGGGAAGGGCGGATCGAGATCCCGTGCGCCAAGGCGGCCGCCGTGGTGGATCCGACGGGATGCGGCGATGCTTATCGCGCCGGCCTGCTGCATGGACTGCTGCGCGGGCTCGACTGGGAAAGCACCGGCCGGATCGCGGCCGTCATGGGCGCCATCAAGATAGAATCACGCGGCACTCAGAATCATCGCCCGACGCGCGAGCAGATCGCGCGGCGGCTCGCCGAGAGCTTCGGTGAGCCTGCGGCCCGGGCCGCGTTCGGCGCGGTGCGCTCCCGGGAAATCTCTCACGCTCAAGCTACGGGAACCGATCGATGACCAATCACTATCTTTTCACCTCCGAATCCGTCTCCGAAGGCCATCCCGACAAGGTCGCCGACCAGATCTCGGACGCGGTGCTGGATGCGATCCTCGGCGAGGATCCCCGCGGGCGCGTGGCTTGCGAGACTCTGGTCAAGACGGGCGTGGTCATCGTCGCCGGCGAGGTGACCACCTCTGGCTGGGTGGACGTCGAGTCTCTGGTGCGCAAGACCGTCCTCGACATCGGCTACAACTCCTCCGACATGGGCTTCGACGGGGCGAGCTGCGGGGTGCTCAACGTCATCGGCAAGCAGTCTGCGGACATCGCCCAGGGCGTCGATCGCAAGGATGAGCGCTCGCAGGGCGCGGGTGATCAGGGGATGATGTTCGGCTACGCCAGCAACGAGACCGACGTGCTGATGCCGGCGCCCATCACTCTGGCGCACCGGCTGGTCAAGCGCCAGGCCGAGGTGAGAAAGACCGGGCGGCTCACCTGGCTGCGTCCCGACGCCAAGAGTCAGGTCACATTGCGCTACGAGGACGACAAGCCCGTCGGGCTCGAGGCCGTGGTGCTCTCCACCCAGCACAGTCCCGAGGTCTCCAACGAGACGCTGCGCGAGGCGGTAATGGAGGAGATCCTCAAGCCCGTGCTGCCCAAGGAGTGGGTCGGCAAGGAGACCCGCTTCCACATCAACCCCACCGGGCGATTCGTCATCGGCGGGCCCGTGGGGGACTGCGGTCTCACCGGCCGCAAGATCATCGTCGACACCTACGGCGGCTATGCCCGTCATGGCGGCGGCGCGTTCTCGGGCAAGGACCCCTCGAAGGTGGACCGGTCTGCGGCCTATGCGGCGCGCTATGTGGCCAAGAATATCGTGGCCGCGGGTCTGGCTTCGCGCTGCGAGGTGCAGGTTTCCTATGCGATCGGCGTGGCCGAGCCGACCTCCGTCATGGTTGAGACCTTCGGCACCAGCCGCCTCTCGCGCGAGCAACTGACCCAGCTGGTGCGCGAGCACTTCGATCTCACGCCCTATGGCCTGCGCCGCATGCTGGATCTGGCGCGTCCGATCTACCAGAAGACCGCCGCCTACGGGCATTTCGGCCGTACCGAGCCGGAGTTCACCTGGGAGCGGACCGACCGGGCCGAGGCGCTGGCGGCTGCCGCCAAGTGCCTGAAAGCGGCCTGATCGGCGAGGCGGCCCGGGCGCGGGCCGCCTGAGGTTTGCCGGCGCGGCGCAGCGGATCTGCCGCTGCGCCGCGCCAGACACGGCCATTCGCCGCGGATTGTGCGGTGGAGCCGCGTCCTCCGAGGAGCGTTGCGACAGGCCGGCCGGCCCCTGAAGGCCGCCGCCTGCCAGGCTCGGATGGCGCGCGCGTATCCCTCATACGGCGCTCACTGAACCCATCGGAGAATTCACACCATGAACGCCACACCGAAGCCGGCTGCCGTAAACACCGACTGCAAGGTCGCAGACCTGAGGCTCGCGGACTGGGGCCGCAAGGAAATCCTGATCGCGGAGACGGAAATGCCGGGACTCATGGCGATCCGCGACGAGTACGCGCCCCGACAGCCGCTTGCCGGAGCGCGCATCAGCGGCTCGCTGCATATGACCATCCAGACCGCGGTGCTGATCGAGACGCTGCAGGCGCTCGGGGCGCAGGTGCGCTGGGCTTCCTGCAATATCTTCTCCACCCAGGACCACGCGGCCGCCGCGATCGCCGCCCGAGGCACGCCGGTGTTCGCCTGGAAGGGCGAGTCGCTCGCCGACTACTGGGACTACACGCACCGGATCTTCGAGTGGCCGGACGGCGGGCACACCAACATGATCCTCGATGACGGCGGGGACGCGACGCTGCTGATGCATCTGGGCGCTCGGGCCGAGAGCGATCCGAGCGCCATCGCCAAGCCCGCGAGCGAGGAGGAAGAGTCGCTGTTTGCGGCCATCGGGGCGCGCCTGAAGGCCGACCCGAAGTGGTATTCCGAGCGTCTCGGGCGCATCCGCGGCGTGACTGAGGAGACCACCACGGGGGTCAAGCGTCTGTACCAGATGGCCAAGGACGGGCTGCTCGCCTTTCCCGCCATCAACGTCAACGATTCGGTCACCAAGAGCAAGTTCGACAACCTGTACGGCTGTCGCGAGTCGCTCGTCGATGGCATCAAGCGCGCCACCGACGTGATGGTGGCCGGAAAGATTGCCGTGGTCTGCGGCTACGGGGACGTCGGCAAGGGCTGCGCGAGCGCTCTGCGGGCGCTCTGCGCCCAGGTCTGGGTGACCGAGATCGACCCGATCTGCGCCCTGCAGGCGGCCATGGAGGGCTATCGGGTGGTGACCATGGAGTACGCGGCCGACAAGGCCGACATCTTCGTGACCGCGACGGGAAACCTCCACGTGATCGGCCATGAGCACATGGTGCGCATGAAGCACAACGCCATCGTGTGCAATATCGGGCACTTCGACAACGAGATCGACGTGGCGGCCCTCAAGCGCTACGCCTGGGAGAACATCAAACCTCAGGTCGATCACGTGATCTTCCCGGATGGCAGGCGGCTGATCCTGCTCGCCGAGGGGCGCCTGGTGAACCTCGGCTGCGCCACGGGCCATCCGAGCTATGTGATGAGCTCGAGTTTCGCCAACCAGACCCTTGCCCAGATCGAGCTGTACACCAACCCCGGCAAGTACCCCGTGGGGGTGTATGTTCTGCCCAAGCATCTCGATGAGAAGGTTGCGAGGCTGCAGTTGACCAAGTTCAACGCCGAGCTGACCGAACTCACCGCGGAGCAGGCGCGCTACATCGGAGTGGATCGCGCCGGTCCCTACAAGTCCGATCAATACCGGTACTGACACGACTGGTCCGGCCGGCCCCGCACCGCGGGCGGGGCCGTCGCCGGATCATCTGTCTGACGTCTGACGATCAACATCCGTGATGTCCATTCGCGGAACACTCACTACAACATATCAATTACAAGTTGGACTGGCGCGAAAATACGTGTATGATCCGGCTCCGAACCCTGTAGTTGGGTGTTTTTGGGAGTATTTTTAATGGCGAAACGTCCTCCGAACGACGGCGCGTCCTGGAGCGCCAGTGAGCTGAAGACCCTGAAGGCGCTCGCGAAGGCGGGCACCCCGACCACCGAGGTCGCCAAGAAGCTTGGGCGCACTCCGGCGGCGGTCCAGCAGAAGGCGATGCGTGCCGGGATCTCTTTCCGGGCCGCCAAGCGGGCCGGCGCGCGCAAGACCGCCAAGAAGAAATAAGCGCTGCGCGCGGTCTCAAGGCCGGGTGTCCCCGCCGATTGCGCGGGGCCCCCGGCTTTTGGTTGCGCAGGAGGCCGGTTGGGTTGCCGGCGCGGGGGCTTGTCAGCACCCGCACAAGTTGTAGAATTTAGGATTCCATTCACACGTTCACGGTTGCGTCTCGAAAGGGGCACGTCATGCGGAAATCATTCCGGTTAACCTGTGGGGTCGCAGCGCTGGTCCTGGCCGGCTGCAGCGTGCAGGTGCAGAACAATACGCCGGATAAGTTCCAGGCCAATCCCGATATCGGCATGTATCCGATCAAGGCGACCGTAACGTCGGGCGCCATGGTCAGCCAGCCGATCTACCTGTACGACGTGGGCAGCGGAAAGAAGGTCCCGCTGAAGGCGGACCCGACCGGTACGCGCTTCTCGGCGATGCTGCCGGTGCGCTGCCAGAGCAGCTTCAAGCTGCAGTACCTGGCGATCTGGCGGCTGCAGGGTCTGGCGACCAAGCAGAAGCTGTTCCCGGCCCAGCCGATCAATGTCGAGCTGACCCCGCCGCCGCTCACCCAAGAGGCGACGATCGACACCTCGGGCGCGCCGAAGAAGGGTGTGTGGCAGGGTGATGTAAAGTACAAGTTCGCCACCGCGTCCAATACCCAGATCACCAGCGCCAAGATCGAGCCGCTCGGCAAGACCCCGGCGGATGCGCTCTCGGCGAAGCAAATCCGGATCGTCAGCGCCTTCCCGATCAATGCCGAGTGTGATAAATCGACCGCGATCACGCTCGCATCGAGGGTCCGCCAGGCGCACGTCAAGCTGGTCATCGACACCAGCCTGCCCGGCAAGATGTCGAAGTGGACGACCAAGGTGACCTTTCAGCCGAAGCCCTCGGCCTGATTGACTCTTGGGGTTGATCGAGGCGCGCCGGGGAGAGACTGTCTCCCCGGCGCGCCGGATTCGGGTGCGGATCCTCTTTCCGGCGCGTAGCGCCGCCTGATCCGGCCGGGGCCCGCCCGCTCCCCGCAGGCGACTCGCCCTGATCGTCCGTGCGCGATCGCTTGAAATCAAAACACCGGTTGAGGCGACCCAAATCCTGGACACTTCCAAAAATAGGCGCACGGGGGAATTTGCGCCGTCCGGGGACCGCTCTCAACCGGTGCGAGGATAGTGTGCCTTCCCCGCCCT
>JAJZLX010000139.1 GCA_021850555.1 Pseudomonadota bacterium | reverse complement strand
TGAAGGAAGCGGCCGAGCGGGTTGCCAAGCGGGCCGCCGCCGGGTAATCATCCGGGCATCTCGCCGCTGTCACGTGGGGGATTTTGACCTGGCCACGGGTGGGGGAATTTGAGGTGGCCGCCAGGGCATTGCCGAGCATCCCTCGTGAGGTTGCCATCGTGGAACTCGACACCGACAAGATCGATCAGGCCGTCCTGGCGCTGCTCTCCCTCGGCCGGCACGATGGGTACCGGGTCTGGAAGGGTTTCGATTGGTCGGTCATGAACCGGCTGTACGAGAAGGGCTACATCACCGACCCGGTCAGCAAGGTGCACTCGGTGCTGCTCACCGAGGAGGGTGCACGGGAATCCGAGCGGCTGCTGCACGAGCTGTTCGGGCAACCGCGGGGCGGGAAGTGACCTGCTCCTCCGCATCGTACTGCGCATGAAATACGGCTACGCGCGCGTCTCGACCGAGGATCAGAATCCGGCCCTGCAGCTCGCCGCCCTGAAGAAGGCCGGTTGCAGGACCGTGTTCAAGGACGAGGGGATCTCGGGAGCGACGGCGCAGCGCCCTGCCCTGCTCAAGTGCCTAAAGACGCTCGAAGCTGGCGACACACTCATCGTCTGGAAGCTCGACCGGTTGGGTCGGAGTCTGCGGGATCTCATCCACATGCTCGATGACTTGAAGCAGCGCGGCGTGAAGTTCCGCTCGCTCACCGAGGCCATTGACACGGACACCCCGACGGGGCGCGCCATGTGGCAGATGATCGGCGTGCTCGCCGAGCTCGAGCGCTCGCTGATCACCGAGCGCACGCGCGCCGGCGTGAAGGCCGCGCAGCGGCGCGGGGTGAAGTTCGGGAGGAAGCCGAAGCTCTCGGCGCCGCAGATCGCGCATGCGCGGCAGCTCATCGAGAGCGGGCAGCGGGTGCAGGATGTGGTGGCGCTGCTCAGTGTCGGGCGGGTGACGCTCTATCGGGCGCTGCAGCGGCCCGCAGCGTAGCGGTATTCACCCGATACTGGGCCCATTTGTCGCTCGCCTATCCCATTCAGCACACAGCTTTCGAAAAGACCTGCTTCCGTCAAAGGCCTGCTGCAGGTCCATAAGCGCAGAAAACGCCGGCTGATCGGTGATTTCGCTGTAAGCGCGGCCAGCGATTCCGGCCCCGATCCAGCCTTTCGCATCCCGCGGAGTCTCCGCGTCAATCGCAACGGTCGCGGAGAGCGAGAATTTCCGCTTCCCGTCCAGAGAGGATGCGGCGGCGATGAACCACGCTTCGTACTCACGCTTTGCCAAGACGATGGATATAGGGCGATGCGCTATGCACGCATTCGCGCGCCCTCGAATTTGCGACGCTACCTCCGCCGGGCAGGCGTCGTCGGCATCCAGAAGGATCAGTATCCACCCATCGTCTCCGCACTTCGCTGCCGCGAGCTGAAGGTATCTCTGAAACTCGGCGTCACGGTTTAGAAACCGGTCTTTGCGGACCCGAATCGGCGGCGACACTTCAGCTACGCTTTCGGGAGTTCGC
This sequence comes from Pseudomonadota bacterium, assembly GCA_021850555.1. The sequence continues at coordinate 15,145 of JAJZLX010000139.1, read as the reverse complement.
CATTGAGCCAGCCTGCGCAGCAGGATCGGCACCGCCTGCACCTCACCATCTCCCTCCACGATTGGGACGACCTTCACAGCTGATCACCGAACAGGTCCACCTGCTGTGACTCCTGAGTCCTGAGCACATTGCGGTCCGGCGCGAGTTGGTTCAAGCGCAGTAATTCTCCCGCAGAGAATAGCCGGTCTCGCATCGCTGCCCTCGATGCCTCGTCTAGCGTCGCAATGCGTGTCTCACCACCTTCGGAGACTACGGAACGAAACAGGCTGGCATCGAGCTTGCAATCGTCCACCAACTCCGGGCTGTGACTCGTGACGATCACCTGTGTTTGAGTTGAGCCACGTGTCAGTGCGTCGCGCAGCGCCGCACTCGCTGCCGGGTGCAGCGCAGTTTCCGGTTCCTCGATACCCACCAGCGTCGGCGCGTAGTCCCGATTGCCCTGGAACAGCGCCACCAGCACTCCCAACGCGCGTAAGGTACCGTCCGACATGCTGTGGGCTGGAAAATTCCAAGGATGGCTCGCCCCCGCCATTTCCTGGCGAAATTCCAGCGTTTCCATGTGGCTCACCTGCTTGCGCCGCACGCCGTGAACCATTGGCACGACGGTTTGCAGATATTCCTGGACGGTGTCCAGTTGCTCCTTGGACACCCTTTCGAGGTGTCCTATAACACTCGCCACATTCTCTCCCGCCGACTTGAGCAGACGACCCTCCTGTGGCTTTTGGAGATCCCGCATGAGCTTCGGATTCAGATTGTAGAAGCTCATCGACGTGAGTGCGTCGAACACTGGACGGAAAATCGCCAGACCAGACGCGGCGACCAGTGCCAACCGATCCGCCGTCACAGCCGGAAACGTCGATTCGCTGCTGGCCCCCAGTTGACCACGCTCTATCCTAAAGAAAGGTCCTTTACCGATGCCGCCAAGCGCGCATTCCTCGGTCTGGACCTCATAGCCCCTGTCCTTGAGCGCGCCGACATTGAATGCATAGTGGCCGCGTTGTCCGGTCTTCAGCACAAATTCGAGCCGAATACCGAAATGCGTAGGGTGACCGCTCGAACGACGGCGGACCTCGGAGATCCCGCCGCGTTCGTTCAGTGCGTTATCGAGAGAGCCGCTGAGCGCATCACGCACGAGATGCAGGGCATCCAGAAAATTGCTTTTGCCGGAGCCGTTAACACCAACGAGATAGGTCAGGGGTCCAAGCGTTACGTCGCAGTAGCCGATACTCTTGTAGTTTCGCAGCACGACGCGCCGCAGGAATGCTGAGTCACTCATGTCAATCAGTCCTACCCTACGCTCACCGGCACCAGCGTCATCGTGTCATTCCCGAAAATGTCGATCACCTTGGTAGTAGCGGAATTCGCTCTGCGTGCCGTCGGCCTGCTCGAGGAGGTGCTCGGTCTTGAACCACCACTCGAGCAATGCACGCGAGGTGCTGGAGGCGCCCTGATAACCGCTCTCGCGCCAGACCGCCACTTCCTCGCGGATGCGTGCGACCAGGGGCGGCACGAGCTTCTCGTAGGCGGTAGCGCGCAGCTCCTCGGCGGCCGGAAACCAGCGCTCCGCGGGCTGCAGGACCTCGTAGGGAGAGGCGGGAAAGTTCGGGTGAAGTGCCATGAGCGCCGCTGCCCTCCCCTATCGCCCGTTCACGGCTACACCCGCCGCCGCGAGCGGCCCGGTCTCGCTCCGGTAAGTGTCTTTTCCGCGGCCGCTTCGATGGCGGCGGCGGCCTCCTTGGGTCGCGGTTGCGCCTCGATCCAGTCCAGGACGGAGGATTCGATCATCTCGAACAGGAGCTCCTGCCGAGAGCCCCACACGCCCGGGCATTGCTCGTGCAGCGCATCGAGCTTCGCGACCGTGCTCACGGGCAGGCGCACCGTGATCGGGCGCACCTGGCCCGGCCGCTTCATGTGATCGTCGTAGCTCACGTAGCCGCGCGGCTCGGTCGGCTTGCGGCGCAGGCGCTTCAGAAACTCCCCCATGCGCTCGATATTGCTATGAAGATGTCCAGCACGCAATATAGATCGCATCGTCCCCGAAGAGCTCGCGCGCACCGCGGACCGCACTCATGCACCTGGTCTACTTCGACGAGAACAAATACGAGGAGGCGAACCCCTACTTCTGGATCGGTGGGGTGCTGATCCCGGAGCCGAAAGCCATCGAGTGCGACAAGACTCTGCAGCAGATCCAGTTCAATGTGCTCGGCAAGATGCACCTCGCCCAAGACAGCGAGCTCCATGGCAAGAACATCTTTCACGGCAAGGGCGACTTCAAGGGCCGCAAGCTCGCCGAGCGCATCGCCCTCCTGCAGCAGCTGGTGGGCTTTGTCGTCGATAATCACTTGCCGGTGCGGCTGATCTCAATCGATGTGAACGCCCACCGCACGAAGTACAAATACCCGACGCCGGAATACCGTCTCGGGTTGATGCTGCTGCTCGAGCGGGCCTGCGATTACCTCGATGCCGTCGACGATCTCGGCGTCGTGTTTGGGGATCACGAGGCGGATGAGATCACCCGCTCGATCGTCGATTTTTCCTCGTACAAGGCGATGGGCAAGACGCCGATGTATCACGGCCGAGCGCTCGGTCGGCTGCTCGATACGGTGTATTTCACGCACTCGCACCACAGCCGCTTCCTGCAGCTCGCGGATGTGTTGGTGTTTCTGGCGGGACGCTACAGCCGGATGAACCCCGCCTCTGTGCGCCCCGTCTGGCACGAGCAGCAGGCGTTCGCGGCCTGGGAAAAACTAAAGGCCAGTGCGGAGACGAAGATCCAGCACTGGCCTTGAGAATTTGGAACGACTAGTCCCGATGAGGGGATCGCTCGCCTTTGGGACGAGCCTCTAGTCGCGGCACCATGATACCAGCGTTGACTGATTGGCAACAGCTGCGCAGCCAAGATACCGGCTGTTCCCGAGGAAGGGAGACGCTCGAGGGTCGGGTGACCAGTCCCTTGGGCGCCCTCCACCCGTTCTCTCTCCTCGACCGTCCGCCGCCGCCTCGTTACCACATCCCGGGACGTATTTACGGAAAAGCGCTATTCTATAAATACGCTAAGGAGCTTTTACGCTATGCACACCCTGGTGCTTGCCTCGCAGAAAGGCGGCAGCGGCAAGACGACGATCGCCGCGCACCTCGCCGTCGCGCTCGAGCGCGCCGGCCACGGCCCCGCGGCGCTCATCGATACGGACCCCCAGGGCTCGCTCTCGCGCTGGTGGAACAAGCGCGAGGCCGCCTCCCCCGCCTTTGCCGACGCCAGCGTCCGCCAGCTCCCGGAGAAGCTCGTGGCGCTCGCGCGGGACGGGTTCGCGTGGTGCATCGTGGATACGCCGCCGGCCGATGGGGTGCAGAACTCGAAAGTGATCGCGGCGGCGGACCTGGTCCTGATCCCGACCCGGCCGAGCCCGCACGACTTGGATGCGCTTGGGGCGACGCTCGAGCTCTGTCAGGCGGCCTCCCGCCGGCACGTGTTCGTGGTCAATGCCGCCAAGGGCAACGCCTCGATCACGGTGCAGACCGTCACCGCTCTCTCCGAGCACGGCCAGGTCGCCCCGGCGATCGTCGCCGATCGGGTGCTCTTCGCCTCCTCCATGATCGACGGCCGTACGGTGTTCGATGTGGACCCGGTGGGCCGCGCCGCGGAGGAAATGGCGGCCCTGTGGAAATTCGTGAATTCCGTCTTTACTGAAAAGCGTAAAGACGCCAAGCGGAAGGAGAAGGCCCTTGTCCAAGCCCGCAGCCCTGACTAGCGCCAACGTACGCCGCAAGGGCGAGGCGCAGCCGGCGGCCGATGCCGTGAGTCGCGGCGAGGTGATCGCACGTCTGAAGGCGCCGACGGAGGCGCTGGTGCCCTTGAGCTTCAAGGTTCCCCCGCAGTTCAAGAAGCGCTATCGTCTCGGCGCCATCGAGGCGGGCCTGAAGCTCAACGAATTCCTGTTCGCGCTCCTGGACCAATACGAGGCGGAAAAGCGGAAATCGTGAAAGCTGCATTTACGTACTAGATTAGTCGACCCGGTAATTCAGCGACGCAGCGCACGCTCGGAGGGGAGGACTCATGGCGAAACGCGACCAGAGAACAGGGCAGGGCGGGCCGGTGGCGATACGAGACGCCCGCTCATTGCGCGAGCTCGAGCGGCGGGCGCGCCAGCAGCTGAAGTCCCCGACTCCGGCGCAGCAGCGGATCATCGAGGCGGCGAGTCTCGGGGAGGATGAGGCGACCCTCGCGATCCTCTACCAGCACTCCGCGCTCTGCCAGACGTTCCTACCGTACCGCAATCCGGGAGATGCGGCGCGCATCTGGGAGCGGGTCAACGGCCGGGTGCATCTCGAGGTCCTCGCCGGCAAGGCATTGCACCCCGTCGAGGAACGGTTCACGCCGGTCGGGCTGCCCTTCGGGCCGAAGGCGCGCCTCGTGCTCATGCACATCAACCAGCAGGCACTCCTCAGCCGCTCGCCCGAGATCGAAGTCCAGGACACCCTCACGAGCTTCGTGCGCCGCTCGTTGAACCTCGACACCGGGGGGCGGACGATCCGGACGGTGAAAGATCAGCTCGCACGGCTCTCCGCCGCCTCGATCCGGCTCGGGCTGGTGGAGGACGGCCGCGCTCGCACGGTCAACTCCCAGATCATCGCGGCCTTCGATGTCTGGTTCCCGAAGGACGAGCGGCAGCGGGTGTTCTGGCCCTCGACCGTGCGGCTGTCACTCGATTACTGGGAGAGCCTGAAGGCTCATGCGGTCCCCCTCGTGGAGCCGCACATTGCCACTCTTTCGCACAGCGCCATGGCGCTCGACATCTACGCCTGGCTTGCCCAGCGGCTGCACCGGATACCGACCGGCCGGCCCATCCTGGTCTCCTGGGCGCTCCTGCAGGGCCAGTTCGGACAGGAATACGCGCGGCTCGATCACTTCAGGGATCGCGGCTTCAAGCCGGCCCTCAAGCAGGTCCTGGAACTCTACCGAAGCGCCAAGGTGGACATCGACGGTCGCGGACTGACGCTGCATCACAGCAAACCCCTGGTCCTCCCTCGCGTGCATCTGCTTGTGGATAACCCGGTGCAATCATAGAGTTATCCACGGGCACTTTGTGGGAAAAACCACGGGCACTTTGTGGGAGAGTGGGTCCCAAAACCACGGGCACTTTGTGGGACATTCCGATAGATAAGAACCGATAGTCTTCCGGTAGCTTGGCGCTCGCGCCTGTGGACGGCTCGCGGACGCGACCCGCCCACGAGGTGCGGCGCCCCACAACTGGGATTGATTCAAGGGCGAGAACGAGCTCAGAAGGCCCTGGAGCCGCGATCGGGTCGAAGGCAGGGGGAAAGGCCACTGCCGAGCTATGATCGCCTGTAACGAATTCAGGGCCGTTTGGGCGGCATAGGCCGCGGGACCCGCGGCAAGACCCAGGCCTCATACTTCGCCTGGTAGGCATCGAGCGGGTAGGGCATGCAGAGCGTCCGGCGATGGCTCTCGAGGGTACGCCAGCCCGGCATGCTGCAGAGGGTGAACATGCGGATGCCGCCGGTCGCGGCGTTCGCCTTATCGAGCGCGTAGGCATCGCGGCCAGCGGGCGTCAGCGACCAAGCGGTGACGACGTTGCTTGCGTCACTCTTTGCGTCGCTCGGCTCCGTGCGGCCTCTCGCGCCGTAGTAGACCCCGCCTACGAACGCCATGATGAGCGCGACAGCCGAGATCAGTACGGTGAGCGCGATGGCCGGCCAGGCCGTCAGTCTCGAGGCGCGCCGCGCGGCTTGCTCCGCGGCGGTGTGTCCTGCCTGTGCGAGGCTCGAGACCGCCTCGCCGATCGTCTCCGCGGCGGACTCGGCTACGGTGTTCAGGCGTAGCTCGGCGTCCTCGGCGAGGGTTTTGACCTTGGCCGAGATGCCGGCGATCAGGGCGTTGGTGACCTCATCCACCGTGCGCTCCCGCGATTTCCCGGGCGAGCCGCTCGAGGAGGGGAGACAAGCGCTGGGCCTCGAGGATGGCGGTGAGGCGCGCGCCGGTCTCGGTCAGTTTGGCGAAATCGCCGGCGTCCAGGTACTTCGCGGCCGCCTGCTCGAGCTTGCCGGTGTCGGTGGCCGCGAGTGCTTTCAGGTCGTAGCCGTCCGTGGCGCCGCGGCTGAACACGGCGGCATCCGGCACCAGGGTCTGACAAAGGCTGAATCCGTGATCCCCGGCCCAGCGCGCGAGCTCCTTGAACGCGGCGATTGCCGCATCGGAATGGGTGACCCTGTTGGCGATGAGCACGCGGCGGAGCTTCCCGAGCTCGAGAGCGTCGAGGGCGCCGGCGATCTTCGCGAGATGCGCAAGAGACTTCCGGTTGTCGGCGCCCGAGAGCACGACGGGAGTGACGATGGTGAGGGGAGTCTCGGCGAGTCTCGCGTGAGCATCGGCCAGCAGATCGATGACCGCATCGCAAAGGGAGGCGCCCACGTCGACGATGAGATTGCCCTGCAGGCTCGCCAGCAATACCGCGGTGAGGGCCGGGCGGCCGCCTTCCGCGGCGTCGCGGATCACCAGGGTGCGCTGGGCGTTGGGATCCTCGACGCCGACCTGCTCGACCTCGACCAGGCGGGAGGCCGGGAGGAGAGGTTTCAGGACGAAGCGAGCGAGGGTGGTCTTGCCGACATTGCCGTCGGAAGAGAGCGCGATGTAGATCATGGGTTACTTCCTTGGCCGTTTGAATTGGGATTGGAAGAGGGCCGAGAAGTCGGTGTCGGCGGGCGACGCGGCGACGGAGGCCTGTGGCGCAGGGGAGGGGTTCATGCCCGGCGCCTCGGGCGTTGGGACGTCGGGGAGCGAAGCGGAGGAGTGCGCCGGCCGGCCCGCGCCGGTACCGGTGCCGGTCCGCGGGCGGGATCTGCGGCGGCCGACGTTCTTGGCGTACCACTCCTGCAGCCAGCGCGCGGAGACCTTGGTCCCCTGACGGGTGAGTTCCTCGGCGACCTGGCGGAAGGAGTAGCCTTCCTGCAGCCACGCCGCGATCTGGCGCTGGTGCCGCCAGAGCGCTGAGCGTTTGAAGTGCGGCGGTTCCTGCACGTCCATTCCCCGTTGGCTGTACGGTATAACATCGGGCGCGATAGGCGGTAGTCGGTTACAGGGCGGCACCGCGCGAGATCCACGCGGCACACCGTCCGATACACCGTACAACGCACTGTTTGAGGAGCCGCGGCTGAAATCGGAGCAAGCCATGTTTCCGCTGCGCGGAAACTGGCTTTCCGGAAGTTCGCGTGCTAACTTCAGTGTTGTTGTGAGCGACGATGCTCCCGCTATCCGTTCCTCCCTCCGCCCTCGCCGCGGCGGCCGACCCTCTTTGCCTCCCGGTGAGCGGCGTCGATGTCATCTCTCGATCGCCCTCACCGCCGCCGAGCGCGCTTCGCTCGATGCGCGCGCGACTTCAGCCGGGTTGCGTCCGGCCGTGTATCTACGCCAGGCGGCGCTCGCCGGGGCGGCCGCGGTGGCCCGGCGGGTCGATCTGACCCGTCTTCACGTCGAGCTCCGTCGCATCGGCAACAATCTCAATCAGGTCGCGCACGCGGCCAACAGCGCGCTCGCCGGCGACGAGTACCCGGCGGTGCGCGCCGCCGTGGCGTCCGTCGAGAGCGCTTTGGCGGAGTTGCGCGCCGCGTTGGCCGCGATCCGTTCGTCCCTGCCGTGATCGGCAAGATCATCAAAGGGAAGGGCTTCGGCGGCGCCGTCCGCTACGCCATGCAGAAGGACCTGGGCGAGGCGCGGCTCATCGGCACCAATCTCGTGGCGGACCGGAACGATGCGGACGCGCTAGCCGCGGAAATGGCCGAGCACGCCGCGATGCTCCGTCCGGACGTAAAGAAGGCCGTGCAGCACGTGTCGCTGTCGGCGGCGCCCGGGGAGCACCTCACCGATGAGCAATGGCGGCGCGTGGCCGAGGCCTACATGGAGAAGATGGGATTCAAGGACAACCAGTACGTGTTGGTGCGTCACGCCGACACTGGGCACGACCATGTGCACCTCATCATGAACCGCGTGTCGATGAGCGGGGATCTCGTCAGCACGCAATACGATTACCGGCGGCAGGAGATCGCGCTCGATCAAATCGAGCGCGAGCATGGCCTCGTGCGGACGCACGAGCTGCTGGCTGCACAGATGCGCGCGCACCCGGAGCATGCGATCGATGCGCTGCTGCGCAACAAGACCTCCTTCACCGAGCGGGACCTCAAGCGGCATTTCGGGCGGGCGCTACACGATGATGCCGAGATCGAGCGGGCGGTGTCGCGCGTGCTCAAAGACGAGCGGTGCCTCGTCGCCGGCGAGCGCGGAGGCCTCCGCCACTACACCAGCCGCGAGGTGCTCACCGAGCAGGCGGCGTTGCGGGGCTCGCTTGGAGCGCTGCTACAGGCACGCGATGGGGAGCGGCGGATCGGGTTTGCCGAGCGGTTCAATGGGCTGACGCTGGCGCTCTCGGCCGAGCAGCGCGCCGCCGTCGAGTCGATCACGGGAGAGCGGCATCTGTCGGTGGTGAGCGGGTATGCCGGCGCGGGCAAGAGCACGATGCTGCACGCGGCTCGCCTCACCTGGGAGGCGCAAGGCAAGCAGGTCTTTGGCTGCGCGCTCGCCGGCAAGGCCGCCAAGGGGCTCGAGGAATCCTCCGGGATCGGGTCCGACACCCTGACCAAGCGGCTGATGGATCTCGAGAAGGGGCGGCTCTCGCTGACCCGGGACGCCGTGGTGGTGGTGGACGAGGCGGGCATGGTGGAGAACCGTCAGATGGCCGAGCTCGCGAAACACTGCGCCAATGCCGGCGCTTCGCTGGTGTTGGTGGGGGATGATAGGCAGTTGCGGCCGATCGGCCGAGGGGGAGCGTTCAATGTCGCGCGCGAGATGGCCGGGGAGACCGCGATCGAATCCGTGAGGCGGCAGCGCCTCGAGTGGCAGCGCGAGGCCTCGAAGGCCTTCGGGCGAGGGGAGGCTGCGGCCGCCTTGGGGGCGTATGTCGAGCACGGCCGCATCGAGTGGGCCGCGAGCCGCGGCAGCGCGCGCGAGGCGCTGGTGCGCGATTACGCAGCGGCTGTGGAGCAGGGAGGCGAATCGCAAGGCTTCCTGGTGCTCGCGCAGCGCCGGCGCGATGTTGCCGAACTCAACGCCGAAATCCGCTCGCGGCTCAAGGCGCAGGGGCGGCTCGGGGAGGAGAGGCATTACGAGCTCCGCCAAGGCGAGCGCCGCGCCGAGATCGCTCTTGCCGCCGGCGACCGGATCGTCTGCACGCAAAACGACAGGCGGTTGGGTGTGAGGAACGGCTCCTTCGGCACGGTGCTCGAGCTCGGCGAGGAGTCCGTGCGGGTACGCCTGGATGATGGCGCCGAGAAATTCATCGATCTCACCGGGTACGGTCACCTCGAGCACGGTTACGCCTCCACGGTGCACAAAGCCCAAGGCGCGACAGTGGAGCGCACGTTCGTGTTGGCGACGCCTGGGATGGATGCGCACCTCTCGTACGTGGCGCTCTCCCGGCACCAGGAAGATACGGCGCTGTATGCGGGGAGGGCGGATTTCGAGGACGAGAAGGAGATCGTGCTGCGGCTCGGGCGGGAGAGCGACGCGGATTACTTCGCGGACTTCGACGAGGAGGGGGGTCGGGAGGAGGAGCTCGCCGCCGAGCGGCAGAAGGCTCTGGAGCAGGAGCGTTCGCGGTCCCGGGGGCTGGAGCTCGATTTTTGACCCGATGGCCGCGAAGTCCGGTCAGCTTGTCGGTGCTCTGAAATTGTGTAACAATGTGACTCAACGTTATACATGTGAGACCATCCCATGGACACCGCGAAAGTCGGAATGCGCGAGTTCCGCCACCGCTTCGGGGAATACGCCGAGGCCGAGAAGCCCGTGGCTGTCACCAAGCACGGCCGCACGGTCGGCTTTTACATCCCCGTGCGCCGCCGGCCAGAGGCGGAGGACTTGGCCGCGTATCGGGATGCGCACGAGGCGCTGCAGACCTGGATGCGTGAGCACGGCGTCAGCGAAGATGCGCTCGTCGAGGAGTTCGACAGGCTGAGGAAGGAAAAGCGGCGCCGTGGCTGATCGCTCGCTGGTGCTGGACGCCAACATTCTGCTGCGGGCGGTTCTCGGCAAGAGGGTGGGAGAGCTCATCGAGCTTTACGCGGCCAAGCTCGGTCTGTTCGCACCGGATACCGCATTCGATGAGGTGGAGGAGCACCTGCCGCCGCTCGCCGGCAAGGCGGGCATGCCCCTCGAACGCGCCATGGCGGTCTATGACCGTTTGGGCCGGCTGGTGCAGGAATGTCCCCAGCCCATGTATTCAAAATACCAAGCCACCGCGCGCGCCCGCATCGAGCGCGTGGACGCGGATGATTGGCCGGTCATCGCCTGCGCGCTCGCGCTCGAATGTCCCATTTGGACCGAGGACCGGGATTTCTTCGGCGCCGGTGTTCCTACTTGGACGACGGACCGCGTCGAGCTCTATCTCGCCAATGCGGAGCCACCACAGTCAGGGGAGCCGAAGTGACGATAGACATCGACCGACTGACCGAGGCCGAGCTGATCGACCTCAACCACCGTATCGTCGCGAGGCTCCGGTTCCTCCGGCAGCTCGAGACGCACGTCACCATGCTCGAGTTCCGGATCGGCGAGCGCGTGAGGTTCCACCCGGAGGGCCGCCCATCGGTGACCGGCATGGTCACCCGCTACAACAGGAAGACCGTCAGCATCGTCACCGACGACGGACAACGCTGGAACGTCTCCCCGCAGCTGCTCGAGCGGGTCGATATCGATGCTCATACCGTGACTCCGGAAGGTGGCAACGTGGTTGCCCTGCCGTTGCCGGAAGGGCGGCGCCGATAGGGGATGCGATCTCCGCGCGGTGAGGTGAATACGTAGTCCGGCGTAGGCGGGGGAGATTTCGGGGGGTACCAAGGTAGCGGGTACCCTCTCGATCGCGGCTCGACGGTCTTCCTATGCGGCCGCTTCTCGGCCGCGAGTCCGGCAATTCCATAAAAGGCGCGACCGAGCCCTCTGACATTCAGACGTGGGGCGGGCTTGCCTCTCGTCCCAGTTGTGCCACGCCGCGACGCAGCCGTAAAGGCCTCCGCGCGGGCCTCCCGGCCCGTGCTCGCGAGCGCGCTGCGCGCGGCCTTGACGGCTGCGTCGCGGCGTGCGGTTTCCAACTCGGGCAATCCCGCCCCAGGCCACGAAGCGGCACCAGACGGCGTTCAAGCACCGTCCGGCGCCTGGCCACAGCCCGATCAGAGGTACTCAGCCATGGTTACGACGCACTCTATCCCGGATCCCGCGCCGGCGCAGGATCCCATTTCTCGCGATTTCACCCAGAAAGACACTCGCGAGCCAGCGCTCCGGCGGCTCACCGTGTGCAACTCGCTGCGCGACGTCCAAGGGCCGAACGGACGCCCGACGCGCGCTCCCCAGCTGCTCCTGCGGGGCGCCTGGCTCCAGCATGCCGGTTTTCACGCCGGCGTCCCGGTCAAGGTGCATGTGAGCAGCGGGCGGCTCGTCATAGAGCTCGAGCTCGATCGCGATCACGATCGCGCTCCGCAGGCCGAGGTCCTGGCGACGGTCGCGCGAGTCGCCGACGAAGGAATGCCTCGGCGCGAGTTCAACGCTCTCAAGCGGCTTCTACTGAGACAGCGCCGGGGCTGATCCGACCGCTGCTGCGGCACGCCGGTGGCGCCCAAAGGTCCCGCCGGCGTGCCGGGAACTTCGCCGCATTGCAAATGTCTACACAACTGTATAGGCTTCGACCATGAAATTCTCCGGCTTCGACTGGGATCCAGGCAATTGGCCGAAGTGCGGCAAGCATGGCGTGTCCCGGGAGGAAATCGAGGAGATTTTCGAGGGCGCGCCGGCCGTCATGGCCGACCCTCATCCCCGCGAGCCGCGCATGCGCGCGATCGGGAAGACGCGAACAGGCCGCTACGTCTTCCTGGTGTTCATGCCGCGGACGATCCGCGGCAGGACGCTCATCCGGCCGATCAGCGCCCGGTACATGCACAAGAAGGAGATCGATCACTATGAAAGCTCGTCGTCTCAAGAAGATGCCATCCCTTCGGAGTGACGCCGCGGCTGAACGATTCGTCGCGAACGCGGACCTGACCCAGTACGACCTCTCGGGATTCAAGCCCATGCGGTTCGAGGTCGAGCCCAAATCCGCCGCCCTGAACATGCGGCTGCCGCGGAGCCTCCTGGATGCGGTGAAATCCGAGGCCCGTGCCCGCGGAATCCCTTACACGCGCTACGTGCGCATGCTCCTTGAGAAGGCGGTTGCCTGAACCGCCCAATGAGCGTGAAATCACAAGGTCCGCGCCGAATCCGGCGGGATTCTGTCGACGCCCCAGAGATCACCGAAAAATGGCTCGCCGAGGCTGACCTCTATCGTGGGAAGAAGCTCGTCCGCCGCGGTCGACCGACAGGTTCCGATCGCAAGACGTCGCTTCGTGGCGGCGGTGAGGCGATGGACTCGTACGTGGTGACGTACAAGCGACTGGGGCGCACAACGACATGAAAACAGGCGCAGTGGCGCTGATCGACGCCCTTGGATTCCGGGGAATCTGGCGCCGCCATAATCCAGACGATGTGTTGGTATTTTTAACGAATGTCAAGACCTGGTTCGAGGAACGAATCAAGACGCAATTCGAACATCAACCCTGGATGCAGTGCTCTACGACGTTCCTTTCCGACGCGATCGCCGTTTCCATGTCCCTCCCCGAAACTGTCGAAAACCGAGAGGCGATGTCGGTTATATATCTGGGGGACGTCCTGAGCTGGGTTCTGGACCGCGTTCTGCGATCGGAAATGCCGCTCGCTTACCGGGGCGCCATCGCTTTCGGTGATTTTGAGTTATCTGAGCATTTCCTGATCGGACCTGCCATCGACCAGGCTGCCGCCGCCTACGAACTTGCACAGAGCGCAACCATATGGGTAACTCCAAAAGCCAACGAGCAAGTTGCGCTGTGGCTGAGAAATCAGTCCCGCAAGACTCACCTCGTCAAGTTCGACGTGCCACTCAAGGGCGGTGAGGCATTCAGCACGTACACTATCTCGCCGCTGGAGCAAGCTGCCGACGTGAATGATGCCAACTATCTGCTGCGTAATCTCGTACAGACGTTTTCTGCTGAGACCATAGATGTTGCCGTTAAACGGCAGAATACGTTGCGGCACTTACGTGCTTGCTATTCGTGGCGGAACTTCCAGCTTCCTGCGGAGCTTCTCCAGATTTGAATGGCTTGAAAGCCGCACAGCCCGGCTTGAGGAGCGGTCCTGCTTTCTTCCTCTCGCCTCCTTATTCGCGCTGGGACACCTCAGCCGCGATACACGTCGATTCATGACCGAGATGGAGGCCAAGACGCGGAATACCCGCCACAGCATGCCGAGCGGGCCGGCGAGCGCTTTTCCGGCGCTGCGCGGATTGCCCGAGGCCGCGACTCGTTCGTTCAGGTAACCGACGATACAGCCTCTCGTTGCGCAAAGGGTAAGTTCTGAAACACCGCCCTGCCCCGCTCGAATCAAAGGCTTGCGTGTTTCATAAGTCGGTTTCATAATGGGAGCCGGTTTCCCCTCGGACGACGCCCCCAATGAGCAACGTCACCCGCCTGCCCCCTTCCGGGAAGAAGGTCCATGTCGAGGCCGACATCCCGGCGAGCCAGCTCGATGAATTCGAGCGCGCCATCACGGCGATCGCTGCCGGCGAGCGGCCGCGGATGGATACCCTGGCGCGGGATGAGGGCGAGATCGTCAGCCGCGCCATGACCGCCCTGGAGAGGATCGAGGCGCATCCCGGTACCGGGCAGGCGCGCCGCCTGGTGAAGTTCCTGGCGGGGGTCTACAACGGCGAGGACTATCCGTTCGACCTCGGGGAGCTGCGGGCGCTCGACACCGAGCTCGCCAATGCGTGTCTCGATTACCTGAACTACGACCGGCTGGGCAAGCGCGAGGTCCACAAGCACCTCCAGAACGGCGATCGCGATCTGCATCGTTGGTTTAAGCGCTATGACCTCTTGCCGCGCGATGCATGACCGGCACCGTGTCCGCATCGCTCTCCGAGGCTGAGATCGAGCGCTTGGCGGCGCTTCTCGCCGCGAATCGCAACCCGGGCGCGCTCTCGCTCGAGGGGATCGACGGTCTCTTCTGCGCGCTCGTCGCGAGCCCCGCCCTCGTCATGCCGCACGAGTACTTGCCGGTGATTCTCGGCGGGACCCTCGGCGAGGGCGGGCTGCTCGGCGACCTCGCGGGGGTGCAGGAGATGATGGGGCTGCTGATGCGCCTCTGGAATGCCATCGCGCAGGACTTCGAGCGCGAGACCTTCCACGTCGCCCACCGGGACGAACCCGGCGAGGACGGTGTCCCAGGCCGCGCCTGGGCGCGCGGCTACATGCACGGCATCCGTCTCGCCCGGGAGGGGTGGAGTCGCATTCTCCATGATGAGCGTGAGGAGCTGGTGCGCTACGTTCCGATCGTAGCCGGGGAGGTCGATCCCGCCTGGCCGAAGGAGCCGCTCACGGAGGAGCAGTCGAATGCGATGTGGACGGACATGCTCGCCGGCGCGGCGCGCGCGTACCGGTACTTCAAGGAGGACCGGCTGGCGTATGCGCAGGCGGCCGCTCGGCGCGCGCCGCCCGAGCCCTACGAGCGCGCCGCGCCCAAAGTCGGGCGCAATGACCCATGTCCCTGCGGCAGCGGCAAGAAATACAAGCGCTGCTGCGGGTCCCCGCAGTCCGGCGACCGGGTCGTGCACTGATGGGACGCATGATCAAGTCCTGGGTCATCGATCTGCGCCATTTCCTGTTGCCGGATGGCACGGTGGCGCCCTTGCCGCCGCGGGCGCAGCGCCTCTTCGCCTATTGGACGGAGATCGTCTCCCAGGCGACGCAGTACGACGATCCGACGACGCTGCGTTGCCGGCGACGGCCGGGCCACAAACCCTGTGGCACCCTGCTCACCCTCTTCTTCGACGTCGATAACAACGATGTGCTCTGGTTCTGTCCCCGCTGTCATGACGAGGGACGCATTGCCGGGTGGGAAGGCACGTTCTGGGACAACGGGGACATTGCCCCCTGGCGGCCACCCAAAATCCCCCACCTGTGGCCGCTTGAAAATCCCCCACCCCTGAGTTGAACGGGCGCCGGTCGGCGCCGAGGGTCTGCAGGC